>CALFML010000466.1 GCA_937879845.1 uncultured Myxococcales bacterium
GGCGAAGTCGCGCGCGTCCACGAGCTGCTGCTGGCTCTTGCGGATCTGATCGATGTCCACCAGCACCACCACCACCCCGTCGATCTTGTTGTCCGCGGTGCGGTACGGCCGGGCGCGCAACAGGTGCCAGCGGCCGGCGCGATCCTGAACCTCCAGCTCCTTGGGCGACAGCGTCTCGATGACATCGAGCAGCAGCGGCTCCAGATCATCCAGGTTCAGGTTCAGCCGGATCTCACCGATAGGCCGGCCGACGTCGGTCGGCCGCACGTTCATCATGCGCTCGGCGATCGGCGTAAACTGCCGGATGCGCAGATCGCTGCCGAGCATCAGCACAGGAATGGTGATGCTGTTTAGCAGGTTTACCAGATCGTTGCTCGTCTGGCTGAGCTCCAGGTTGCGGTTATAGAGCTCTTCGTTGACGGTCTGCAGCTCTTCGTTGGTGGACTGCAGCTCCTCCTTGGCCGTCTCCAGCTCTTCGTTGATGCTCTGCAGCTCTTCGTTGCTCGACTGGATCTCTTCGTTGGCGGAGATGAGCTCTTGGTTGGTCGCGTCGCGCTCCTCCAGCAGCGACTGCAGGTACTGCTTGGTCGAAGCCAGGTCGTTGCGCAGCTGCAGGATCTCGCGATCCTTGTCATCCGGAGTTCCGCCCCGCGGCAGGCTGACCTCGGCCGCGGCGCGCCCGGCTCGGCGCTCCGCGGCGAGGATGAACAGGACGAGGAAGCAGCGGGTGCTCCGACCCTGGCTCTGGATCGGCAGGATCTCGATCGAGAGCTCCGAGCTCTTGTCGTCCTCGACCAGCCGCAGCCCATCGAGCCGCACCGGGATGTCGGCGGTCACCGCCCGATGCAGCCCGTCGCGCAGCTGGCGGGCGATGCTCTCTTTGGCCATGCGCAGCAGGTTGAGGGTCGCGTTTCCCGGCGGCAGCTCGAGAAAGGGTCCGGTGTGGCCGCGCGACTGCAGGATTTCGGCCCGCTCGTTGATTACGACGCCGGCGGGTCCGAAGCGCGCCAGGATGATGCGGTCGGCGGCGCGCTGGAGCTCTATCTCATTGCCTGCTTCCTTGGCGCCCGCGCCCTCATAAGGGAGGGACATGCCGAGATCATGGGGGAGGATGCGCGAGCTCCGCTCCAAGGCGCCGTACCCCGAGGCGCTGTTTCGCGAGTAGAACTTATGCTTCTTGTCAAGGAGCACAAACAGGTTGGAATAATCGCGAATCGTCTCCGAGTTCCCCAAAAGAAGGAATCCACTGGGCTTTAGCGCATAGTGGAACGTCGGAATGATCGTCTTCTGCAGCGCCGGGCCAAGATAGATCAGCACGTTGCGGCAGCTTATGAGATCAAGGCGCGAAAACGGCGGATCGCTGGCCAGGTTCTGGCGCGCGAACACGCACAGATCGCGCACGCGCTTTACGACCTGGTAGCCGCCTTCCACCTTGACGAAGAACCGCCGCAGTCGTTCCGGTGTCAAATCGGCGAGCAGGCTCTCCGGATAAACCGCGGCGCGGGCGCGATCGATCGAGCGCTCGCTGATATCGGTGCCAAAGATCTGAACCGGGGTCTCGAGCGACACCGTACCCAGGTGCTCCAGCAGCGTGATCGCCAGCGAGTAGACCTCTTCCCCAGTGGCGCAGCCCGGGACCCAGATGCGGATCGGCTGCTCCGGAGAGCGATCGCGCAGTAGCAGCGGCAACAGCTCCGAGCGCAGGCTGGCGAATGTCTCCGGATCGCGGAAGAACCGGGTGACGTTGATGAGCATGTCCTCATACAGCTCTTTGAGCTCGCTGAAGTTTGACTGCAGATAGCGGCAGTACTCCTTGAGCGTGGTGATCCGCTGCACGACCATGCGCCGGGCGATGCGGCGGCGCAGCGTGGTCTGCTTGTAGAGGCTGAAGTCGACCCCGGTGGCCTTGCGCAAGAGGATGTAGATCTTGGCCAGCAGGTGCTGCTCATCCGGCACCTTCTCCGGCTTTTCGCTGACCGCTGCGAGCGTCCGCTCCAGCTGGCCGGCGATGCGGCACAGCTCCTGGCCCATGTGCACCGGCTTGAGGAAAAGATCCACCGAGTCGCTGGCGATGGCGGTGCGCTGGGTGCCGTCGGAGCGCGAGCCGCTTTCGTCCTGAACGATGGCGATGCCGCCCTCGCTCTTTATCGCCTTGAGTCCCTGCGCGCCGTCGGCCTCGCAGCCGGACAGCACGATGCCGATCGCCCGGCTGCGCATGTCCGCGGCGAGCGAGCGAAAGAATCGATCGATGCTCAGCACCCGCGGACCATCCCCAGGCAGGGGCGCCAGGAACAGCGCTCCCCCTTCCATGGTCGGCAGCATGTGCGGCGGCGCAACATACAGACAATCCGGCTGCACAAGCTGGCCCGAGGTGATCTCCCGCACCGGAATGGGGGAGAGCGTGCGCAGCAGCTCGATCAGCAGATCCGGCTGCTTCTCCACCTCGGCCGAGATCAGGACAAAGGCCATGCCCGACTGGGACGGCAGGTTGGTGAGCAGGTCTTCGCGGGCCGAGAGCTCACCGGCCGCAGCGCCGATGGCGACGACGAAGAACGGCAGCGCGGGGGACCGCTCCTCCGCTTCCACGCTTTGACCGGCATCGGCTTCCGGCAGCCTGTCCTCTTTTCCCTTGGGCTCGGGCTCTCCTATTTCTCCTTCCTCTGCAAGAGCACCCTTGGCTGCTTGCAAAGCGGCCGGTGCTTCAAGCTCATCCGGACAAGCCTGCTCCTTCTTGCCCTTCGGGTCCTTCGTCATAAACTGCTTTTAGCCTGTATTTCGTCGTTCTATTTAAGAAAACTAGCGGCAGTAAGGCGCACCCTCCTTGCAGAGTCAGCTATGCGCCGGCTTACGTAACTATGTTGATTGCCTATAAATTCGGCCCTGTATAGCTAGTAAATTCCCCCGCCAAGATGGCAAAAACCCTGGCTTCATCCTGACTTCAAAATCCGAGCAGACTCTAGCGTGAAGCAGAGGCAGTCAGGCCGAAGGCGGGGAGGCCAGCAGACGCTCCGCGTCGCTTACCATGTCTTCGTGATCAAAGGCCAGATCCTCACCATGCAGCTCGGCGAGCGGGACGAAGTGCGCCTCGCCCGCGTCCTCGCGGCAGCGCAGGGTCTGCGGCTCGCGGCTGAGCCGGCACAGATAGGCATCGGTGACGATGTGGCCGCGCGGGTCGCGTCCGGCGGTGTCGTAGCGGCCGATGCAGCGCTCGATGACGATGTCCAGATCCGTCTCGTCCTTGACTTCGCGAACGAGGGCGACGGTCGCTGAGTCGCCGGCGGGGACGAAGGTGCCGGGCAGGGCGCGCTGGCCGCGGCACGGCGGGTTGCGGCGGGTAATGACCAGGACGCGGGACTGCGAGTCGAGGATGATCGCATCGGCCGCATACACCGGCTGCGGCCGGTTGTCGCTGAAGCGCTGGCGCACCCGGCTGACGATCGCCAGCCCGAAGACCAGGAGCAGGATGGCGGAGAACGTCCCGTTGATGATGCCGGCTAGCAGGTCATGGTTGCCGACGCCATTGGCGGTGCCGAGCAGCAGCGCGGCGAAGTCCGACAGCACGCCCAGGCTGAACAGCGTCCCGAGCGTGCCGAGGCGGCGGTCCGTGCGCGCCTGATCCTCGGCCTGCTTGCGCTGGTAGAGCTGCTGCAGTCCGTCGTGCAGGGTGTCAAACTTTTCCGCCACGCGCCCCATGATGCCGCTGCGATCGAGGCTGAACTCGCCGAGCAGGTGGCGCAGCACGGCGGAGTAGTGCTGGCGCTTGTTGCTATCGAGCTCGTTGTAGATCTCGCTCATCTTGGTCTGCAGGGCGCTGCGGATCTGGCGCAGATTGGCGAGCTTCTGTTCGATCACGGCGAGATCGCGGAAGTCCTCGCGCGCCTGCCGCATGAGCAGGATGTCGAGCGATTCGTTGATCGAAAACAGGGCGAAGTGCATGGCCCGCAGCTGAGCGGTGGGCGCGACTACGTACGTCCGCATGTAGCTATCGAAGAACTGGCGCAGGTTGTCCGGCGCCATGTACAAAAATCCGGAGTTGCGGCGGATGATGTGCAGCTCCGACAGCCGGTTTGACAGGTTGCCGGCGATCCGGCGCTCATACACCTCATCGGTATAGTCGGGCCAGGCGCCGGAGTAGACCTCCGTCCAGACCCCGATGGCCTGCTTGTGCGCCAGGATCTGCGCTTGCGTCCAGGGCGGCGCGGCGGGAAGCACCTCGCTGCTGACGACGAAGATGTAGATCGGGCTCACGGTGTCAAAGCGCAGCGGGCTGTTTTTCTTTTGCGCCGCCAGGCGCCGCAGACGCTCCAGGGCGATCACCGCCGGCTGCTGCACCAGCACCGGCTCAAGCAGGCGGCGCTCCTCGGGCCGGTCGGCGAAGTACTCGATCTCGAACTGAAAGTAGCCGAGCTTGTTGAAGTGCAGCGCGGTGTTCTCATCGTGGTAGGGAAACCCATCGACGTAGGGATTCCAGCTGCCGCGGATCGATACGCTGCCGGCCATCTCCACCGCCCGCTTTTGCAGCTCCGGGCTGAACGCCAGCCGCGGCAGCCGCTCCGCCGTCAGTCCGCGCAGCTCGGTGGTCAGCTCCGCCGCCAGCTCTTGCGCCCGGGCGTAGGCATCGACCGCGGCGGAGTTCACAAAAGCGGAGATGAACCAGATCTCGCGCAGCGGGACGAACGTGACACCACTCATCATCTGACACTATAGCGGTCAGGTCGAGTCTTGGTGAAGGAAAAGGCAGTGGGGAGAAGACTTTGCCGGTGCGCCACGCCGGCTAGAAGCGGCGGTAGTGGTTGGCGACGTAGGCGTGCGCGGGGCGACCGCCATAGACCGGCGCGCGGCGACCCACGTAGACCGGCGCGGGACGGCTGACATAGACCGGAGCCGGACGGTAAACCGGCGCGGCGTAGGAGTTTGTGTAGACGGCGCCGGTCGTCACATACGCCGGATCGGAATAGTATCCGGTGTTGTAAGGAGTCAGTTCGGCATAGCAACCATTGAGACCGACGACACCGACGGCGGCGAGAACAGCAAGAAGTAGGCTCTTCATGGCTTTGCTCCTTCCTGTATGGATAGACGCCTGACCGCGGCCGTCATTCACCAAAGTCATGCGCAAATCCTACGCGCGCTACTGCGGCAGTTCCTCAAACCCGAGCCCCGGCAGCTTGGCCCCCGCCGCGCTGTCGGCGGGAAAGGCGACCAGGCGATCGCCGCGGGCGCAGCTGCACGCCGCGCACGTACCGCCGCCGGTCGCGGTGCTGAAGATGAAGCCGGCGTTGCTGGCGCTGGCGCTCTGCGTGCTGAGCCACGCCATGACCGATTCGGCTTCGCTGCGCAGGCTGGCTTGACCGGGATCCGGCGCTGTCCAGGGGTTGTTGTTGCACTGCTTGGGACTGTAGCTCTGCGCCTGGCCGTAGGACAGCTGGGTGAAGCCGTACTTGGCGACCAGCTTGGCCGCGTCGGCCGCCTGGGCGCGCACCAGCACGGCGTCGCCGCGCGGACACGTACACGCCTTGCAGACCGGCAGCGGCGTCGGCGGATAGACAAGGCCGACCTCCAGCAGATCGATTCCCTGATCTTCAAAGTAGTTGTCGATGGCCAGGTGCTCGGAGGTGGGATAGATCGGGTCCATGCCGTCGCCCTTGCTGCTGACCTGTTCCCAGGGATTGCCGCCGCACTGCACGGGGTTTACCTGCAGCCAGACGCTGCCCAGGCACGCCTTCTCCGTGCAGGCGATCGAGCCGTCGGCCTGACACCCGCACGAGTTGCAGCCGTCGCCGGAGGGAAACGAGCTTCCCGCCGGGTACGTCTTGCCCTGGTAGCTGCAGGTTCCCGGCAGGCCGTCGCCGCCGCAGCCGGCGAGGAAGATGACGGCGAAAAAGGCCGACCGAGAAAACAAATCGCGAATCATTTCGAGCTCCTTCCACAAATCCGAGCTTGGATGCAAGCGGATGTAGTTATGCGTGTCGGGAGACATAAGCAGCTGTCATGCCAGCGGCCAGACCACGGCCGAAGTATCTCTTTCCGTCGCATTACTGCGCTGCCGGCGGCCGCCGATCACAGATTTCTGAGCCGCCCCGCTTCGATGTCGGAACGCGATGCCATGCGTGTCCTTGAAAACTCCGCTTGGTGGCTTATCATCCTCGCCTAGCGATGAGTTCCGCGGAGCCGCTCGATCTGGAGTTTGAGTACGCCAACCCGGCGATGATGAAGGAGTATCGCGACCACATCCCGCTGTGGCTGCGCGATGCCGCCGCGTATCGCGAGGCGGCAAGGGATCGGGCGGAGCTCGACGTGGCCTATGGCGCAAAGCCGCGCCAGCGCTTGGATATTTTCTGGCCGCCCGGGCAGCTCCCCGGAGAGCGCAGCGGCGCGGTCGCGCTGCTTATCCACGGGGGCTACTTCCAAGCGCAGAAAAAATCGAACTTCAGCCACCTGGCGCGCGGTCCCAATGCGCACGGAATCACCGTTGCGGTCGCCGGCTACACCCTCTGCCCGGAAGCGACGGTAGGCGAGATCATCGCCGAGCTGCGAAAGGCCGTAGCCTTTGTCGCCAAGCGCTTCGGCAAGCCGGTGACCGTCTTGGGCCACTCGGCCGGCGGACACCTTGCGGCGTGCATGTTGGCGACCGACTGGCGGGAGGTGGATGCGACCTTGGACGGGCGGACCGTGCCGTCCGCGCTGCCGATCTCCGGGCTCTTTGCGCTAGAGCCGCTTGTGGGCACGACGATAAATGACAAGCTCGGGCTGGATGCGGCGGCGGCGCGCCGGCTGTCGCCGCTTCTGTGGCCGCTTGCGGAGCGCAAGTCCGTCATCGCCTACGTCGGCGGCAGCGAGTCCTCCGAGTACCGCCGCCAGACCCGGGACTTCGTCACCCGCCTCGCCGCCGCCGGCCATGACGCCACCGCGGTCGAGGCCCCCGGCGCGACGCACTTCACGGTGATCGCGCCCCTTGCCGAGCCCGACAGCGCGATCACGCAGCACCTCGTTACAATCACGCAAGGGACATAACAAGCGGCCGGGAATTACGCCCGCTAAACGCTGGATTTTGTTGCGATTCCGCACAGGTGCGCAAAAGCGCACATCGCTTTACAACCCAGGTGGCTTTTTTTAACCTCCGCCCACCATGGGATACATATTCGACCCCGCAGTGATTCACGAAATCGGCAAAAAAGGCGTCGGTCTACCGCCGGAAGAGATGGTCCCGGTGATCATGAACGAGCTGGCCGCCGCCTACCCCGGACATGTCGCCAAGGAAGCGAAGTTCATCTTCAGCATCGTCGCCGGCATCACCGGAATCATGACGGTGCTGCATGGCTCGCTCTCCGAGTACATCGTCCTTTTCGGCACCCCGGTGGGCAGCGAAGGCTTCTCCGGCCGCTACGGTCTCGATATCTACGACGTGGTGATCTCCGGCGAGATGTGGACCTATACGGAGGAGAACTTCCTGCGCCGCGAGGTCCACCGCCCCGGCGAGATGGCGGCGCTCAAAAAGGGCCAGGCCAAGGGCGTCAAGCTCCACGAAGACATCTGGCTGCTCGAGTACGGCCGCGGCTTCGTCCCCGGCTGCCTGCCGCTCGCCCTGGCCGATGCCATGCTGAGCTGCCTCGATCCGCTGACGGTCGGCAAGACCTTGGCGCACTACGGCAAGCTGGTCATCGGCGAGCTTATGCAGGGAAAAATCTAAGCCCCGAGTTTCCCGTCCGCAGCGCTTTTCCCCACTCCGGCCCCCCAAGCTTCAGGAGGTTTTGATGAATGCACCGATGACCGGTTCCGCCCACGCGGCGACAACCAAAGAGACCCCGACCGCCTTCAATCTGGTGATGTCGGTGGTGCTGCTCGTCCTTTTGCCGTGCCTTGTCTACTACATGTGGATCGCCGCCACCCAGTATGACGGGGCGCTGCCGACGCCTACGACAAAACAGGAGTGGCTGCAGCTCCTCTCCTATGTGCCCATGCCGACGTGGACCGCGGTGGCAGTGTTCGCCGGCTGGTATCTCTTGCAAGGGCTTCTACAGATCTTTGCGCCGGGTCCCTGGGTGGACGGGACGCAGCTGGCCGACGGACGGCGCCTCAAGTACAAGATGAACGGCTGGTTCTCCTGGTGGTTCACCTGGGCGTTCATCGCGCTTTTGGTGTTCCGCAAGGGCATCTCGCTCGATGCCATAAAGGACGCCGGCGAGTTCGTCTACGCGCAGTTTGGTCCGGTGCTGACGACGATCCAGATCTTCACCTTCATATTCGCCCTGTACCTGTACTTCCACGGCAAGCTCAAGCCCGAAGGCGAGCGCCAGACCGGCATCCCGACCTACGACTACTGGCTCGGCACGGCGCTCAACCCGCGCATCGGCAACTTCGACCTGAAGCTGTTCTGCGAGGCGCGGCCGGGGCTTATAAGCTGGGTTGCCATCGATCTGTTCCTGGCGGCCAAGCAGTACCAGCTGCACGGCACGATCACGACCCCGATGATCCTCGTGTGCGTGTTCCACTTCTGGTACATCGCCGACTACTACTACCATGAGGAAGCGATCCTCACGACCTGGGACATCCGCCACGAAAACTTCGGCTGGATGCTGTGCTGGGGCGACCTTGTATGGGTGCCGTTCACCTATACCCTGCAGGCGTTCTACCTGCTCAAGCACACGCACGATCTGCCGCTGTGGGCGACCGCCGGCATCGTGCTGCTCAACGGCGCGGGCTACTACATCTTCCGCAGCGTCAACATCCAGAAGCACCGCTTCCGCACCAACCCCGAAGGCCTCATCTGGGGCAAAAAGCCCGAGTTTATCCGCACCAAGCGCGGCACGCTGCTGCTCACCTCGGGCTGGTGGGGCGTCGCCCGCCACCTCAACTACCTGGGCGATCTGATGATGGGCCTGGCCTGGTGTCTGCCGACGGGCTTTGGGCATCCCCTGCCCTACTTCTACATCACGTACTTCACCATCCTGCTTGTCCACCGCGAGCTGCGCGACAACAAGATGTGCGCCATGCGCTACGGCGCGGACTGGGATGCGTACACCGCCAAGGTGAAGTGGCGCATCCTCCCGGGAATCTATTAAAAAAGGGGGGCTCTGCCCGCCCCCCTCGTCTGGCCGAGCCGGCCGGAGCCTCCCCCCACCGCGCGCTTCCCGCGCGATTTGGAACTGCTGAGCGCAACGACTCACCGCAGTCCTTCTTTCTCCTATCTTCCTAAAATTCCTCGGCGGCGTGAGCGCAGCGCGGCGGTGCCGGACGTCCGGCCGAATCTTTTATCCGCCAAGGGATGCTACCTGATAAAATTCGGCGTCCCCGACCTCACCTACAGGAGGCCTTCCTATGTCCAGATACCGGCTCGGCCTTGGTGTGCGGCATCTTGTCTCGGCGACGGCGCTCTTTCTGTGTGCATGTTCTTCCGGCAGCAACACGGCCGCGGATATGGCCGGCGCGACGGAGGATCAGTCAGGCTCGATTCCCGACGGCGCGACCGGCGGCGATCTGAGCGGCGCGGTCAACGTCGCCGGCGTTCACGCGACCCAGGCGCAGGGCCGCTATTTTCCCGATTCGGCCCCGTGGTATCAGGATGTCTCCGGCGCCAAGCTCGCCGCCGACTCCGCCGCCATCACCCAGTACATGACGACCGCCGCGGGCCCCAACGGCTGGGTGACCGGCACGCTCAAGGTCGACTTCAGCATCGCCGCGGTAAACGTGCCGAGCGGCACCGCCAAGCGCGCCTATCAGATCGACACCGGCTTTTATTACACGCCGGACTGCGATCGGGCATCGGTGCCGCTGCCGTCGGGCGGGGTGGTCGAAGACTATCCGTCGCCGCCGCTCACCACGCCGTTTTCCGGCTACAACTGCTCCGGCTTTGCCGGCGGCTCGGACTGCCATATCCTGCTTGTGGCGCGCGGCGAGAAGCGTCTTTATGAGCTCTACCACGCAACCGTAGATAACGGCGGCGCCTTCCGCGCCGGCTGCCTGGCGATCTGGGACACCACGACCGTAAACCCCAACGGCCGCGGCCAGCAGTGCACGAGCGCCGACGCCGCCGGCTTCCCGGTCGCCCCGCTCCTATTCTCCGCCGATGAAATCAAAGCCGGCGTCATCGATCACGCCATCCGTTTCATCCTGCCCAACAACATGATCCGAGCGAAAAAGTACGTAGCGCCGGCGACCCACGGCACCAACACCACCGGTCCGGCGACCACCGGTCCGTACGGCTTCCGCATGCGCCTGCGCGCCAATTATCCCGTGAACACCTTGAGCCCGGCGGCGCAGGTCGTCGCCAAGGCGCTGCAGAAGTACGGAATGCTGATGGCCGACGGCGGCAACATCACGCTGACGGCGCAGAACGACACCTTGAGCACGGTCAAGTGGGCGGACGTGGGCTTCAATGCGAACTCGCTCTCGGCCCTGAAAGCCAGCGACTTCGAGGTCATCGACTACGGCACGCCCAGCGATGTGACTTTCAACTGCACCCGCCAGCAGATCATCGAACCGTAAGCTCAAACCGCCAGCGCGCCAGCGAGCAACTTCTGCTAGGTTGCCCGCTGGAGGTTCGCGTGGCCCTGCCCTTTGTCCTGTCGTCGTACCTGCGGCCGTTTCTCGATGACGCCGGGCGGCGCCTATACGATAACGGCGTCACCGGCCGCACCGAGCGCCTGACACCGCGCGAAGAGGCGGTCGTCCGCGCCCTGTGGGATGAGTCCACCGCGGAGTCGGCGCTCGCCGATGTGGTGGCAAGCTCCTCCCGCGCGGCGGTGCGCGACACGCTGCTCAGTCTGTACCAGCGCGCCCTGGTCTTTGACAGCCATGCCTCCTGCCATGCCCTGCTGGCGCATCTGCGCGATGCCCACTTTCCCAAGATTCCGTTTATCGACCAGATTGAGCTCACCAACCGCTGCCCGATGCGCTGTCGCTTCTGCCCCCGTGGGGTGCCGGAGCGGATGCAGCGCCCGACGGGGTTCATGGAGTTCGGGCTCTTCCGCTCGCTGCTCGCGCAGCTGCATCCCGGGCAGGCGGGGTATCGGCCGCTGGAGCTGCATCACCTGGGCGAGTCGCTCCTGCATCCGCAGGTCGTCGACTTCGTGCAGTGCGCCAGCGATCACGGGCTGCCGACCGAGATGTCGGTCAACCCATCGCTTCTCACCGCGGAGCTTGGCCAGCGGCTGCTCGCCGCCGGGCTGCGCCGCCTGGTCTTATCGCTGGACGGAACCGATGACCGGACGCTCGTGCAGATCCGCGGTCCGGCGGCGCGCTACGGCAAGGCCCAGCGCAACATCGAAGCCCTCTTGCAAGCGGCGGCGCAGCGCGGCGCGGCGGCGCCCAAGATCGTCATTCAGATGATCGCGCTGTCCGCCAACCAGCACCAGCGGGAGGAGTTCCTGCGGCGCTACGGCAGCCTGGGACTGCCCACCGTCGAGGCGTACATAAAGCCGCTCGACGGACCGGATCCCGACGGCGCGGCGGAAGCGGCGCCGGGCGAGTCGCTAAACTACCTGTGCAGCTACCCGTTTCGCTCGGTCGTGGTGCTCTGGGACGGACGGGTGGTGCCGTGCTGCCGCGATGACGATGCGCGCTACGTACTTGGCAGCCTATACGAGCAGTCGCTCTCCGAGATCTGGCACGGCCCGGCGGCCCAAGAGCTGCGCCAGCGCCATCGCGAGGATCGATTCGCGCCCGGCCACCTGTGCTTCGACTGCGCCTTCAGTCCTGCCGCTTTTGCCGCCGCGCAGGCGCGCCGCCATCCCGACCGGGCGGCTCCGGCGCCGCTGCAGTGGTGAGCTTGAGCAGATCCGCCACCATCGCCGCGTGCCACAGCCCGCCGCGCGGCGGACGAAATCCCTCGCGATACAGGATCCGGCCGATCTGGCGCAGGCTGTAGTCTAGGGCGCGCAGCTTTCCCGCCCGCTCGATGGCGCCTTCGCGGGTCTTTTTCTGCCGCACCTTGCGCTCCGCCCGCCGCGCCGCCGAAGGAGCCGGCTCCCCGCTGGCGCGAAGCAGGATCGTGCGCACCACCGTCGGCTGCCAGACGCAGCCGCGCGGCGAGGGAATCCCCTCCTGGTTCAGGATCGTGCAGATGGCGCTGAAGGTCAGCCCCGTCTTGCGCAGCTCCTGCATGCGCTTTATGACCTGCGCTTGCGCCGCCACCGGCACGATGCGCCGCCGTCCGTGCTCATCGGCCTCGCTCACCCGCATCGCGCCGTAGCCGGTCGCGCCGATGTGCACCCCCTGCGCCTTGAGATGCCGCAGCGCCTCGGACGTCCGCTCCGAGATCGCCTCCCGCTCCCACTGCGCCACCGAGGCCAGCACGTTGAGCACGAGCCGCCCCGACGCCGTCCGCGTATCGATCGAATCGCCGATCGACAAAAGGGAATAGCGCCCCGGCAGAAAGTAATTATCGACGAGCTGCCCCAGATCCTTGACCGACCGCGTCAGGCGATCGAGCTTGGCGACGAGCAGGATGTCCGCCTTGCCGGCGCGCAGCTGGGCCAGCGCATCCCCCAGGCCCGGCCGCTCGATGGTCTTGGCCGAGTAGCCGTTGTCCGAGCAGATCTCGACGAGCTCCAGGTCGAGCGCGGTGCAATAGGCGCGAATCTTCTCCCGCTGCGCTTCCAGGCTCACGCCTTCGCTGGCCTGCTGATCCGTGCTGACGCGGATGTAACCGATGACGCGATTCTTGCTACCCGCATCCGGGCCTTGGGCAGAGTGAGGCACAGCTAATCATATCGCAGGTTTACCGCTGCCGTCGAGCACAAAAGCCGCGCGCGGCGGCCCGGCAACTACCAGGCAATTGGCGTATGCTTTTTCGCAGGCGGACCGGAATGAATATGAACGACAGGCAGCCTCTGCCCCAAGCACCTCGGAGCGCCACCGGCGCGGCGGACAAGTCGGCAGGCAAGTCGCCGGATAAAGCGGCGGGCGGCTTAGGCAGCGACGCGACATCGCGGCGGCACACCCAGAGCCCTTTTGCGCTTATGGCGAGCGCGCTCGGCTCGCCGCGGGATGCAGTAAAAAAAGCGGCGCGGCTCGCTCGGCTCCTAGCCGGCTACGTCGCGCCGGCGGAGCTCGACGCTCGCCTGCAGCGCCTCCACCACCTTGGCATCATTGAGGTCATCCCGTCGCGGCTCCAGCTTGTCTGCGGGGCGCGCGACATGGTGCGGTTCTGGATCGTTCCGGCGGCGGCGGACTATTACTCCGAGCAGCAGCTGAGCTTTGGCTTCCATCAGCTCCTGCGCTTTTTGGACGAGCCGGCGTCGCTCGCCGACCCGGTGGGATTTTTCAGCACGCGCGACGGCATCATCGGCCACCTCATGCAGGTCGTGCACGCCAACCCGCTCTATGATCTGGAGCTCCTGCAGATGTTCGACGATGGACTCGATGAGCTCGCAGGACAGCTCGAGGCGATGCTCGCCGGCACCCACCCCCGCGCCGCCGCGATCGGCGCGATCGTCGAGGAGCCCGACTACCACCAGCAGCTCCGCGAGTTCGTCCGGCGCTTCCGCCGCGATCCCGCGGCGCCCGCGCTGCTGCGCAAAAACGTCAGCGCCAGCCCGCACTTTTTGATGCTAGAGCAGACCTTCGGCTCGCTGCGGACGGCGATGCGCTACTTCTGCCGGCTGCCGGCGACGCCGCTGGGCGCGGCGCGGCACCTGCTGTTCGTAAAAGCGTTCCCAGAGCACCTGGGCGAAGCGGCGCAGCGCTAACAGGCGTCAGTTCGGCGGAGTGCCTTGGGCAGCGGCCGGCGGCGGGAGGTTGCTGCGCCGCCGCTCGCGCAGGAT
This sequence comes from uncultured Myxococcales bacterium, assembly GCA_937879845.1. Lineage (GTDB taxonomy): Bacteria > Myxococcota_A > Polyangia > Palsa-1104 > JAEUJZ01 > CALFML01. Next base: position 13,761 of record CALFML010000466.1, read on the forward strand.
CAGCGGGACGCCCTGGGCCGGGGCGATGGTCACGCCGCGGCGGACGGGGCGCGGCTCATAGCCCGGCTCCAGCTGCAGCGAGGTGCGCCAGAGTATCGCCGCCAGCACCATCTTCATCTCATAGGTCGCAAAGGCCGCGCCGATGCAGCGCCGGGTGCCGCCGCCGAACGGCAGCCACTCGGCGGGCGAGACGCGGGTGCCGATGAAGCGCTGGGGCTCGAAGCGGTCGGGCGCCGGGAAGACCGACTGCCGCCGGTGCGCCAGGTAGATGGCGGGGGCGACGACCCAGCCGCTTGGGATCTCATAGCCGCTAAGCTGCATCGGCGACCGGGTGATGCGGCCGACCAGCGGCGCCACGGGACGGATGCGCAGCCCCTCGCGCACCGTGGCATCAAGGAGCTCCAGCTTGGCAACGCGCTCGGGAACCAGCCGGTCAGACTCGACGGCAGTGGCGATCTCCGCGCTCAGGCGCGCGTACAGCGCCGGATCGCGCAGCAGCCAGCACAAAGTCCACGACAGCGCCGTGGCCGTGGTCTCATGCCCGGCGACCAGCATCGTCACGAGCTCATCGCGCAGCTCGGCGAACGTCATCGGCGCGCCTTGATCGTCGCGCGCTTCCAGAAGCATGGAGAGCACGTCATCGCCGGCGGGAGCGGCCGCGCGGCGGCGCTGCTCGACCTCTCCCCGCACGATGTCGTCCATCGCCGCGGTCAGGCGCGTGAACTTACCCCACGGACTCCACGAGCCGAGATCGCGCTGCATCACCGGAAACAGCAACAAGGGGTTTGAGGCAATCTCGACCGCGGTCCGGGTGATGGCGCACATCCGCTCGAACTGCGCGCCTTGCGCCACGCCGAAGATGGTGCGGAGGATGATGCGCAGGGTGATCGCCTGCATCTGCCGCTGGATGGCAAAGCTCTGCTGCAGCGGCCAGATGTCGATCGACGCATTGGCCTCATCGAGCATGGCCTGCCCGTAGGCCTGCATGCGCTCGCCGTGAAACGCCGGCATCAGCAGCTTGCGCTGGCGGTGATGCTCCACCCCGTCGAGCACCAGGATCGAGTGCTCGCCGACGAACGGCCGTAAAAGGGCGTTGGACTGACCGGCGAGCAGCACGTCCGGGCCGGCGGCAAAGATTTCCTTGATCGCCTCGGGAGAGGAGACGACCGCGGCGGTGCCGAAGCCGGTGAGCTTGATCTGGAAGATCTCGCCGTACCGCGCGGCGCACTCGTCGAAGAACTCAAAGGGGCGGCGGAGCCAGTGCCAGGTCTGGACAAGGGGCGGGAGGCTTGGGCCAGGAGGAAGCGCCATGGCCCATCATACAGCCTAATCGTTCATCGGGACGGAGCCGATGAAGTCGCGCTTGCCGAGCTCGACGCCGTTATGGCGCAGGATGGCGTAGGCGGTAGTCAGATGAAAGTAGAAGTTCGGGTACGAGATCTCCTGCAGGTACGCCTGGCCGGCGACCCACTTGCCGTTCATCCACGGCGCCGATACCCGCCGCTCTGCCGCACCGGTGAAATCGGCCGGCTTTACCGTCTCCAGGTAGGCGATGCAGGTGGCGATGCGGGCGCGCACCTCGGCGATGGTTTTTTCGGTGTCGGGGTGCGCCGGGGCCTTCTGGCCGCTGAGGTGGGCGGCGGTGAACTTGGCGACATCGCAGACGACCTGGACCTGGCGCAAAAGGGGGTACTGATCGGGGGCCAGGCGGGCGCCAAGGAGGATCTCGGGATCGAAGGACTTCTTCTGCGCGTGGGCGACCGCAGCCTCGATCCAGTGATCGAGGTTCTGGAGCATCTTGATAAACTGCGGAATGGCGTCGAACGGATTCATGGGGGTCTGTCTCCTGAGGGTCTTTTAGCTGCTGGCAGCTTTAGGCCGCAAATTCTAGCCTACGGCTCCGGCTGGTAGCGAAGGATCACGCCATCACCGACGGTCCATAGATTTTTTTCATCGCTGCCCCAGATGCCGCGCAGGGCTTGCGTGGTGCCGCTCTGGGCCGGGACAAGGCCATGGCCGTCCCAGCGCAGGAGGGTGCCGCGATCGCCGACGATCCATAAGGCGCGGCTGCCAAAGCCCCAGATGCCGCGCAGGGTGGCGCTGGTGCCGCTCGGCATGGTCTGCCAGGTGGCGCCGTCGAAGTGGAGCACCGTCCCGGCGTTGCCCACCGCCCAGATGTTGCCGGGGGTGTCGCCCCAGATGTCGTTGAGATCGTTGTTGGTGACGCTGGCGACGCTATCCCAGGTGCTGCCCTTGTAGTGCAGCATCTGGCCAAGCGATCCCACGCCCCAGATGTCGCTCACGCTGCTGCCCCATATGCCGAGGATGGTGGCGCTGCCGGTTACCGTCACCTTCTGCCACGCGGCGCCGTCGTAGTGCAAAAAGTACGGGCCGGAAAACGGGCTCCCGGCGAACGCCCAGGCGTCGTTTTTCTGCGCCCCCCAGAGCGAAAAGATCGCCGGCAGCGCGGGCGGCAGCACCGATACAAAGCTCGTGCCGTCGCCGTGCAGGAGCGTCTGCCCGCCGCCGGCGGTCCACAGATCGGTGGCGCCGCTGCCCCACAGGGCGACCAGGTTCTGGCCGGTCAGGGCATCGACTAGGTACCAGCGCATCCCGGTATAGTGGACGACGACGCCGGCGGAGCCGACCGCCCAGACGTCGTGATCGGAGCTGCCGTAGACGCGGTTGAGCTGCGCGACCTCCATCGGCAGCGGCTCCTCGTTGCACCAGGCGTCGGCGCTGCAGCGGCGCGGGCCGAAGTTCGCGGTCACCGTCACGTCGCGGTTGAGCGGCGGCAGGCAGACGGGGTTACTGCCGGCGCAGGTGCCGGTCCACTCGACAAAGGACGCTCGCAGCTCGGCTTCGGCGCGGAGGCTCAGCTTGGCGCCGGGCAGGACGCGGAGGGTGCAGGTGCCGGGGCAGTCGATGCCGGGCGGGGTCGAGACGACGCGGCCCATGCCGTCGATGTTGACGGTGACGCGCACCGGCTCGACCCGCGCCAGGTCGGGGGCCGGACCGCCGCCGGGCTGCCCGAGGTCGGCGCTCAGGATATCGCTCGGAGCCGAGCTGCAGCCGCCCGCGGCAAGCCAAAAAAGGAGGCCGAGCCCCGCCGCCAGCCGGCTCCGCCCGCTTCGCCCCCCGGCGTGGCGAGGTGCTTTACCTTTGGCCCGGCCGATAGATCGGAAATCACAGGATGTCATGGGTCCTCCGAGTCCGCAGCTTCCGCCGACGGCGTCGGCGATCGTCTGCAGCGCGGGTATACCGCGGGCCCTCCCTGGCGGGCAACCGGATAAGCCCGCTAGCCGCGCGGGAATTTATCGCCGGCCCAACACGGCCAGGCGCGCGGCGCCATGACGTGCTAAAACCCAGGGAGAAGAAAATGTCAGCCAATACGCAACCTGCCTCGCAGCTCGCCGGCTGGGGCCGCATTCCGGTCCACGGCCGCGAGACGTTCTCCGAAGATCTCGCCCGGCTCACCGAGCACGCGGTGCTAAGCCGGGGCCTTGGCCGCTCCTACGGCGACAGCGCCCTGCCGCCGCCGTCGATCCCCGAGGTCGCCACCACCACCCTGGCCGACCGCCTGCTCGGCTTTGATCCGGACAGCGGCGCCTTGCATGCGGAAGCGGGGGTCAGCCTGCTCGCCTTGAACCAGATCTTCTTGCCGCGCGGGTTCTTCGTGCCGGTGACGCCGGGGACGCAGTTCGTGACGCTCGGCGGCATGGTGGCCAGCGATGTGCACGGCAAAGAGCACCACGTGCGCGGCTGCTTCGGGGAGCACGTGACCCGCATCAAGCTGCGGGTCGCCGACGGCCGAATCCTTTACTGCTCGGACCTGGAGCATCCGGAGCTGTTCCGGGCGACGCTCGGCGGCATGGGCCTGACCGGCCATATCCTTGAGGTGGAGTTCCGCATGCGGCGCATCCGCAGCCCGTGGATCGCCCAGCACAGCCGCCGGGTCGATGACATCGATGAGTACATCGACGCCCTCAAGGACGGGGCCAAGCGGTGGCCGTATACCGTCGGCTGGATCGACTGCCTGACGCCGGGCCGCCACCTGGGCCGCGGCATCCTGCTGGCCGGCGACTGGGCGGATCCGGCGCTCGCGCCGAAGCGCCCGCCGCGCCGCCATCCGGTGGTGACCCTGCCGTTCGAGCTGCCGAGCTTCGTGCTCGGCCAGCCATCGGTGCGGCTGTTCAACACCGGTCTTTACTGGCAGCACTTGCCGCGGACCCGCGACAGCGTGATCTCTTGGGAGACGTTTTTTTATCCGCTGGATGCGCTGCGCAAGTGGAACCTCATGTACGGACCGCGCGGCTTCACCCAGTATCAGTGCGTGCTCCCCGACAGCGCGGGGCGCGGGGCGGCGCGGCGGGTCCTGGAGATCCTCACGCGCCGCGGCGGGGCGTCTTTCCTGTGCGTCATCAAGGACTGCGGCCCGCAGGGCAAGGGGCTCTTGTCGTTTCCCATGTCCGGGATCTCGATCGCGCTCGATATCGCGGTGCGCGATGAGACCCAGGCTCTCATCGACGCGCTCAACGAGCAGGTCCTCGCCGAAGGGGGCCGCATCTATCTCGCCAAGGACCGCTTCACCCGGCGCGAGCACTTCGTCGCCATGGAGCCGCGCCTGCCGGAGTTCCTGCGCATCCGCGCCGAGTGGGACCCGCAAGGACGCATCCGCAGCGCCCAGTCCGTACGTCTGTTTGGAGACCGTCCATGAGCCCCGGCCCGCGCAAAGTGGTTCTTCTGGGAGCGACCCGCGGCATGGGGCGCGCGCTCGCGCGCAAGCTCGTCGAGCGCGGCGATCGACTGTTTATACTCGGGCGCAACCGTGAGGATCTGGATCGCTCGGCGAGCGACCTGACCATCCGCGGCAGCGCCGGGCCGGTAGCCGGACACCTGTGCGATCTCGAGCGCACTGAGACTTTCGCCCCGGCGCTCGATGCCGCCGATGCGGCGCTCGGTGGCTTCGACACGGTGGTGGTGACCGCGGCAAGCTTCGCCACGCAGGCAGAGCTGGAGCGCGATCCGGTGCTCCTTGGCCGCTTGCTCACCATCGACTTCACCAACACCATCTTGTTTTGTGAGGAGTCGCGCAAGCGCCTACTTTCGCGCGGGGGCGGGACGCTGTGCGTATTCAGCTCGGTCGCGGGAGAGCGCGGGCGCAAGCCGGTCGCGCTATATGGCGCGGCCAAAGCCGGACTTTCCCGCTACCTGGAAGCGCTGGACCACCGCCATCACGGCGAAGGGCTGCGCGTCATCGCGGTCAAGCCCGGCTTTGTCAAAACCGGCATGACCGCGGGTCTCAAGCCGCCGCCCTTCGCCGGCGAGCCGGAGGCGGTCGCGGAGTCCGTCCTCACCGCCATCGACCGCGGCACGCCGGAGATCTATGCGCCGCTGCCCTGGCGTCCGATCATGAGCGTGATCCGCAACCTGCCCCGCTTCGTCATGCGGCGCGTCCAGTTCTGAATTACTGCGCCGTGACCGTGACCTGGCTCAGGACCGGGTTGTCCACCAGGTTCTTGACCGGCGTGCCATCATCGTGATGAAGCTCCAGGGTGATGGTGTGCTGACCGGTCGCGGTGGTGCACCGGTTCAGATCCGCCTGCGCCGGGCTGGCTACGACCAGCGCGTTATACGGCATGTTCGGCTGGTTGCAGCTGGTGTTGTCTACGAGCAAGTAGATGTGGCCGCAGTTGGCCAGCCCCTCACAGGTTCCCGGCGCCTTGAGCACGTAGTTGCTCTCGAAGTTGATCGCGATTTGCTTGTTCCCCGACAAGAGCACGGAGGAGTTGTTGCTTGGAGAGGTGATGCTGACCGTGGGGATGATGCCCGGCAGTCCGCTGCCGCTGCCGCAGGCGGAGAGAAGTCCAGCAAGAGCGCCCAGGCAGAGCAGGTGACGCGAGATGGTATTCATGTGTTTCTCCCTTCGTTAACGGCGTTCAAGAAAGCCATGAGGTTGGAACAGAGAACTTAGTTTAATCGCAGGTTCTGTCTTAGGCGAGGATGCGCGTGCTCCGATGACCTGGAAGCTGCCAAGACGTCAAGATAAGTAGCTCCTGCACTCCACATGCCAGCTTCGCCCAGCCTGATCTGCGCCTTATCGAAATGCCGCACGCAGCGGTTCCGGCGCTGAATCCGCAGCCCAGCCCTCCATCCCAGATAAGGGTGTGAGCGCGGCCGCCACACTGTGCCCACCCGCCCACAACAGACGCGGTCCTAAGCCCGCCAAACTCCGCGTGCTCACTGCGCCTTCACCCTGGCGCGCGGCGTGCTTACCTGACTCGGGATGAACCAGATTGGCGATGAAGTCTCCCTCCCTGAGACACCGCTGCCTAGACACGTCCTGGGCCGTCTTCCCCCTAGCCCGCCGCCCCTGCCCGACACCGCCCCCGCGAGCCGGACGGAGCAGCACGCGCTCGGGATCGGAGCCCTCATGGCAACGCTGGCGATCATCTGGGTGGCGTGCCCGGTGGGAATCGGAATCTTGCTCGGGACCCTGACCGCGTTCACGCTGCAGCCGTTTTACCGCCGCCTCCGCGGACGCTGGAAGCGACCCGTCCTGTCCGCCCTCTTATGTGTGGGCGCCACGCTTTTGACCATCGCCCTGGGCCTGTTCGGGTTTGGCTACTTGCTGGTCGGCCGCGGCATCGACCGGGTCCGTGATCTGGTTCTGGCGCTGCGTCCGGGCGGGCCGGTGCGCAGCCTGCTGGAGCGGCTGGCCAACTGGCTGGCGCATCTGGGGATGAAGCCGCAGCGCCTGGCGGATCAGCTGGGCGATGCCACCGCATCGGTCTCCGTGCGCCTGGCGAGCATCGCCACCGCGGTGGCGGGAACGACGTTCGCCAGCCTGCTGACCATCTTCTTTCTGATCCTCAGCATGTACTTCGTGCTGCAGAACTGGACCGTGCTCTCCCGCCGAGCGGAGATCATGCTGCCGCTGCGGCCGCGCGATACGCGGGCCCTGTTCGAAGAGTTCCGCCGCGTCGGCCGAACCGTGCTCCTAGGGACCGTGCTCACCGGTCTGGCGCAGGGGGTGCTGGCGACCATCGGCTATCTTGTCACCCGCGTTCCGGACGCCCCGTTTTTCGGTGCGCTGACCACGGTGGCATCGCTCGTTCCCGGAATCGGCACGCTGCTGGTCTGGGTTCCGGTGGGCCTGTATCTAATCCTCACCGGCCATGTCGGTCTGGGGATCGCAGAGCTTATTTATGGCGCAGCCGTGGTGGTCGGCGTCTCCGATTACATCATTCGGCCGCGCCTGGTCGGCGGCCATAATGAAGCGCCGGCCCTGCTCACCTTCGTCGCGCTGTTCGGCGGCCTGGAAGTGTTCGGACTCATCGGTCTTATCCTAGGTCCCGTGATCATGTCACTGGCCGTGGCGCTGCTGCGAATCTATGAGAGCGAAGCATCCCTACGCCGCGCTGCCGATTCCTCCGCGCGCGCCGCCGATTCAGCAGCCTAATACGAACCCCACCGCCGTCGAAGCCGCAAGTCCGCAACCTACACTCTCCCTCCCCCAATTCCCCCCTCATACAAATATCATCATATACTCCCTGAAAAATTGACGCCCACAGCGGAGCCGGGCAGGGTCTGTTCCGGGCGGCCCCACAGTACGGCGCGCAGCAAAGCTGCGCCAAGCCCAGACATACTCATGAAGCG
>CALFML010000467.1 GCA_937879845.1 uncultured Myxococcales bacterium
TCAAATCGCCCGAGTACACGCCTGCGACATCACCATCAAAGCGGCCTTCGAGGCCTTCTGGAGACTGGCCGGCGAGGGTGGCTAACGACGTGATGGAGGAATTGCGGAAGCGTGCATCGAACTCGATTCGCTGTGGGCCTTTGATTGGTGTTTTGACGTTTCCTTCCACTCCCAGTGAGGGGACCTGGAGAAAGGCGGACAGGATTTGATTGCGGAGAGTGCCGGTTGCCGAAAGCTGGCCGAGGGTTTTGTCTTCGTAGACGAGGCCGGGCGCGGAGAGTTGGAAATCGCCTTCCGGTGAATCGGCGGTGCCGCGGAGATTCACCTTGCCGTCGAGGGTTGTCTTGGCGTAACGGCTGACGGCGAACTGACTGAGCTGCGCCTGGAGCGCGATGACTCCGGACTGGATGGCGTAGGCGCCAGCGCCGCGAACGGAGCCGCGCTGCCGCCCATCCCATGGACACAGAAGAACGGGCTCTTCTTGCCCTTTGCCTGGAGCGGCACGATGCAACTTGGGAGCGCCGGCTTGTCGGCGGGGCGCTGGGCCGGTCCAAGGGTCGCAGCCGGGAGAACCGGACTCGCCGCGGCTTGCGGCAAGAGCCTGAGCAGCCCTTCGAGCGTGGGCGCTTGCGCGAACTGCGGCATCTTGATCTCCACGCCCAGGCGCAGCCGCACCTCCGCCAGCAGCTGGACGGCCAGCAAGGAATCGCCCCCGAGGTCAAAGAAGCTGGCGCGCCGATCGACTCGCTCCACGCCCAGCAGGCGCTGCCAGATTTGGAACAAGGGCTCCTGCGCGGCTGTCCGTTCAGGCACCGGGGCCGTGCTCTTTCGCAGGAAGGCAGCGGGCTTATCCTGCTGCGCGACGAGGATTGCGTGATCGTGCTGCGCTCCGTCCTCCGGCAGCACCGTGAACGAAGCGAAACCGGTCCGCCGCGCCAAGCTTCCCCAGTCCTCCGCACCATGCAGGAGGCAGCCGCTGGACCGGCTCGTCGCGTCCCAGAAACCCGGCGCCAGTCCCCAGATGAGGTGATCCCACAGCTCGGCGCGCGTCGTTTCGACAAGAAGCAGCAGGCCGGAAGGCGACAGCAGATCCCGGAGCCAGCCCAGGGTGCGCTCTGTATCGCGGGCCGTGTGGACAGCGTTGTAGCCGAGTACGAGGTCGAAGCTGCCGCGAGCATATCCCTGCGCCTCGGGCGGCGAATTGAGATCCAGACGACCGGCCGAGAGCCACGGCAGGCCGCGCTCCGCAGCCACTGCCGCGGCGCGAACGAGGAAGGAGCGGCCGATGTCCGTGAAGGAATATTCGATGTTCTCTTTGCGCAGGGACTCCACGAGCGGCCAGGTGAGCTGCCCATGCCCGGCGCCGACCTCCACGATCTTTGCTGTGCGCCCGAGGCGGCGCACGAAGTCGGTGGCGATGTCGCGGCCCAGCTGCAGGCAGCCAGGCTCTTCCCCTTGCAGGCACTGGCGATAAAAAGCGTCGGTGCCGTCGGGATAAAGCACACCCACGGGCTCGATCTGTCCCGTCAGCGCGTTCGGATAGGCTGCAACGCAGTGCTCCAGGTAGCGGACCAGGCCCGCAAGCTCCGGATGCTCACGCAGAAGGGACGACCGTAGCGCATCGGGCGATGGCTCCTCCAGCCAGCGGACCTGATCCGCCGACACGACCGCCAGCCTGTGCCGGTGTACGGTGTGCAGGAGGTAGTCGAGCATGGGCTCGAACTTCGGCAGGAGGCGCAGCCGGGCGCGTAGCTCGGACCGCGGCAAGCTCTGACCGGGCTTGAGCTGGGCCGCCTGCGCGAAGTAGCGACGAATGAGCGCCGTGCACAGAGCATTGAGCTGGTCGCGGACGCCAGGTCGTTCGGCGAGCGGCTGCAGCTTCCCTTGCGCCGCCATCTCCTGCACGCGCGCCGTGAGCCCCGCCAGCTCTGCGCTTAGATGGAACGGACTGCGCGCAGGGCCTGGTTCGGCGGGCGGCGCCTCAGATTCTGTTCTTGAACGCCCTAACCCTGCGCTTCCGACCCGCTCAATCGGAAAGCGGCGCCGCTCGAATGGATAGGTCGGAAGAGAGACGCGCCGCGGCGGTTGGTCCGCGAAGAACGCCGCCCAGTCCACCTCAGCCCCCTTCGTCCACAGGCGGCCCAGCGCCTCGAGCAGCAGGGCAGGTTCCTGCTCCTCACCAGGTCTAGGCAAGGTAGAGACGGCGACGGTCGCCTGGTTGGCTCCGGCGTGACGGCGCAGGAAACCGAGCATCGATCGGCCCGGTCCCACTTCCACGAAGATGCGCGCGGGATCGGCCAGTAAGGTTTGGAGTCCCCGCTCCAAGAGGACGGTACGGCACAGGTGATCGGCCCAGTAGGCGGCGCTCTGCGCTTCCTGGGCAGCCAGCCAGTTCCCGGTGATGCAGGAGACCAGGGGAATGGAGGGCGGGCGCAGCATCAACGAGGCGATGCACTCGGCCAAGGGCTTGCGTATATCCTCCATCGCCGGCGAGTGATACGCCCGCGTCAAGGGTAGCCGCGCCCACTCCCGGCCGCGCCGGGTAAGAATCTGCTCCGCGCGGTCGAGAAGCGGGAGGGGTCCGGAGATCACGGTGCAAGCCGGCGCCTCCGTGGCGATCGCAAGGCCGGGAGGGAGGTGCTGTTCCACCTCCGAGCGCTTGGCGAACACGGAGGTCATACCGCCGGGCGCAAGCGAATCCATCAGCCTCCCACGCTCGCGCAGGAGGCGCAGTGCATCGCGCAGGGAAAAAACGCCCGCCAGACAAGCCGCCGTATACTCACCCAGGCTGTGGCCGAAGAGCGCAGACGGGGCAAGCCCCCAGGACCCGAGCAGCTGCGCCAGCGCATAGCTGATGATGAACATGGCCGGCTGCGCCAGGCTCGCCTCGGCGAGCTGCGACTTCTGCGAATCGTCGCCGGCCAGCAGATAAGGGCGCAGGTCGAGCCCGGCATCTTGTCGCAGGAGGGTGAGCGCGCCATCCACTTCGGCGCGGAACCGCGGATACTCGCGGTAAAGAGCGCGTCCCATGTTCACGACCTGGGGACCCTGACCCGGAAACAAGAAGACCAAGGGGGGACTGCCGGCTGCCTGGCCCGTGTGCCAGCGCTCCGCAACCTCACCCGCGTTCCCGGCGTCTTCTTCGCGAGAGAGGACGAGCGTGCGGCGATACGCGAACGCCGCTCGTCCTACGGCCAGCGTATACGCGACTCCGTCCCGCTCCACAGGGTGGCTCTTCTGAAGGCGCTTCTTCAGTCCATCGGTCATCCGATCCAGCGCCGCGCGGCTGCGGGCCGACAGGCAGAACAGCGCGGCTGCTCGGCGCGAAGACTCGCTTCCTGCGCGCCCCTGCTCCGCTTCGCGAAGCACGACATGAACATTGGTTCCGCCCATCCCCAGTGCACTCACCCCGGCGCAAATAGGCGCGTCGCCTGGGGCTCTGCCCGGCAGCCTCCGGGCGTCCCCATGCACGACGAACGGGGACCCCGCCAAGTGAAGCAGCGGGCTCGCTGCCTGCACTCCCGGCATCCCAGGCACGGTGCGATGCTGCAGCGCGAGCACCGCCGCGATGAGCCCCGTGGCCCCCGCCGCCGCGTCCAGGTGTCCCAGGTTGGCCTTGACCGAAGTGAGGCTGATCGGGGCGCCAGCTTTCTTATCGGCCACCAGGCGCTTGAGGGCAGCCACCTCGATCGCATCACCCAAGGCCGTCCCGGTTCCATGCGCCTGCACGAACGCGATGGTGGCGGGATTGATCTGCGCGGCGGCGTAGGCCTGCTCCAAGACCTCGACCTGCCCTTGTTCAGAGGGCGCACTGAACCCGATCTTGTCTCCGCCGTCGTTGTTCATCGCCGAGCCCAGAATTACGGCGCGCACCGCATCGCCCGCCGGCTCGGCGTCGGAGAGCCGCCTGAGGACGACGAGCGCCACGCCGCTTGCCTTCACCGTGCCGCTGGCCGCGCGGTCAAAGGGCCGGCAGTGCCCGTCGCGCGAGAAGATCCCGCCCTCCGCCGCGACGTAGCCCTGCTCATCCGGCCCGAGCGAAGCGATCGAGACGCCCCCGGCGATCGCAAGCTCGCACTCCTTGGCCAGAAGCGCCTGCCGGGCCAGGTGCACCGCGGCCAGCGAAGTGGAGCAGGCGGTGTGCACGGTGACCGCGGGGCCGCGGAGCTTGAGCTTGTGGGCGGCGCGCGAGGTCAAAAACTCCGGCGCGTTGCCCAGCTCCGCTCGGTCAGCGAGCGTACCTGTTGACTCGCCCGCCAATGCAGCAGACACCGGACCGAGCCAATGGCGCGGTGCCCCCGCCCCGGCGAACACACCAATTCTTCCTGGAAAGCGGCGGGGATCGTATCCCGCGTCCTCCAAGGCTGCCCACGCTGCCTCCAGGAACACCCGGTGCTGGGGGTCCATGAGGGCGGCCTCGGCGGCCGTGATGCCGAAGAACTCCGCATCGAAGGCGTCGGCCTCATCAAGAAGCCCTTCCGCGGGGATGAAGTTCGGGGGCCGCTTTTTGTCCGCGGGCGGCGTCCAGCGGGCGATGGCGTCACGCCCCGCGGCGAGCAGGGGCCACAGCTCGTCGATGCTACGCACGCCGGGTCCGCGGAAGGCCATGCCAATGATGGCTACTGCGTCACGCTCCTTGGTGGTCGAGTCCTGGCTTGGAGCGACCGGCGTCGCGGCGTGGGTCGCAAGGTGCGCCGCGAGCGCCCGCACCGTGGGGAATCGAAGCAGCGCGATCATCTCAACGTCCACCTGCAGCTTCCGGCGCAAGAGCGCCTGCACGCGTGCCAAAGAAAGAGAGTCGCCGCCGACCTCGAAGAACGGCTCTTCGGGACCGACCTCGTCAAGCCGCAGAACCTCGCGCCATACCTGAGCCACTGCCTCCTCCGTCGGCGAGGCCAGAAGCGTCTTGGGCTGCTGTGAGAAGTCCGGTGCCGGGAGCGCCCGGGGATCTACCTTACCCGTAGAAGACAGGGGAAGCGCGGGCAGTTCGACAAAGGCCGCAGGAATCATGAAATCAGGCAGCTTGCTAACCAGGTGCGTGCGGAGCTCTGACGCGAGATTCCCGCCTTCCCGCGGCACGATGTACGCGATCAGTCGCGGTTCACCCGGCAGATCCTCACGCAGCACGACCACCGTCTGAGCTACCCCTGGATGGCGCAAAAGAGCGGTCTCGATCTCGGACAGCTCGATGCGGAAGCCGCGGAGCTTCACCTGGCGGTCGATGCGGGATAGGAACTCCAGCTGGCCGTCGTTGCGGAAGCGCACCAGATCGCCGGTGCGGTAGACGCGACCGCGCTCGGGAGAGACTGGATCGGACACGAACCGCTCGGCAGTGAGCTCTGGGCGATGCAGGTAACCACGTCCCACACCTCGACCGCCGATCAAGAGCTCGCCGGGAACGCCCAGGGGAACCGGCCGCATTCGTTCATCGACGACATAGACCTGGGTGCCATCCAGAACCCGACCGATGGGCGGCTTGCCGGCTCCCATGGGGCACTGGGCAGCGGTGATGATGACGGTTGTCTCGGTGGGCCCGTACATGTTGAACAGGGTCCGCCCCGCGCCCCATCTCTGGACAAGCTCCGCCCCCAGCTTGTCGCCGACGCAGCAGATCAGCCGCAGCGCGGCCAGCGGCGCATCGGGGAGCGCCGCCAAGGATGACGGCACGCAGACCATGGCGGTCACTGAGTGCTGGCTCAGAAAGCGCACCATCTCCTGTCCCGGCAAGCGCGCCGCAGGGGGCGCGATGACCAGGGTCCCTCCGGCGGCCAGCACCGGAAACGCCTCCAAGATGCAGGCGTCGAAGCATGGGGAAGAAAACTGCGCCATCCGATCCGATTCCGTCAGCTTGAGCACGCGGAGGCTCGCCTGGACTACGTTGGCCAGCCCGCCATGCTCGATCAACGCCCCCTTGGGCAGGCCCGTGGAGCCTGATGTGTAGATGACGTAGGCGAGGCTGTTCTTGCTTAGGGCCGGAAGTGGTCGGCCGCATGGAGCGGGTCGGCGGCGGCAGCTCGCCAGATCGATCATAGATCCGGAGAAGTCTTTGAACAGCTCGCGGAGTCCGCTTGTTGTGCACAGCAGCTTGACGCGGGCATCCACAAGCATCGTATCGAGCCGCGCCTTCGGATAGCGGGGATCTAGCGGCAAGAAGGCCGCTCCTGCTTTCCAGATGCCGAGCATGCCGATCAACCACTCGAGCGAGGAAGGGGTGCTCAGGCCGACGATCTGCTCCGACTGGACGCCGCACTCGACGAGCTGCGCGGCCAGATCGTCGGAGCGCTGGTCGAGCTCCAGATAGCTCAGCCGGCTGTCTTCGAAGATCGCCGCGGTGGCCTGCGGCCGCAGCGCGACTTGCCGGCGGATCATGTCCAGGATTAGTTCTTCATCGAGCGGCGGCCCGCCCCAGCTCCACCTGGCCAGCGTCTGTTTTTCATGGGCCCCCATGAGCGCGAACGAGCAGACCGGGGCGGCCGCGTCCGTGGTCACTGCTTCGAGCAGCGTGGCGAAGCGGTCCGCCAGACGTTCCAGGGTGGCCGCTTCGAAAAGATCCAGGGCGTACTCGAAGTACAGATCGATTCCGTCTGCGCGCTCATCCACCTGCACGGCCAGATCGAAGCGCGCGGTCCCGCTGTCAAGAGGGCCGATTTCGACGGTCCAATCAGGCAGCGGAGCCGCGATGGGTACGTTCGCCGAGAAGCAGATCGGGAATAGCGGGTTCCGGGCGGCGCTCCCGGCCGCGCCCAGCTCGCGGACCAGCGTCGCAAACGGGAGGCCGTCGTGAGCCTGCGCCGCGAGCAGCGTCTCCCGCACGCTCGCCAGCAATGATTCGAAGCTCTGCGTGGGATTGACGTCCTGCCTGATGACGATGGGGTTGATAAGGCATCCCACGACCGCCGCGGTCTCCGGTGCTTGACGGCCGGCAGAGATGGTCCCAATTGCGATGTCGGTCTGTCCCGTGTGACGGTGCAGGAGAATCAGGAACGCGCTGAGAAGCGTAGTAAACAGGGTTGTGCCGCGTGCGCCGGCGAGGCCGCGCAGACGCACCGCCAGTTCAGGCGAGAGGGTGCGCCGGAGGCGGGCTCCGCGGAAGCTGCGCAGCGCCGCTCTGGGATGGTCGGTGGGCAGAGCGAGGTCCGTCAGATCCGCCAGATGCTCCCGCCAATACGGCAGGTGGTTGCGCTGGAGCAGATCGAGCTGCTGACGCTGCCAGGCGGCCACGGCGGGCAAATCGTACTGGACCGGGGGCAAGTCTGCGTCCTCTTGCGCATAGAGCGTCGCCAGCTCGCGCAGCAGCACCGCGCACGCTGCGCCATCCATGATGATGTGATGGAAGGACAGTAGGAGCCGATGATCCCGATCGGCGAGCGTGTAGAGATCGACCCGAAGCAGCGGCTCCGAGGCGAGGTCGAATCCCTGCCGCACCCGCACGGTCGCCATCCGCGCGAACTCAGCGGGCTGCTGCTCTGTCGGCAGGGCGCGCAGATCATGCTGATACACAGGAAGCGCCGGCGTGCGCATGACGACACGGCGCGCATCCCCTTCATCGAGCCGGTAGTTGCTGCGAAGCACGACGTGCCGCTGCGCCAGCGCGGCAAATGCCCGCTCCAGTCGGGCGTGATCCAAAGTCGAACCGACCCGGATGATCAGGCTCTCCGAATACAGGGGCTGATTTAGCGCCAGCTGTGAGGTGAGCAGGAACTGCTCCTCAGCGAAGGTAAGCTGGGGGGCGGCTCCTATCGATCGCAGCGATGGCTCCGCGGACAAATCTTGCTTTTCATGCGACTCGATTGTGCGCGCCAGCTCTTCCAGGCGGCTTGTGCCGAGTAGCTCGCGGAACGAGACCCAGACCGAGCGCGCCTCGTAGATTCGCTGGCGTACTCGGGCCGCAGCAATCGAATTGCCCCCGAGCGCGATAAAATCGTCATCCAGACCGACCCCCCTTGATACGTCCAGCACCTCGCCCCAGATCGCCGCCAGAAGGCGCTCGGTCTCCGAATGCGGAGCTCGATAGTGGACCGAATCGGGGTCAGGCGCAGGCAGCGCCGCGAGATCGAGCTTGCCGTTGCTAGTCAGGGGAAGCTGCGCAAGCTCGATGAACGAGGAGGGCAACATGTAGGCAGGCAGGAAGCGCTGCAGGTAATCTCGTAGCGCCCGCAGTTCTATCTGCGCTCCTGCCTTGGGCACGCAGTAGGCGACAAGAAGTGCCTGGTCTCCTGTGCCCCATACGCGCACGATCGCTTCAGCGACCCCCCCCTGCGCGACAATGCGGGCGGCAATCTCTCCAGTCTCGATGCGGAAGCCGCGGAGCTTTACTTGTCCATCCGCGCGGCCCAGAAACTCCAGACCTCCATCGGGGAGGCGCCGAGCCAAATCCCCAGAGCGGTAATAGCGCCCTCCGTTGCGCTCGATGAAGCGCTCGCGGGTTAGCTCGGGATGGCCGAGGTAGCCAAGCGTGACCCCGTCTCCGGCCACGATGATCTCACCGACCTGCCCCGCACTTACCTCGGCCCCATGCGAGTCCCATAAGAGCAGCTCCAGATCCGGCAGAGGGATCCCGATGCAGCTTCGCTGCTCGGATGCAGCATCGGCCAGGGTGATCGGCCGGTAGGTGGCGTGGACCGTGGTTTCGGTGATTCCGTACATATTGATGCAGCGCGGCTTTTCGTCACCGAATCGCTCAAACCATGCCTGGAGGGATCGAAACGCAAGCTCTTCGCCGCCGAAGATGACGTATCGCAGGGGCGGTGCATTTGCGGCAAGCACTGCGGGGGCCAGCGCGCGGAAGGCCGATGGGGTCTGGCAGAGGACCGTGATGCCCTCAGCAGCAAGGAGCTGGGCCATCTCCCGCGGCGTGCGCGAAACAGAGAAGGGGACGACGATCAGCTTCCCCCCGTAAAGGAGCGCCCCCCACATTTCCCATACGGAAAAATCGAAGGCGAAGGAGTGAAACAAAGTCCATACATCATCGGCACTGAATCCGAACCATGACTCCGTGGTCCGGAACAGCCGCGTGACGTTGTGATGCGTCACCATGACGCCCTTGGGCGCTCCGGTGGAGCCGGAGGTGTAGATGACATAGGCCAGCGCATCGGGGGCACCGTCTTCGGCAAGCCTTGCCTCAGGCTCCTGGTTGAGTGGCGTGGTATCCAGGCAGAGCAGCTTGACCGCCTGTGGTAGTATGGTCGCGTCCCACAGAGAGCTCCGCGAGATCAGCACCTCCGCTCCGGAGTCCATGATCATGAAGATCCGCCGCTCGGTCGGATGCTCGGGATCGAGAGGAACATACGCGCCACCGGCCTTGAGGACAGCGATAATGGAAACGACCATCTCCGCAGACCGCTCCAGATGAATCGCCACGCGGCTTCCCCGCCCGACCCCGAGCCTCCGCAGCCTGTGCGCCAGCTTATTAGCGCGGCGGTCAAGGCCGTCGTAGGTCGTGTCTTGCCCGTCTGCGCGGCAGGCGACTCGCGTGCCGAATCGATCGACGACCCCTTCGAAGAGGCGGTGGAGAGCGCCTCCTGCGACCAGGTAACTTTCCGCTCTCGACAGTCCATTGATTCCTGCTGATTCAGTGTTCATTAAGAAATGTCTCCAATGAAGGTCCTTGCCCAGCCATCAAGGCAACCTCCATGCCGGCTCACCGAGATCCAAGAGCCGGCGCGCGATGGCAGATATGACGCGCAGATAGCTATGCAGGTTGGCCGGAAACAGCGCTCTCCCATCGGGAGGAACAGGCGGGTGTGGCGATTCTTCACACGCGCCGGTGGCGGTCAGGTTGCAAAATGTGGCAAAATCCGTTGCCAGGAAAACACGTCGTCATGTCGCAGCCGCCCTCCACCTTGGATGAGAGCTCTCGCAGGGAAGACGGCAGCCCTGCGTCGCCCGCGCCGGGGCTGATCCTGGTCTTCAGTGCCGGTCAGCCCGCTTTAGTGGTCACGCCGCTGCGTGGTCGAGAGCTGATCGTAGGACGCGGTGAGATGCCGGCGCTGGCAGGGGATCAACGCGTATCGAGGAGACACGCACGCGTAAAGTACGATGATGGACAGTTCTGGGTCCAGGATGTGAGCAGCCAGAACCGCACACGGATCGACGGTGCGCACGTGCTGCCGGGGCTTCCTCAGTCAGCGCGCCAGATTCTGCGTGTCGGAGACTCGATCTTCCTCCTGTCGCCGGATGTGCGGCCCTTTGAAGCATCGGGCCTGAAGCTCCAGGATGGCAGGGTTATGGGTCCTGCCCATTTTTGTCTACTTAAGCCCCCCGTTCCGACGAGAACAAGCGCAGAGCGATTCCAGGCTGAGATCGCTATCCCCGAAAGAAAAGTGAATGGCTCAGGTTGCCATACCCAAACGAATCTGATCTATACCTGGCATGACGACCCAGAGTGGATTGACCGGAGACGACTTACGAGAGCTGATGGAACAGGTGCTGCCCCAGGAGGCCATCAGCCAACTGGTAGAAGCCGCCAAATTCCAAGAGAGGACGCGCAAGCGGGATGCCATCGGATTGATCCGCGCCCTGGTGATTGCGGCATCTACAGGGTATGGCGGCCGACAACGGGACGTGGCGCGCGTGTACTTCGAAAACGGCGCCCCCAAAGTGGCCCGAGGCGGCTTCTACGCGTGGTTCGGGCCGCAGCTGGAGGCGACCATGGCGGGGCTGTCCCAACGAGCGCTAGACTATGCTCGCGCGCAGCCGCTGGATGTCCCGCCGCTGATGCGTCGGCACGCGCGCGATTGGCACATCGTGGATGCCACGACGGTCAAGCTCCCCGACGAGCTGATTGAGCAGTACCCAGGAGCGGGCCGGTACGCCGCGCTCAAAGTGCACAAGAGGCTGTCGGTGGGGACTGGGACCGTCTACCAGTATCACCTAAGTCCCGCCCGGGAGCACGACGCCCCGCATCTGGTGCTGGACGAGAGTTGGCGAGGCCTGGGACTTCTGGTCGACCTGGGCTACGCCAGTCTGAAGTTTATCGCGGACTGTGCAACCTATGGAATCGTCTTCGTGATGAGACTGAAGGAGAGCTGGAAGCCCAAAGTCCAGCACGTGGCCCGCGGAGAGCTGACCCAGACGTTCTTCCCTGGGACGGACTTGGATGTGATGCTCAGCAAGCGCATCCTGGTGCTGGATGGACAAGTGGTCGACGCCGATGTCACCATCGGAAGTGGCCCTAAGCAGGTCCACTGCCGGCTGTGCGGAGTACCGGCTCCCGACGGCACGTATCGCTTCTACTTAACCAACCTGCCGCCCCGAGTGGGGCCACATCAAGTATCGGATTTCTATCGCGTCCGTTGGGAAATCGAGTCCGACAACAAGCTGGACAAGTCGTGCAATCATCTGGAGGAGATCTCTGCTCAGACCGGGCCTGCGGTTCGGGCGCTGATCCACGCATCGCTGATTAGCTCGATGATGGCCTGTCTGCTGGTACACAGGCATCGACTGAAACAGGCCCCGCCGCCGCACCAAAATGCGGAGCGCACCACTGCGCCGCTGCACCCGCAGTCGCTGGCGCGAGCGATGGGGTCGGCAGCCAGTAGCATCGCCGGTGCCTTCGAGCTCAGCGGCGAGCAGGCGGACAACAAGTGGCAGCAGCTAGCCGAATATCTGGAGCACATGGCCAAAGACCCCAACTGGCGGCGCAGCCCCTCGATTCTGGATCAGCTCCGCGGCTGGCGGATCAACCCAGGCCGACCCAAGTCTGTACGCCTTAGCTCAGCCTCGAAGGTAGTCGTTAATTGATCAGAAATGGGGTCCTGCCCTTCAAGCTCTGTCTCGATACGCGGCAAGCGCGGCCCAGAGCTGCGGCGGGCTATACATCACGGGCGAGAGCGGCTCAGGCAAGGAGCTCTTGGCGCGAGCGTTTCACTCCGGCACCGAGCGCGGGAGCGGTCCATTTGTGGGCATCAACTGCTCGGCCATTCCGGACGGCATGGCCGAGCGCCTGCTGTTCGGGACCAAGCGCGGTGCATTCTCAGGGGCCGACGCCGATGCCGACGGCTACCTGCAGGCGGCGCATGGCGGCACGCTGCTCCTCGACGAAGTCGCAGATCTCAGCCTGACCACGCAGGCAAAACTGCTGCGAGCGCTGGAGACGCGGGAAGTGCTGCCGCTCGGGTCATCCCGTCCGCGCTCCATCGATGTGCGGGTCTGCGTTGCTACCAACAAGCCGCTGCGGACCGAAGTCAGCGCGGGTCGATTCCGCGAGGATCTGTACTTCCGCATCGGCCAGCCTGAGGTCCGGCTGCCGCCGCTTCGCCAGCGGTGCGAGGAAATCCCCTGGTTGATTTTGCTGGAGCTCAAGCGGATCTCTTCCAATCTTGCCATCCATGCCTCTCTGGTCGAGGCATGCCTGCTGCGTCCCTGGCCCGGAAACGTCCGCGAGCTGCTGGCCGCGGTGCGTACGGCGGCCCACGCAGCCACTCTAGAGGGGGATGCCAAGCTCGAAGACAAGCACCTTGCGACTACTGCTGGCACGGCGCTGTCTCCGAATGCGAAGCCAGCAGAGTCCCAAGCGGAGGCGATGAAGGCGCTTTCTCCCGATGAAGCCAGGCGCAGTGCGCTCGTGGCGGCGCTGCGGCGGGCCGACGGAAACGTCACGCGGGCGGCGCGGGCGCTCGGCGTGCACAGGAATCAGCTTTGCCGCTGGCTGACCCGCTTGCAGATCGACGCCAAGTCATTCCGCGCGCTTTAAGAGGCGATGTTCGCGCGCCAGCTCGCGTTCTTGGGGAGAGAGCAGGCGGAATGCCGCCTCCCGGATCAGGGGGGCAGCGAAGCGGTATTCTTCCGCCGCCGGGATGGCCGCCGTGGCGGGCGGGGCGCCCGAAGAGTCGAGGAGACCCGCGGTTCTCAGCTCACGCAGCCCCGGCTCGAGGTTTCCCGGATCCCAGCCGAGCAGCTCGCGCAGCGCGTCCGCAGTGAACCCATCGCCCAGCAAGCTCGCTGCTCGCAGGATGCGGCCTGATTGCGGCCCAAGTCGTAGGAGCTGCGCTTGAAGATCGAGGAGGAATGCTGCGGGCGGCTCTTCATTGAGCTTCGCCGCCCGCAGCAGCCAGCGCAGCCTGCGCGGATTGCCCGCAGCGGCTCTGGTGATCTGCCGGAGCTGAGAATCGGATAGAGCCGGACCAAGGACCTTCCGGATTAGGGCTTCACTGCTCTGTAGCCCGAGCGGCCGGAGGACAAACTCCTGCGCCTGCGCGGTCAAGAGCTGCGGGAAGCGGCGACGAGCCTCAGGCCTCCCGGTGACCAGGGCGAGCAGCGGAACCTCGCTGAGCGCACGCAGCGCAGCGTCGAGACGCTGCACGGCGCGCTCGTCTGCCGCTTGCAGATCGTCCACCACGAGCAGGATCGGGCGGACTGCACACTCGCTCCTCAGAGTCGCCCAGCCGTCATTCGGCCCCAGCGCTAGCATCACCTCCGGGCCCGTCTTCGCGACCAGGTGCAGCGCGGACGCTGCCTTGGAACCGAGCAGCTCCTGGATCAGCCGCGACTTCCCGATCCCAGCTGGCCCAATGACGAGTGCCGTCCCGGCCGTCCCGTCCTCCACTTTCCCGGTGAGCCATGCCGTAATCAGTTCCAGCTCCCGCTGGCGACCGACAAATGGCAATAGTCCTGTGGAGGGATCCGTCTGGCCGTCTGCAGTAGGGTGCCGCCCCTGAAGCGTCAGCCCGTCCGCGACTTCCCGGATTACGAATCGGTCTGCAAGCAGCTCGGCGCTAGCCCTATCCAGGGATATGGCTTCGCCGGCGCGCTCAAGGAGCTTCAGGGTCATGCCGATCACTTTGCCAGCTGGCAGCGTCGGTGCCAGCATTCCCGTTCCCGACGTCATCGCGACCTGAGCGCCCGGCCAGAGCTGCTTGAGCGACAGGGCGTAGCTCGCGGCCTGCTCGGCCAGATCCACGACCTCGCCTCCTGCGGTCAGTGTTGCCAGCAGGGTGCCGTCGGCGAGCCATACCACTTCGGCGCCAGGGGGTGGAAGAGCTTCCTGGGGTAAGGGGTGCGGCATTTCCGGCAGGCCGTCCGCTGCCAGAGTAGCCAGGTCCATGTGGGCGGCTCCGCCGAGGTTGGCGGCGACGACACACATTACCTGCTGGGACTTGTTTGAGACGACTGGGAGAGATTTTGGTTCCGCCCGCTCGGGTGCACCGCTCCCCGCCGTAGGGTCACCGCGAAGGACCGCCGTGGCAGCCAGCACGGCCGCCGCGTCCTTGGGCCGCTCGGCTGGGTCCTTGGCCAGCATGCTCAATACGAGAGCTTCAAGCTCCGGCGGCACGTCGCGGCGCAGGGGACGAGGCGGCGAGGGCGCATCGTGCAGCAACCTGGCCAGAAGCTCGATGGCACGCTGGCCCTGAAAGGGCGGCTGGCCGGTCAAGCACTCGTAAAGAACGCACCCCAGCGCGAATACGTCCGCGCCGGGACCCAGCTGGCGTTCGCCGCGCGCTTGCTCAGGCGCCATATAGGCAGGGGTGCCCACGAGCGCTCCCGTGCGCGTCAGCGGCCGGGCACCAAAAATTCGGCGGGCGATGCCAAAGTCGATAAGGCTCAGGTTTGCAATTTGGCCATCGCGGAGAAAGAGGTTGCTGGGCTTTATGTCGCGATGGATGATGTTGCGCTGGTGCGCGAGGGCGAGCGCCGAGGCGACGCGCTCGCTCAGGGTCAGGCACTCGGGAATGCTGAGCGGCCCGCGCTGGAGGCGCTCGGCCAGGTTCTCGCCGGCCAGCCACTCCATTGCCAAGAATGGCCAGCCCTCGGCCGCGATCCCGTGTGCCACATAGGAGACAATCCCAGGGTGGTGCAGCTCCGACAGAATCGTCGCTTCGCGGACGAAGCGTTCCATCTCGATCGAAGACTCGACCGGCCGATTAAGTAGCTTGAGGGCGGCGATGCCGCCGCGGTGGCGGTCCCGGACCCGGAATACGGCGCCCATGCCGCCGCTGCCTACGAGCCGATCGACCTCGAAGCGAAAGTCGATCAAGGTTCCCGGCACGACGGCGGCGAGGCTGCTTGGCGCTCCGGACATCAGCGTAGTCCTGGCTCCGGCCAGAGCCGTCCTAGCTCGGCGGCGCGGACGTTCTCGGGAAGGCTGAGAAATCGTGCGCGCCATTCAGGCCCGGGGATCAGGCTGGCGCGAAGCTCGATCTGCTGCTTGGCCTTTCTCAGCAGGGTCATGGCGACCTCAGTTGCCCCCACGGCTTGATGAGCCTCGGCAGCAGCTACCAAGAACCGTACCAGATAGTCTCCGAATTCGCCGAAGGACTCAAGCAGCTTGAGCCCTTCGTGCGCCAGGGCAAGCGAACCGGCTGCTTGACCCCTCTTCAAAAGAACAGGAATGAGATAGGCGATGGCAACGAACTGCTGCGCTGGAATCGTCTGCAGGAGCGACTTGGCGCGGCGCAGCTCATTTTCGGCGGCATCAAGATCTCCGCACAAGGCCCAGTTCTGGCCCCACATCGTACGCAACGCCCCCTCATAAAGCACGTTGCTTCCGAGTTTCGGAATCAGCTCGCAGGCTAGCCTGTGTGCCTCCTCGCAGTTGCGCGGCTCGCTGGACCTTACCAGATTGATGAGCAAGGCACTCTGGGCGTGAACCAAGGGGAAGGGCTCAGCCAATCCTTGGGCCAGAGACACGGCGCGGCGCAGGGGCCGCTCTGCATCCTCCCAGCTACCCATTTCCATCACAGAAGAGCCGTATTCGCCGAGCTTGAACGCGAGGAAGCGCAAATCCCTGGTCAGCTCGTAGGCAGCCACAGAGCCCTGGTTGAGCAGATAGACTTTCCACGGATCGGCCCCAAGGAAGCGCAGGAAATAGCTGTGCGCCTGCAGGCACCAGCTGCGTATGACGGGATCGGTCTCCATGTGGGGAGCGGCGACGTCCAGCAGACGCTCCAGACAGCGATGAGCTAATGGACGAATTCCGAATGTTGACAGATAGAAAATGAAGTGTGCGATCGCCGGAATGTACTCGATTGTGGCATCAGGCTCTGGCTGGGCCTGGACGATTCGTTGGCCCAGCTCGATCAGGTGCTCTACCTTGTCGACGACGCTAAGCAGGCAGGACTCCATCATGGCACGGCACCACGGGAGGCTGCCCGGGGAGAGCAGCGCTAACGCATCGCGGCTTACCTGAGGCGAGTCATGCCATCGGTGGGATTGACTAAGAGACCTCAGCTTCAAGCTGTACAGTGTCCCCAGCTCTTGTCCTTTGGCTCCGCACGCAATCCCGCGCTCAACAAGCGCCATCGCTACCTCGGAGTCGTATCGGTCGATAGACTGCTGTGCGGCGCGCTCGAAATACATCACGGCCTGTTCCGCGAGGTCTCCCTGGACGTAGTGCTCAGCAATGACCACGGCTTCAGTCTCACCGACGTGATCTAGGTAGCGCGCAGCCAGCCGATGTCCCAGCCGCTGGTCTTCTTCTGTCAGCAATCCATAGGCAGCATCGCGCATCAGCGCGTGCCGGAAGCGGTATTCCTGCTCTCCGGCGAAACGGCTCTCTTGACGCGGCTCGATGATCTCTGCCGCTGTCAATCGCTTCAGTAAGCTATCGAAGCTCGCACTAGCTGATTCGGTCCCGAGCAAGGCCTGAAGTCCCCCGCGCCAGAAGTTCTCACCGAGTATGCTGGCCGCACGCAGCGCCTGACGTGCGGCGACATCGAGTCGCAAGATACGCGCCTGTAGCATAGCCATGACGGTGCCCGGCCGGTCTGCCTCGCTGCTTTCCACAGTAGCGCGGATCAGCTCCTCTAGATAGAGAGCGTTACCCGTAGCCCGTTCAATGATGCGTGCCAAGACTGCGGGGGCGAGATCGTCTCCTAGAATCTGGCGACAGAGCCGTTCTGCAGCGCGCCGACCTAGTCCGCCTAACTGCAGCTCCTGGGCACCGCCTGACCACAGCGAAGGAAATAGCTCTTTGAGCTCTGGCCGGGCGAGCGCCAGCACCATAAATGGCAACTCAGCAAGCTCCGCTAGCGCGTCTCCGAGCAGATTGATGGAGAGCGCGCCTTCCCAGTGCAGATCATCTACGACCAAGAGCAGTGGGAGCTTGGTGCAGACGCTCCGCACGAAGTCAATGAATGCCTGCCGAAGCTGATCGTGCATCAGCTTCGGATCACGGCGTGCAGCCAAGAGCGGCACGCTATGCTCGTCGGGAAATGGGATGCCGCATAGCTCGCCCAGAAACTCGCTCACCCGCGCCAGCTCGCTCGTCGGAACATACTCAGTGAGCCGGTTCTGGAGCTTGGCCTGCTGCGTACTCAGCGCCTCTCCGCGCTGGGTGCCACACCATCCCCGCAGCGCATGAGCCAGGGCGCTATATGGCGAACCCGCGCTGAGCGGACTGGCTCGGCCCTGCAGGACCAGGGCTGGGATTCCCTGCGCCTGCGCTCTCTTCAGAAATTCATGGCGAAGGCGTGACTTTCCCATTCCGGGGGGCGCGACCACCAGCACGCCTTGCGCGCGCGACTCGGTCACGCAGCTGCGCAGCAGCGCCTCCAGCATGAGCAACTCCGGATCGCGACCGACAAATGGTGTCGGCTTTCCCAGAAGAAGACGCGTCCCATCGGAATACTCTATCTCGTGGTGCAGGAGGATGCCGTCCGGGGTCACCGACTGCGGAAACTGGACGCTGAGCAGACCAGCGGTCACTTCATCGAGCCAAATCTTGCCGACAGCACTGCTATTTTCACCTCGGCCCCGGCCGACCTGAGCCGCTGCGCGCTCGATTGCCTCTCCGAGCTGGGCGTCTCTTCCCGGCTGCATCAGGCCGCGCCCCGTCGCGACCGCAATCTGCGCTTCGGGATATTGGTTCTGCACCAGCAGCGCGCAGCGGGCTGCAAGCGTTGCCTGATCCTGCGCACTGCTGGTGCCGGCCACGGTCGCCAGCATGGCGCCATCGGGAAGCCGTTCCAATCTGGCCCCCAGGCTGGTCAAGGTGGCACGGAGCTCATCCGCTGCAGCAACTGCCCCTGAGGTTGCCTCTGGCACCTCAAGCCGCGTCGCCAGTACCACACTGAAGAGCCGCTGCTCTGTCGTAGTCAGCCCCCTTTCCTGAACAATGCCTCCCCGGGGCGTGGAGTGCATAGTTGCAAACATAGAGGCCAGGGCAACTAGCTCACCGTGCAGCGCAGCCGCATCGTGTGGACGCGCTGCCGGATCTTTGGCGAGCATACGGGACAGGAGTCCGAGCAGTGGGAGCGGAACGTCCTCGCGGACCTCTGCCAAGGCCGGCGGTTCGCCAAAGAGAATCCGCCCCAGGATCACCAGCGGATGTTCGCCCGCGAAAGGAGGTTTTCCAGCCAGACATTCGTATAGGATGCAGCCGAGGCTGAAGATGTCCGCACTCGGTCCGATCTCGGTCTCGCCGCGGGCCTGCTCTGGAGCTACATATTCAGGGGTGCCGAGTACGTCCCCAGTCTGGGATTGGGCTGTGACATCGTGAACCCGGCGGGCGATACCGAAGTCGATCAGCACGACATGATCCAGGTGCCCTTGGCGAAGAAAGAGGTTGCTCGGCTTGATATCGCGATGAACAACGCCGCGCTGGTGGGCAACGGAGAGGGCTGCTGCTGCGTGCGTAAGGAGCTTTGCGCTGTCGCGAACCGACAGCGGCCCGCGGGCGATTCGCCTACCGAGATCTTCTCCTTCAAGCCACTCCATGGCGAGAAACCGCTGCCCGGCTGGCGTTTGACCCTGGGCGACATACGACACGATGCCCGGATGATTCAGCTCTGAGAGAATCTGAGCTTCACGCTCGAAGCGCTCCGCATGCCCTGCCTTGGCGGCGACGCCATGGAGGAGCTTGATCGCCACGATGCCGCCGCGGTCTCGGTCGCGGGCGCGATATACAGCAGCCATGCCCCCACTACCGGCAGCGCACTCTATTTCGAAGCGCTCCAATAACAAGCAGCCAGGCTCCAGCCACAGAGGGTCCATTGTGGCCATGATACCTGATGCCTGGTGATCCACGCAGAGTTCTTGATATCGACCCCGTGTGGCAGAACAGTTCGATAGACTCCGAAGTGACGACTATGTAAACTCCTCCGGCGGCGTTGTTCTGGTGCGTGGCGGCTTCTATTGTGCCTGGTTCTGCTGCAGCCGAAGGAGTGCTCAGCCGCCCGCAGCCACCGCGCTTTCCTCGCGGCGAGACCCTCGATCGGCTGGTCGTACGCGGACGAGGCTATCGCTTTCAATACGCTCTTTTTTCTTCAAGAGGCCTATTGAAACGGGCCGCAGCGATGACGATCTGCGGCTGCTGCTCGCCGGAGCCGCGCAGGCTACGAATCTGCTGGAGCTGGCGCTGCAGGCACCGTGTCCGATGCTGCTCGCGGTCGCGATCTATGACGAGCGTCTGCTGGGGTCTGTCGCGATGGACAAACCTTTGCTCTGGGACACGATGTGCGACCGCTTGGGACGGTTTAGCTATCGGGCGCCTCTGCTCGCCGCGCGGAGCGATCAATGTGGGGCGGATCGTGCAGGCGGTCGGGCAAGGCGGGGGACTGTTCGCCTGGACCTTGCAGCCAATCGCAGACTTTCGCAGGTCACCTTGCCGTCACTACACTGCACCCCTGCTCAGAAAGCAGGCGCCGGCTCAGCCGGTCTTGCATGCGAGGGGACACGGTCACCCCCACGTGCTGCCGCCTCATCGACAACCTGACCGTAGACCAGGTGGCCGAGCGGCTTGCCGAGCCGGAGGCCCACCCAGATCGGCGCAGCTCCTCGGATCCAGTCTTCTGGCTCGACCTTTGCTCGCTGCCGGCACCATGGATGTCTTGCCCCACATAGAGGCGGGGACAGCGAGGTCGTCGCATTCACTGATAGGACGACCACGAGCGTACTGTTGGTCGTGGACCTCCCACCAATGCCCCCACCCATGGGTACACCAGCCAGGTACGCCTGCGGAGGCCTGCGTCAGCGCACTTTCGACGCTGGCCCATTTTTCGCCTCGGGCGCCATTACCCCGGTTGGGAATCGGCGCCCGAGGCGAGAAAGCGGCGGTCGTCGGGAAGGGGCTGACGGAGGCCCCCGTAGGTGTACCCGGACATCGGTCCACAAGGTGGGGTTACTGGTGGGGCCGGGTTGGGTTGACCGTTAGAATTGGCTCACAAGGTCCACGCGGGATCTGACCGGACCCAGTTATCAAGCGCTGCCCTGCCGTGCCCGCTTTAGGGCATTGTCTTTTTTGTAGCGCCCGACATCCATGAACCTTGAAGCGCAGCCGTCTACGACAATGCTGTGCTTTTTCGTTCCGCAGGGTGCCGTAGGGAGGTAGGTTCTTCGACGCAGACTGAGGCAGGTTGTCCCTACTATAGGAGCGGGCGGATTGCAGCTGCTGCTTGGTCACACGCCGGTTCCAACTCGGCCGCCAGTCGTTCCGGAATGCGCTGACCCTTGGCTTGTCTCCAAGCACATCGACCACCGGTGATGGTCTACCGGCCAAGGTCTAATCGATGACCTCACGCGCGGCAATGATCGTGCCACCAGCGGGCAGCCGCCAGCAGCCTACAGCGCAAGCATCAGCAGTCAGACGACGACGATACGATTCCTCGCTCCGCAGCGCGGCAAGGAGTGGTCGTTCCTCGACGCCGAACAAAGATAGGCTGTCCCCATGATAGGAGAGGGTCTCAGCCGCTGGTAGTCCCCGAGCCTGTTCAAGGATTGAGGTATTTTGCCGCCATGGCACGAAGAGCGCGGAATGCGAGGGGCTAGGGTCTCGACGGATTGACCTTGTGCTTGCTAATGAAGGGAAGGCTTGCATAGGCAGCTCAGCGACGGATATCGGACAAAACAATGTCTGCGGAATGCTTCGGGACCAGTTCGGGGCTGGCTTGTCCCGGACTTGGGACGGGCCACGATGAGATAGCGGGATAGTTATTGAAGGGAAGGTGCCCTGGCTTGCTAAGCCAGCAAGGACCCCATTTCAGTTCATCGTCGTGATTGTAACCCGGCCCGGGTTACCCGCAGGCCCAGGTGACCCGTCTTGAACCGCTCATCCCATCTCGGCCGCCGGAGCCGGCGCTGCAACCGGGATCATCCGTGACCGTGTTGCCATCGCTGTCGGTGTGCGTGGTCGGTGAACGGCCGGAGCCGCCCGAGCCGCAGCTACCGCCCCGACCCCCCGGGCCGCCATCCCCTCCGGGTCCGCCCTGGCTGAGGATCATCCCCTGTAGGAGCTGCGGGGCCGGCGAGCAGGACGCGCTGTGGCAGCCTACGCGGACCGTGACCGTGCCGCCGTCTCCCCCCGGCCCGCCGCTGCCACCGTTGCTGCCACTGCTGCCGTCGCTGCCCTCCTGGCACGGTCCGCCGCTGCTGCCGCAATGGCCGTCGGATCCGGCGCTGCCCGTGGCGCCCCGCGCTCCCTGGCTGACGATATGAAAGGCGAGCGCGTCCGGCACCTCGACCACGGCGAGC
>CALFML010000468.1 GCA_937879845.1 uncultured Myxococcales bacterium
TGTCGTCGCCGGTCGTGCCGGTCACGGGCGCCCCCGGCGAGGCCAAAGATAAGGATCCGGCCCCCGGGGATTCAGCGGCGACCGGCACTAGTGCGACCGAGCCGCCCCGGACCCCGTCTCGCACCGGCGATGGGCCTACGGCGACCGCGACCCCGCCGACGCGCGTCCCAGGGGAGCCCGGCGTCAAGCCGACCCGGCAGCCAGGTTCGCCGTGGCCAAAGCGCATCGGGCCGGGCCGCAGCTCCGAAGGCATTCTCACAGACGAAAAGATCCAGATCATTCATTAGTAGCGGCCTAGGTCGCTCGCTTTGTCCGCCGGCTTGACAGGCATGCCGTCGAGCAAGTAGCCTCTTGCCAAAATCAATCACTGCGAGTGAGTGCTCGGGAAGCCAGCAGCTCCGGTCGTTTTTAGGTTCGCGCAGTCTCCGCTTGGGTCAGGCTGCGCAAACCATGGACCCCCAGACTGATTAAACTGGCGCCGCCCCCGCGACTGTATCGGACGACAAACCACGACAGACCGCTTCCGCCGCTGCGTCGCTGCAGCGCGATTCAGGGTCGCCACTGGCAAAAGTGCCGGGAAGGTTCGTGGCAAGGAAGACTCCGCAGCCAGGAGACCGGCTCACGCGCTTGGCCACACCTTTCGGGAGGAAAGGTCAGTGCGTTCAGCCATCCCCGCGCCCTGCCGTGCCCTTCATCGTGTCTGCCCGGATCGTCGCGGGCCGGGCCGGCGGGCGCTTGCGCTGGCACTTGTCGGCATGCTCGGCGCGGCGACCTGCCCGCAGGCGGCGGCGCAGGACTTCGCGGCCACGGTGCGGGCCCCGACCGCCCCACGCCAGGATCCCGCGGCAGTCACCGTCGTTGAGATCGGCCTGCCCGGCCAACAAAACCAGCCGAGCGCCTACAAGTCCTCGGTAGCCGAGCTGCTTGTAGGCCAGCCCGGCGTCCAGGTCCGGTCAAGCGGCGGCCTGGGTCAGTTCAGCGGCGCGGTCTTGCGCGGCGCGGCGCCCAACCAGGTGGCCGTACTTATCGATGGCGTGCCGATTTCGCGGGGGAGCCAGGCGGCGGTCGACCTTTCGCTTTTGCCCATCGCGGGGCTGGAGCGGATCGAGATCTATCGCGGCGCTCCGCCCATCGAGCTCGGGGTCGATGCCATCGGCGGCGTCATCAACCTCATCACCCGGCGCGGCAAGGCGGCCCCGACCGGGTGGGCGACCCTGGGCGGCGGCTCGTTCGGGCGGCGTCTCGCCACCCTGGGCTACAGCAGCGAGCGGCCCGGCCTGCGCATCAGCGCCAGCGCCAGCTATCAGGGCGCGGTCGGCGACTTTCCCTATTACTTCAATGAGGGGCTGCGGTACGGCAAGACCACCCTCGACCAGCTCTACCGCCGCCAAGATGGCTTCGATCAAGGAACGATCGACCTGCGCGTCACCGTCGGCAGCGATAGCCGCGGCGGGTTCGTCCAGGCCTCCGGTCTGCTCAAACAACAGGGGGTCGCCGGCGTCGGCCAGCCCGGCGGCAGGGACAGCTCGCCCGAGCTGCGCACCGGACGCGCGCTGCTCTTAGCCGGCGGCCAGGGCGCGCTGGCCGGAGGCCGGGTGCAGCTGTCCGGCGATGCCCACGCGCTCATCGAGCAGACTCGTTTCCGGGATCTGACCGCGGTGCCCGTGGGCCTGTTCACGCAGCTGAGCGAGCAGACCGGCGCCCGCCTGGTGCTGCGCATAAACCATCCCGCCCGGCAGTCGTCCGCCGCCAACGCTGCGCGTCACGCTGGGTCGTTTATCGTCTTGGCGGAGGGCCGCTATGAACGGCTGGAGCAGAGCGACCTATGCTCCGCTCAGACCAGCGGGTGCCCGGCGCGGCCCTCTCCCAGCCGCGTCCGCTTGCTCCTAGGTCTGGGCGGCGAGCTGCGGCTGTGGAACGGCCGCTTCCTCGTGCAGCCTGGGGGCCACTTGCTGGTGGCGCAGAGTGACACGCAGGCCGGAGCGCCAACCGCCGGCGATGCCGCCAGCACCGCGGCGACTTTTCCCGCCCCGCGGCTGGCGGCGCGGCTGCAGCTTCTGCCGTGGCTCCTCATCCGGACGAGCGGTGGCCGCTTTGTCCGCCTGCCGACCTTTCTGGAGCTGTTCGGCGACCACGCCTTCTTCCGCCCGAGCTTGAGCCTGCGCCCTGAGTCGGCATGGAGCGCCGAGGCCGGTCTAGCCGCCGCCGGTACGCCGCTACCGAGCCTTGGACTGTCCCTGGCGGCGCACGGCTTTTACCGCCGCATCGACGATCTTATCGACGTCATCCGCGATGGGCCGACGCTGCACGCGCGCAATGTCGGCACCGCGCAGGCCGCCGGCGTCGAGCTCGAAGCGCGCGTCCGGCTCGGCGAGGCGCTGCAGGCGCAGCTGAACTACACGTTCCTCGATGCGCGCGACCGCAGCGACGACCCGGCTCGCTACGATCACCTGCTGCCCGGCCGCGCCCCGCACACCGTCTTCGCCCGCTTCGACGGCGGCTACAAGGGAATCCGCCTGTTCTACGAGCTGGATTATGCGGCGCAGCTCTACCTCGACCCGGCCAACCTGCAGCCGCGGCCGCAGCGCACGCTGCATGCGCTGGGGCTGCAACTGGAGCCGCGGCCGTTCGTCGGCGGGCACCTGCGGGTCCAGCTGGCCGTGGAGGTGCGCAACCTCCTGGACACCCGGCTGGTGCTGGTGACGCTGCCGCTGGCGCCGGAGCGCGGGCCGCTGCCGATCCCGCTGACCGACTACTTTGATTATCCGCTGCCCGGCCGCGCCGTGTACGCCACGCTGAGCGCCCGCCTATGAGCCGCTGCTGTCGTCGCTGTGATGGCAGCCGGCGGCGCTTTGCCGACCGCACCGCGCGGGTCGGCCGAAAACCCAAGGAGATCGCATGTCCCGTGTCACCCGCCACGTCCCGTCCGCCGCCGCCCTGGCGTTAATCTTATCCTGCGCCGCTTGCACCAACCCGCCGTCGCAGAGCGTGCCGGATCTGGCCACACCGCCAGGCCCGGGCAGCGATATGGCGGCGCGTCCACTACTCGCCGTCGCGGGCTCAGACTTTACCTCCGGCGCCCTGAGCACCGTCGATCCGGCGACCCGCACCGTGCGCAAGAACCTCGATGTGCTCGACCCCCAGCCGGTGGCGCGGGGCTTTGGCACCAAGCTCTATGTGCTCGATCAAACCCACGGGGCGGTGCGCGTCTACGATGCGGCCGTGGATTTCAAAAATCCCACGGACTTCCCGCTCAGCATGGCCGGGGTCCTAGACGGGATAAACGCCAACCCGCACGACCTGTACGTCGATGTCCAGCGGCAGCTGGCGTACGTATCGCTGTACGGTGCCGACAAAGCCACACAGGTCACGGCGGCCCGCGCCATTGCGGTCGTAGATCTGAAGGCGCCGGCGGCTGGCATCGCGCGGTTTATTCCGCTCGCCGCGGCGACCGCTGATCTGGATGGCAACGTCGAGGCCGACCGCCTGGCGGTATGCGGCGACACGATGTACGTCACGCTGCAGGATCTAAACCGCAGCAGCATGTACGTCGCGACCGGGCCGGGTCGGCTGGCCGCGGTCAGCTTGAGCAGCGCCGCGGCGCCGAGCTACATTCAGCTAGCGGGCGAGAACCCGACGGCGATTGCAGTGCTGCCGGGCTGCGCCGAAGCCATCGTCGGCTCGGCATCGGATCAGTACCAAGGCACGCGTCCGGGCAAAGGCGGCATCGAGCGCGTGGACCTCACCGCGAGCAAGTCCCTGGGTCTGGCGCTCACCGATATGGAGCTTGGGGGATACGTCAGCGCGCTGGACGCGATCGATGCGACGCGGGTGTTCGCCGACCTGCAGGTCATCACGGCGCCGTTTACCTATAGCAACACGGTGTACGCGGTCGATGCGGCGGCCAAAAGGAAGGGCGCGGCGCTGCTCGGGCCGATGAGCTATGTGTCCGCGGTGCGGGTGCTGGACGGCAGCTTGGTGGTGCTCTCGGCAGGGAGCGCGGGGCCGGGCCAGCTGGCCCCCGGCTTGTATTTGGGGACGGCAAACGGCGCCCCGCTGACCGAACCCGGCCTGGATGTCGGACTGCCGCCCCAGTCGGTGGCCCTTGTCTATCGGTAGATCTGTGGGTAAGGTGCAAGGGCGATGGCTTGGTGGTCGCGAAAGAATAAAGCTACGGAGTCCGGCTCGGAGAAGCGCTCGGTGCCAACCGGGTTGTTTCAGAAGTGCGACGGCTGCTCGACGACGCTCGACTCGCAAAAAGTCGTGGCGGCGTTGCGCTGCTGCCCGCAGTGCGGACATCACTTCTCGCTGCCGACTGAGGATCGCATCCATATGCTCCTCGATGAGGGTACGGCGGTAGAGCAGGACACGGGGCTCAGCGCCACCGATCCGCTCGGGTTTCGCGACACCAAGAGCTACGCCGACAGGCTGCGCGGGCTCAGTAAGTCCATCGGGCCCAGCGACGCATTTCGCAGCTTCCTCGGGAGCATGCACGAGGTGCGGCTGGCGCTCGGGATCTTCCAGTTCGAGTTCATGGGCGGCTCGATGGGTTCGGTGGTCGGGGAGAAGATCACGCGCCTTTTCGAGCGCGCCTTGAGCGAGCGCCTGCCCGCCGTGATCCTGTCGGCCAGCGGCGGGGCGCGGATGCAGGAAGGCATCTTGTCGCTCATGCAGATGGCCAAGACCAGCGCGGCGCTCGGGCGGCTGCGCGATCGCGGGCTGCCCTATATCTCCGTGCTGCTCAACCCGACCACGGGCGGCGTGGCGGCGTCGTTCGCGCTGCTCGGGGATGTCATCCTCGCCGAGCCGGGGGCGATGATCGGTTTTGCCGGCCCCCGGGTCATCGAGCAGACGATCCGCCAGAAGCTGCCTGAGGGATTCCAGCGCGCCGAGTTCCTGCTCAAGCACGGCATCATCGACGCGATCGTGCCGCGCGCCGAGCTCAAGGGGAGGCTTTCGATGCTGCTGCGGATGCTGCTGCGGCAGCCGGCGCTGCAGCT
Source organism: uncultured Myxococcales bacterium (assembly GCA_937879845.1). Classification (GTDB taxonomy): domain Bacteria; phylum Myxococcota_A; class Polyangia; order Palsa-1104; family JAEUJZ01; genus CALFML01. Next base: position 5,001 of record CALFML010000468.1, read on the forward strand.
GCCGCAGGTGGCCAGCGTCGCTTCGATATCGGGCGAGATGCTGGCGCCGGTGCGACAGCCGGAGCTTGCGACCCCCGCCGCCCCGGTCGCCGAGGCGCCGGCGGTCTCCGACTCCGCCGATGGCCGGACGGACGACTCCCAGTCAACCCGCGCCGAGGTGCCGCCGCTGGTCGCCTCAGCCCTGTGCGACGGCCCGAGCAGCGATGGGGCCAAGTCGTTTTCCTGAGTAGCCCGGAAAGCGCCATGCCATCCGTGCGCCGCCAAGGCCAAGGTACGTCTGTGCACCCCCGGCAGGACCATCAGCATGGCAACCGCTGAATACGCGGCGGCGCTGCAACACCTCTCCCAGCTGGCGCTGTACGGGATCAAGCCGGGCACGGAGCGGCTCGCCGCGGTGTTGCAGCGGCTCGGCGACCCGCAGGCGGCAATCCCGGCGATCCACATCGCCGGGACCAATGGCAAGGGCTCCACGGCCGCGTACTGCGCGTCGCTGCTCCTGCAAGCGGCCGGCGCGCTGAAAGAGCGCGACGGGGCGTCTTTGCGCGTTGGCCTCTATACCTCGCCGCACCTTCAGCGGGTGCGTGAGCGCATAAAGTTCAGCCTCGATCCCGACTCCGGCCTGCGCGAGTGCAGCGAAGAAGAGTTTGTCCGCGCCCTGGCTGCGGTGCGCGCGGCGGCGAAGTCCGCGCCGGCCGTGACCTTGACGTTCTTTGAGGCGCTGACCGCGCTGGCGTTTGTGCTGTGGCGTGAGGCCGGGGTGGATCTGGCGGTGGTCGAGACGGGCCTTGGGGGGCGGCTCGATGCGACGCGCTTGTGCGCGGCGCGGGTGACCGTGGTAACCAGCATCGGCCTCGATCATATGGAGCTGCTCGGTCCGACGTTGGCCGATATCGCCCGCGAGAAGGCCGGGATCTTTCGGCCGGGCGTGCCGGCGATCGCGGCGGCCGACTCGGCGGAGGCCCGCTCCGTGCTGCTGGCCGAGGCCCGGCGCATCGGCGCGCCGCTTCGGCTGTACCAGCCTCCGGGACCGAAAAACGAGCGCTCGTCCGAGCCTTCGCTTGCCTCTTGCGAGACGGCGCCCCCGCCGCCGGTGCAGCCGCTTGACGCGGAGCTCGTGGCGGTTATTCCGCTGGCCGGGGAGCACCAGCTGCGCAATGCGGCGCTGGCGGTGGCCGCGGCGCAGCAGTTTCTCGACCTGGATGATGGGCCCGCGCAGGGTCTGCTGGGTAATCCGCAGCTTGTGCGCGATGGGCTGGCGCGGACCCGCTGGCCAGGACGGCTGGAGCGGCTGTGGCCCGCTGCATTCGCTCCCCAGTCGCCGGTCATCGAGCTGCCGGCCGGTGCGGAGCTCTGGATCGATGCGGCGCATAACCCGGAAGGGGCGGCGGCGCTCGACCTGTGGCTTGAACAGAAGCTGCAGGCAAGGCCGCTCACGGTTTTGTTCGGCGCGGTCGCCGGAAAGCAGATAAGCGACATGACCGCACCGCTTCGCCGCGCCCGTCATGTCGTGCTGACTCGTCCGCCTTCACCGCGCGGGCTGTCGGCAGGGGAGCTGGGGGCGATGCTCGCGGTGGACCCGGCGCCTCCGCCAGTCCCGATGGAGCAAGTCGAAGAGGTGGGCCCGGCCCTGCACGCCGCGCTGCGACAAACCCCGCCGGGCGGCCTGCTGCTCGTCTATGGTTCGATCTTTCTTATCGCCGCCGTCCGCGCGCTGGCCTACGGCGAAGAGGTCGATGTCCTGACGGTGCAGGACCCCGGCCGGACCGCTCGCTAGAAGCGGCCCATGGCGGCGATGCCTCCGCCTTCGCTGCTGCCGTAGGGAGCGATGCGGGTCGTGGACAGCACGCGCTCCACGGCCGGCGGGACCGCGACGCGCCGCGTCTGCAAGCCGCCCAGGAACATGGTGAACCCGACCAGCTGGGTCAGTCCATCGGCGACGATCCACGGTACGGTGAAGTTGAGGACGCGGTTGTTGCGCGCGTCACCGGGCGGATAGGTTAGCGGCAGCCAGGTGCCGGCGATAAACGGGCCGACGATGGGAGCGGCCATCGTGTAGTAAATGTTTTTGTTGCTCGTGTCATCGCCGGCATACACCGGCGCGAACGCCACCGCGGGGACCAGCGCGCACAGCCACATCGTAAGACCGGCGGCCCAAAGACCGGTGTTGCGGCGATCTTCATGCTGCCGCAGAAGCGGCGGAAACGCCGACGAGGGCTCTGGGAAGCGCTGCAGCTGGGTCATGAGCGGCCCGACATCGCCATCGGGAATGCCGCCGGTCCGCAGGGCGCCGGGCAGAAACTCGAGGTAGCAGCTGCGCGCGGCGTCGGTGCGGCCCTCCTGCTGCAGCTTCAAGCAGCGATCGTAGGACGTGTTCAGGTTGACCGGCGGCGGCACGGAAGAAGCCGCGACCGGCGGTGCCGCGCTGGCTGCGGGCAGGGCATCGCTCGGCGGCGGTGACGCGGCGGCTGGAGGGGGAGTGGATGGATTTGCCGGAGTCACCGCAGTGCCGGCGGGCGGGCTCGGTGCCGCGGATTCGGTCGGACGCGGCGGCGACGCGGTCTCTTCGACGGTCGGCTGCGCGGGCTTGGCCGGAGCTGCGGAACGCGCCGCGGCGGGGCGCTTGGCTTCGGCGATGCACTGCAGCGCATAGCCCTTGTAGAGAGGATCCGGGTTCTCCACGCGTGAGACGTAGGACTCGCACGCCTGGAGCGCCTCCGCGTTGCGCCCGAGCTTGAGATAGGTCTGGCCGATGCGAATGAGCAACTCCGGCTGCTTGGTGTCGGCGTACCCAAGGCTGAACAGCTGCAACGCCTGCTCATACCGCGCCTCTGTGAACGCCTTGAGCGCCCGCCGGTGGTAGTCGGGATCCTCATCCGCACCCGCTGGGGCCGCGTAAAGCGCCGCCATCGCCATCGCGACGGACCCGCATACCGCCTGCATCCCTTTGCGCGTTATCAGCGTTCGTCGTTGCCGCATCGGCCGCTCTCCTTTTCGCCGCCTCAGGCGCGCGACGTGCGAGCCGCTGCGCTGAGGACACCGCTAGTGCTTCAGCTATTGCCCGCGGAATCAGGAAAATCAAGCGAAAAGCCTGCCCAGCTCGTCGCCATCCTTATCGCGCGGCGCCCCGCCGCCAAAGGACGCGACGGGCTGCGCCCAAGGTCAGTGGTTCAGCTCGTGCATCGCCGCGTCCAGGCCCTGCAGCGTCAACGGAAACATCCGTCCCGAGAGCAGCTTATGGACCATGCCGACCGACTGGTAGTGCGGCCAGTACGCCTCCGCCAGTGGATTGAGCCACGCCGCGTGGGGGTAGGCTTGGAGCAAGCGCCCGAGCCATACGGCGCCGGGCTCCTCGTTCCAGTGCTCGTTGGTCTCGCCGCCGTCGTAGACCTTGGGCTCGACCACGCCGCGGAGGTGCAGCTTGACCTCGTAGATCGTCGCGGGGTCGCCCATCAGGCTGGCGGTGGCGCTGCGATTGACCTCGTGCACGTCCATCGGCGCCTCGGGAGCGCACACGTCGAGGCCGGGGCAGCTCTCCGAATTCCCCATGCAGCCGAGCTGCCACATCACCGGCTCGAGCGTGGGCACGGGCACGCACTCTGATCCGTCGCCCTCGTAGCCGGGGTCGCACGCGCACGCGGGGCCGGAGCCCGCTTCCACGCACGAGGCATTGGCGTCGCACGCCTCGGGGCACTCGGGACCGCCCCCGCTCGAGTCGCCCGCGCTCGCGTCGGAGGTGGCCGCGGAGCCGGCGGTGGCCGAGCCCTCGGCGTCGCTGCCCGTGTCGGTCGAGCTGGAGGTGGTGGTGCCCTCGTCGCCCCGCGTGCCCGCGTCCGCGTCCGCGTTCGCGTCCTCGAAGGCCGGGTTGGCCGTCGTGCACCCGACGGCGAGCAGTGCCATGCAGGCGAGCTTCCCCACGATCCTCCCCCTGGCTTGCCACACTATCGGGCGGAGCGCGCGGGAGCAAGCGCGTAGGCGAGGTCGGGCGCTGCGGTGCGTCATTCGTGCATGGGCAGCCGTGTTTGCGTGGGCAGCCGGGCCAGCACGCTGGCCACCACCTCGGGGCCCACGGGCTTGATGAGGTGCAGGTCGAACCCGGCGTCGCGGCTGCGGCGCTTGTCCTCCTCGCTCCCCCAGCCGGTCAGCGCCACGAGCACGAGCCCCGCGGTCGCAGGATCGGTGCGCAGCCGCCTCGCCACCTCGTAGCCGTCCATGCCGGGCATGCCGATGTCGAGGAACACGAACTCGGGGCGGAACACCCGGGCCACGGCGAGCGCCTCGGGCCCGTCGTGGGCGGTCCGCGTGTCG
>CALFML010000469.1 GCA_937879845.1 uncultured Myxococcales bacterium
GAGCGCCACCGCGGCGGCCTGCGCAAAGAGCAAAAGCGGTACGAGCGGCACCCCCAGCCGCCCGAGCAGCGCCAGCGGCAGCATCACCGGCTCCAGATGCAGCCCGATGATGTGCGGCGCCTGCACGAGCGGCAGATCGAACCGTCCGTGGCCAAGCCCCCAGGCCTGGCGCAGGTAGTAGCTCAGATCGATCTGCGCGTGGAAGCTGACGAAGCGCTGCCAGCACAAGACCGCGTAAAGTCCCGCATAGCCGGCGATGAGCCCCGCCAGCACAATGCGCTGGGTGCGCTCGCTCTTGCCGGAGGCAGCTTCGGCCGCGGGACGGTTTGGGGAAAAGGACGACATCGTCGGCGCAGCCATATTGCCGGGCTGCATCGCGCCGGCCAAGTGCGGACTTTCGGCACAAGCTCGGAGGACCGGCTGATAGGGCCTCTTCGCCGCGCCGCCGGTCTTGCCCGCGCGCCCCGCGCTCACGTCGACCACGGGCCATCCGGTACGTGCCCGGCGGGCGGCGGGCGGCGTTGATTCCCTCGGAAAATTGGGCGATAGTAAGGGCGCAGCCTTGCGCGCTGCCAGCGCGGTGAGCCCTGATGCCGATGCACGAGCAGATCCTCCGCAAGGAGCAGGACCCCTTCCACAAGCCGGAAGATCAGAAGCAGACCGAGGCCGAGCGCGCCGCGGCCGCCGAGCACCAGCGCTTCGAGGAGGAGCAGCGGCGCCTGGCCGCCACTCAGGTCACGGCGACCGAGCCGATCGCTCCCACGCTGCTCGCCCACCTGCCGGGGCAGACCGGGGTGTCCGAAGAGGCGATGAAGCATCTTTTTACCCACTTTACCGAGCGCGAACAGAAAGAACACATCTCGCGCCAAGAGCAGCAGCGGACCACCGCGACCCAGACCGATCCGCGCACCACGGCGCGGGCCCGCGATCCGCGCGGCCGGCAGCAAAAAGAGCTCGGCGATGAGTTCAAAGAAGGCTTCGCTGCCGACTTTCTTCCGGATTCGGAAATCTCGGCGGCGGCGCTCGATGACGGACCGCATCAGGTGGCGGACCTGGGCGCCGATGCGTGGGAAGGGGCGAGCAGCGGCCGCAAGCGGCGACGCGGCGGCGCGGCGCGCGGTTCCACCAAGAAGAGTAAAAAAGGCCAGGGCAAGCCATGAGCACGCCGTCGAGCAGCGATATTGTCGCGCGGGGCCGTCTATGCGGCGAGCGCTTCTACCTGCCGCAGGAGCCGCGCGGCGAAATCGTGAGTCGTTCGCCTGTCGATCCGGCGGACGTCCTGGCGGTGTTTCCCCTGGGGCGCGAGGATGTGCCCGAAGCGGTCGTGGCGGCCTCGCGCGCCGCCCGGCCGTGGGCGCAGGTGAGCCTGGAGCAGCGCCTGCAGGCGCTCGACAGCATCCGGCCGGAGCTTATCCGCTGCGCCCCCGAGCTGACCCGCTGCCTGGTGCGTGAGACCGGCCGGCCGCCGTGGGAGTGTCAGCGCGAGGTGCAAGGCCTGCTCAGCCGCATCGATCAGATTCGCGCCGATGCGCCAAAGCTCCTCGGCGATCGCGGGTACGGCGATCTGCCGGCGCGCGTGACCTCGCTGCCGCTCGGCGTGGTGGCGGTGCCGGGGCCGGCGATGCTGCCGCTGTCGACCAGCCACACGCACATCATGGCGGCGCTGGCGGCCGGCAACACGGTGGTCTGGAAGCCAAGCCCCCACTGCCCCGCCTCCGCCCAGCTCTACGCCGAGATCCTGCACCTGAGCGAGCTGCCGCCCGGCACCTTCAACATGGTGCACGGGGACGACACGGTCGGCTGGGAGCTGTGCCACCACCCGCAAGTGGACGCGGTGGTCTTCACCGGCAGCACCGAGCACGGGCGGGCGCTGCGGCAGTCGTTCTGCGACCGCTTCGAGCAGAAGCTGATCCTGCACCTCGGGGCCAAAAACGCCGCCGTGGTGATGGAGGACGCCGACCTGGAGCTTTCGGCGTACGAGGTCGCGACCGCGGCGTTCCAGAGCGCCGGGCAGCGCTGCACCTCCACGAGCCGCGTGCTCGTCCACGCCGCCGTCCTCGATGAGTTCGTGGCGCGGCTCATCGATCAGACGGTGGCGCTGCGGGTGGGGCCGCCGGCCAAAGATATTTTCATGGGGCCCATGCTCTCGGAAGAGCGGCTGCAGCGGTTTTTGAGCCGGGTCGCCGCGGCCAAGACCCAAGGGGCGGAGCCGCTGCACGGCTCGGTGCGGCTTGATCGGCCCGGCTGCTTCGTCAGCCCGAGCGTGCACCTTGTGCAGAAGCGCCAGGCCGACTCCGACTACCAGCACAGCGAGCTGTTTGGTCCGGATCTGGCCGTGTACCCGATCGTCGATATGGATGATGCGCTGCAGCTCGCCGACTCCGGGCCGTACGGGCTGTGCGCATCGCTGTTCACCGAGTCGCCGCAGCGCTGGCGGCGGTTCTGCGAGGAGCTGCGCGCCGGCTCGCTCTTGTGGAACCGCGGCACGGCTTCGCCGTCGGGGCGCATGCCCTTCGGCGGGGCCAAGGCGAGCGGCTACGGCGGCCGCGGCGGCGCCGACGCGATGACGGTGCTGCGGCGCGAGGTCGCGCTGCTCGGCCGCACCTCGGAGCTTTTGGACCGCCTTCCCGGAACCCTTTTGCGCGCCCCGCAGCCCACAGGAGACGACGTTCCCCAATGAGTGGCTACGCAGCACAGTCCATAAGCGAAGTGGATCGGCAGCTTGCCGAGCAGTGGCTAAGCGCGGAGCTGAACCGCATGTGGCTCGTGGCCGAGCGGTGTCTGCGCCAGTTCCAGCGCGCCCAGCTCCGGCCGCAGCCCGACAACCCCGCCCTGGCCGAAATCGAAGGCATCTTCACCGCCCGTAGAGCCGCCCGCGGCGGCCACAGCACCGGCCCGCTCGATGAAGCGGAGCTGCAGCGAGCGCTGTCCGAGGTCGAAGCCAGCATCGGCGCCCTGCGCAAGGCGGCGCCGATCGGCCGCATGGTGGAGAACCTGACGCTCAACCCGCTGGAGGTGGAGACGCTGGTCGTCTCGCTGGCGCCGCATATCGATGCGCCGCTGTCGGACGTGTTCACGCTGCTGCGCGGCTCGCCGACCCGCCGCGGCGTCGATCTGGCGCTCATCGCCCAGCTCTACCAGCTCAAGCGCACCGAGCGGCTGCAGCTGCTCGACTCGCTCGATCCGGAGCGGCCGCTGCTGTCCTGGCGCATGATCCAGGTCATGCCGGTGGAGTCGGTGGAGGCGTATAGCTCGGTGAACTACCGCGCCATCATGCCGACCTACGACGTGCTGTCGGTGCTCACCGGGCGCGGCGACATGGCGCCGGCGCTTATCCGCACGGCGCGGCTTTTGCGCGGCAGCCCGACGCTCATGGATCTGGCGCTCGATGAGCGGCTGCTCGGGCGGATGAGCGTGCTGTGCGATTCGGCGGAGGCGGCCAAGCAGCGCGGCCAGCTCACCCACATGCCGTGGATCCTGCTGTGGGGGCCAAAGGGCGCCGGCAAGACCGAGCTCGCCAAGCGCGTCGCCGCGTTCACCGGCCGGCCGCTCCTGGCGTTCGACCCCAACCTGGCGGAGCAAGGCACGCTCGACGATCTTTTGCGGCGGGCCCAGCGCGAGGCGCTGCTGCGCGGGGCGGTGCTGTACATCGGCCCGCTGCGCGGCGACCTGCTCAACGACAACGCCCGCGAGCTGGCCAAGCGCATCTCCGGCTACCCGTCTCTGGTGATCCTCGGCGTCGATGCGATGCAGCCGCCGCGGGTGCGCATGGATCACTCGATGCAGGAGGTCGAGGTCTCGATCCCCAACGAGCCGACGCGGCTGCGCCTGTGGGAGCAGTCGCTGCCGCAGTCGGTGCGCGCCCCCGACGTGCAGCTTAGCGTCACGGCGCGGGCGTTCCACCTCACCCCGGGCGAGATCATCGACACCGCGCGCGAGGCTATTGAGCTGGCGCAGATCAACAAGACCGGCCACATCAGCCACGACGAGCTGCGCAACGGCATCGACCGCCGCCTGCGCAACGAGCTCGGCGAGATGGCGCGCCGCATCCACGTCAGCGCGTCGTGGGACGACCTGGTCCTGCCGCAAGAGGACATGGACCGCATCAAGGAGTTTATCGGCCGCAGCAAGTACGCCCACCGCGTCTACTCCGACTGGGGCTTCGGGCAGCGGCTGGGCTACGGCAAGGGCATGATCGCCCTTTTCTCCGGACCGCCGGGCACCGGTAAGACGATGCTGGCCGGGATCATCTCCAAAGAGCTCGATCTCGACGTGTACCAGGTCGATCTGGCGCAGGTCGTCAGCAAGTGGGTCGGCGAGACGGAGAAGCAGCTCGGCCGGGTCTTCGATCAAGCCGAGCGCGCCCACGCCGTGCTGCTGTTCGACGAAGCCGACTCGCTGTTCGCCAAGCGCACCGAGGTCAAAAGCAGCAACGACCGCTACGGCAACCTGGCGGTCAACTACCTGCTGCAGCGCCTGGAGCAGTACTCCGGCGTGGTCGTCATGACGACCAACAAGGAGGCCTCGCTCGACGAAGCGCTGCAGCGCCGCTTGAGCCTGCACCTGCACCTGGAGGTCCCCGAGCCGACCGAGCGCGAGCGGCTCTGGCGCTCGATGCTCCCGTCCAAGGCCCCGAGCGCCCGCAACATCAACTTCAAGGCGCTGGCCAAGGAGTACGAAATCTCCGGCGGCTACATCAAAAACGTCGCCCTCCGCGCCGCCTTCCTCGCCGCCGAGACCAGCACGCCGATCCACATGGGCCTTTTGCGCCGCGCCGCCGCGCTGGAGCTCGAAGACATGGGCCGCCTGGTGTCGCGCACCGGCCGCAAGGACGTGGCCGGCGTCCCCGACTTCCAGCTCGGACCGGAGGCCAAGATCAAGGCCGGCAAAGATTTCGTCGAAGGGTAGCTTAGGCGGGAGACTTCACGTCGGAGTGGTGGCCGTCGGAGCCGGGGGTCTCGCTCTTGCCTTCATCCAAGACCGCGGTGGCGATGCTGAGGGCCCGCCGCACCCGCGCCATCTGGTTCTCATCGGCGACGATGCGCTGGTAGGCGCGCTGCATGCGCTCTTCGGCAGCCTGGTTTTGCTGCACCAGCGCGGCGATGCGCTCGCTCTGGCTGCGCTGCTCGGCGCGCAGCTGCGGCAGCTCGACGGCGGCTTCATCGTAGCGCACCCGCAGGCTGCCCAGCGCCGACTCGGTGCTGGCGTAGCGGCTGCGCAGGTCCGTCAGTTGGCCCTCCAGCATCGCCACCTGCTGCGTCAGGACCTCGCGCTCGCTCTGCAGCAGCTGGTTTAGCTGATCGAGCTCACGCTGCATGCGCCCCTGCTCCGTCCCGTGCTGCTCGCCGAGCGACTGCTCCAGCTGCCGCAGCTTGGCCTCGGACTCGGCGCGCAGGGCACCGACCGCCGCCTGGTGGTGGGCGCGCAGCTCGGCGAGCTGACCCTCCTGGGCTGAAACCGTCTCGGCCAGCGCCGCCTCGCGCTGCTGGGTGGCATCGCTGCGCACCTGGGCGATCGCCTGCGTCAGCTGGATCGCCGCCTGATCCTTCAGGCTGCTCAGCACTTGCGTGTGCTCGGTCTGCAGCTGCGCCGCGGCTTGGCGGTGCTGGTCTTCCAGCGCCAAAAGGGCCTGGGCGTGCTGCTGCTGCTCGGCGCTGAGCTGGGCCCGCAGCTCGCTCAGCTTGACGCCGACGGAGTCGCGCTGCTCGGCGGCTTGGGCGGCTTCGCCGAGCGCCCGCTCATGCTGGGCCTTTATCTCCTGCAGCTGCGCCTCATGGGCGCGCTGCTGCCCCGCCAGGGCTTCTTCGTGGCGCCGCGCCCGCTCCTCAAAGCGCGACTGGTACTGCGCCTCGAACTGCGCCCAGGCCTGCGCCTGCCGCCCTTCGATCGCGGCTTTCTCCGTCGCGAACTGCTCGCGCTCTTGTTGGATGATCGTCTGCACGGCCGCCTGCACGGCCGTCGCTTTGTCGGCCGCGAAGCGCTCGCGCTCTTGCTGCACCACGGCGTACCACTGCGCCGCCTGGGCCTCACGTTCCTTCTGCTCCGCCGCCAGCTGCTCGGTGAACCGCTGCACCGAAAGCTGCGCCTCGCTCTCACGCTGCTCCGTCGCCGCAAGCCGCGCCAGAAGCTGCGCCTCACGCTCCTGTCCTTCGCCGGAGAGCCGCAGCGCCGCCTGCTTGTCGGCGTTTACGGCTTCGCGCTCGCGCTGCAGCGCCGCGGTGTGCTCCGCCTGCAGCGCCGCCTCGCGCTGGGCGAACTGCGTCTGCAGCGCCGCCTCGCGCTCGGCAAGCTGCGCCTGCAACGCCGCCTCGCGCTGGGCAAGCTGCGCCTCCAGCCGCTCCTGCGCCGCGGCAAGCTGCGCCTCCAGCCGCTCCTGCGCCGCGGCGTACTGCTGCGCCTGCGCCGCCGCCTGCTGCTGCAGCTTCTGCCGCTCTTCGACCAGCATCGCCTCCTGCTGCTGCCGATCGCTTGCCAAGCGCCGCCGCTCTTCGGCAAGCTCGGCCTGCACCCGTCCCGCCTCGCCCTCGACCCGCTTGCGCGAAGCCAGGAGCTCATCGTCGGCGCGCTGCAGCTTCTTCTGGGCGTCTTCGAGCCGGCTCTTCAGGCCTTTTTCGCGCTCCAGCCACTTCTCTTTGTCGTGCGCGATGGCCTCGAGCTTCTCGAGCTTCTCGCGCACGCTCAGGTGGTCGCGCTCGCTGTGCAGGAGCTTCTCTTCCAGCTCGCGGCGGTGGCGCTCCTGCTCCCGCGCCCGGTCACGGGCGTCGAGGATCTGGCGCTCTTTTAGGTCGGAGGCGTCGCGCAGATCGAGGATCTCTTTGTCTTTGCGGTTGATGGTCTCGCGGAGGCTTATGACCTCGCGGTCCCGCAGCAGCGCGCCGCCGGCGCCCGGCGCGGCCGCGGCAAGGGGCCGGCTGCGCAGCTCGTCTTCTTTCTCTTTGAGCTGGGCAGAAAGCCTGGTCCGCTCGGTCTGCCAGGCCGCTTCGGCGGCAAGGTGGGTCTCGCGCGCCTGGGCCGCGCGCTCGCGCTCCGCCTGGAGCGCGGCGCCGCCGTCATCGCTTTGGGCGCCACGCGACTTTTCATCCAGCAGCTGACTCAGCCGCTCATTGAGCTGGGCCAGCTCGTGCGCCAGGCGCTCGCGCTCGGCGCTTAGGCGCTCGCGCTCCGCGGCCAAGGTCGCATTGTCGCTGGCCATCCGATCGAAGCTTACGAGCAGCTGATCGCGCTCCGCCGCAAGCCGCGCTTTGTCTTCGGCAAAACGGCTCCGCTCCGCTTCCAGCTCGGCGCTGCGTCCAGCCGGCTGCGGCCCTTGCAAAAGCGCGTCGCGCTCGGCCGCGAGCTGGTTGTGCTCGACCGCCAGCTGGTTGCGCTCCGCGACCAGCTGATCGCGCTCGGACAACAGCTGCTTGCGCTCGGCAAGGAGCTGGTCGTGCTGACCCGCGGCGCGGTCGCGCTGGGCGATCCACTCGGCGCGCTCACCGGCCAGGCGCTCGCGCTCATGGAAGAGGAAGTCGCGCTCGGAGGCGAGCTGATCGCGCTGCTCGTGCCAGTAGTTCGCCTTGGTCTCGGCCTCCGACAGGCGCGACTGCGCCGCTTCCAGCATCAGGGACAGCGCCCGACTGTCGCTGCCGATCGGCAAGGTCGGCGACTCCGCCCGCTGACCGGTCGCCGCTTCGCTGCTGCGCGCAAGCACGGAGATCGGCAGATCATCTTCCAAGTCCGCGCCGTGCGGGGTCACCGCCGAGCGGGCCGCCGCGGCGACCGATTCAGCCTGGTGCTCCGGCGCCTTGGGCTTTTCTTCCACCACCGCGCCCACTTCTTCCAGACGGCCGGCGCTCATCCCAGGCAGGCCGAAGCGCCCCGAGCGGCCCGAGTCGCTGCTACGCAGCGGATGCGGTCCGCTCACCGGCTTGGGCTCCAGCGCCGCGCTGGCTACCGCCTGCAGCGGCGACTTCCGCGATGGGGCAGCCGTCGGTCCCCCGCTGAAGCCGATGGCGGCGAAGGCGGCGTCGGTCTCTTGATCGATCTCGACATCGTCCATCGCCTCGGGCTTGCCCTTTACCGCGGCCCCATGACCCGCCGGCGCCTCCGGCAGCTCTTCTTCGATGACCGCATCATCGACCGAGATCTCCTCGATCGCCGCATCATCGATGGTCTCAATCGGCGAGTCGGCCGCCTGCACGTCAAGGCCCACCAGCGGGTCGATTTTGCTCAGCAAAAGCTCGATGGAGTAGGGCTTGTGCAGGTACTCCTCGGCGCGGGTGCGCAGCTTCTTGTGATCCTCGAAGTCCTTGTCGGTCGCCTCCTGCGAGGTGACGATCATCGGCACCTCGCGGTACTGCACCGTCTTTTTGATCTTGTTGCAGATCGCCCAGCCGAGCCGCTTCGGATCGATGCACAGGACGATCAGCACCGGGTGCAGCTGCGGCCCCATGAGCAGATCATTGCCGTCGGGGATCACCTGGACGCGGAAGTGATAGTTGGCCAGGACGGCGGCCAGCCGTTCGCTGAGCACCGGATCGTTGTCGATAAGGACCAGCAGTCGCTCGACTTTTCCCTTGTCCCTGTCCGTGCTCATGCTCATCGTTTACCCCAGTGCGCCTTGGGAGCCTGCGCTTGCGCTCCCAGAATCACTACCACAGAAGCCCCCCGCCCTTTTAGCCCTAACCGCTGCAGACGCGGTTTCCTAAAAAACGCGGCCGCTTGCGCTCCTGCCCTACCCGCCTAGCTGCGCGGCGGCGCGGCGCACCAGGCGATCGCCGCTACCGTCGTACCGGCGCCGCCGCGGCCGGGCGCCGGGGCGAGGCAGATCTTGGCGCTTGCGTCGGTGGGGCATGCTGAGCCGCCGCCGGGGCTGATCTTGCAGCCCTTGCTCTCGCAGCTCTTGTGCGCGGCGAAGGTGTCCGGGCCGGTGTAGCGGCAGTAGTCCCGGCAGGCATCGCTGCTGCCGGCGACGCACTTATAACAGCCGTCGGCCTGGGCCGTGGAGACGGTGAGCACAGGCACGGCGCCGACCGTGGCCAGGAAAAAAACGAGGGCGTTGAGCTTGGGCATCCGCTTTGACATCGGGGTTCTCCAGGGTTCCGGGGGGAGGCGGCCTGACGCAGACTGCTAGCCGCCTTTATCGACGGGCTTTCCGGCTTTCTCCCAGCCCATGATGCCGACTGAGAGAACGTAGACGTTCTTGTAACCGAGCTTGCTGGCGCTCCCGGCGCCAATGTGTGAAGCGCGTCAATGATCGTTGGCGCAGTAAAAGACCAAGGTCGCCTCTTTGTCGGCAGGCAGATCGTTGGCCTTGATCTCGTCGAACTCGACCCAGCGGGCGCCGGGCAGGTGGCTTTGGATGTAGCGCTCTTTTTCGTTGTTGTCGTAGATGAAAAGCTGAAGCTGGCCGGCCTTGGCCTCGGCCATTTTGGCCTCGAGCTCGGGGATGGTGACGCGGCCAAAGCGCGGGCGGCGCGTCTCGCCCGACCGGGCTTGCGGCGAGCCGCTGTCGCGGTCCTTGTTGCTGTTGCAGCCGGGCGAAAAAAAGGCGGTGACGGCGAGCAGCGCCAGCACAGTCGATCGTCTGGTCTTCATCGGGACGGTCCTCATACGCAGGGCGGCGTTTCTTTTATTGTGCCGCAGCCCCGCTCCGAGCGGTATGGCCGATCGGCTGCGGCCCCTCGACGTAGATGACTCCCGAGTAAAGATAGGGGAATTCGTGTAGGTAAACGGAGGTGTCGTTGCCGTTGTCCCCGCCCAAGAGGTGGACCAGGTGGCGCGGGATCACCGTCACTTCGGCGCGATAGGCGCCAGCGCCCAGGGTCTTGGTGTCGACGACGAAGCTCGCGCCGTCCTGCAGCTCGGCGGCGGAAAACAGGCGGGTCTGCACGATCGCCCCGCCCGTCTGACCCGGCGCCACCCGCAGAAGCGTCAGGCGCAGCACCGGCTCGGTCCGGCGATCGCTCTTGGGCAGCGGCCGCGGCGCCATAAGATGCAGCTTGGCGCCGAAGGGGACGGTGTCGCCGAGCTCGCCGGTCGGTGCTCCCGGCTGCGCCGGCTCGGCGTAAAAGTCGAAGCCCTCCGGCGGACCTAGGAGATGGAAGGCGACGTAGCCGCGGCCGCTCTGCACCGCATCGTGAAGCAGCGCCGGGGTGAGCGGCTGCCCGCCCGGCACCAGCAGGTAGTTGCCGAACCAGCGCATGAGCCGGCGGTACGAGTCGCCGCGCTCCTCGTCGGCAAGGAGCTGCTTGAACGAGTTTTCGTGGATGTCCGAGCCAGCCATCGGCAGGAGGTGCCGTCCCAGCCCAAGGAGCGTGTCGAACTTGCCGAGCTGGTTCTTGTTGGGCAAAAGAAACCCGAGCATCGCCAGATCCGGCTCCGGCCCACCTTCGGCTACCGGCGTCGCGGCAAACCACGGCGCCAGCCCGGCCACGGCCCCAAGTCCGTCGAGATCGAGGTACGTGCTGCGGATCTTGGGGTCGATGTTGGCGTGCAGGTTGTACACCTCCATCCCGTCAAGGCCCGCCGCCGCCAGGTCTTTTAGCAGGTCGAGCGAGCGCGACTCGCCATGCGGCACCAGCACCGCGCCGCCGGCATCATGGAAGGCCTGCACGGCGGCCGGGGTCTCGGCGTTCATGTTGGCGGCGCGCTCGGCTTGGGTGGCGCCCAGGTGGTGGTGCAGGCCCACCGGCATCAGCGCGTTTTCGCCGCCGACCGTCAGGATCACCCGCTGACCCGCCGCCGCTTGCTCATCGCAGCGCAGCGAGTTTCCCACCGTGTCGCCGCCCTCGCGCAAAAGCTCGTCGCCCGCTGCCGGGTCGGCGAGGAACAGCTGCTCGAACGGCGCCTCCGTCATGTGCGTGGCGTGATCGGTGAGCATGGCGAAGTCCTGGCGCGTCTGGCACAGCCCGAGCCGCAGGTGAGCCAGGCACGGCGCGTTGAGCTTGCCGCCCGGCTGCGGATCGCCGTCGCAGGCGTCGTGCGAGTACGGCGAGTGCAAGTGGATGATCCCGCGCACCACCGCCAAGCCGCGGGCGCGCGGCGCCAGCTCCAGGTCGCGGGTCGCCGGCAAGGTCCGCTGCCACACGAGCTTGGGCGGCGCCGGCGGCGGCATGGTCATATCACCCGGCGGACCGGGATCCTCTGCCACCGAGCAGCGCGCGGCGGCGAGCAGTGTGATAAGAGGCATCTTGAAAAGGCGCGATTTCCCCTGCCACATGGGCGGCACTATAGCGTTTTCGCGGCCGCAAGTGCCGCCGATGACCCGCTGCGAACCAGCAAGCGATCGGGAGGCCTCCGCGCGTCTCCGGTTTCTCTGGCCGTCTCCGGGCTTCGCTTAGTACCTCCGGGCGTCGGGACGGACTTGCGCCGGAGAGCGCGCTTGGGCATGCTGCCGCACATGCAGTCGGTAGACTCGGGCTCGTTGTTGGGAGGCGCCGCGCCGCCGGCGGACGGCGCGCCCTTGTGGGTGGTCGCGCTCTCCGGCGGCGTCGATAGCGCCACCTGCGCGGCGCTCCTTGTGGAAGCGGGGCAGCGGGTCGCCGCGATCTCGATGCGCCTTTACAACGCCAAGGGGTCGGCGCAAAGCTCCGGCGGCCGGTGCTGCGGCCCGCGCGATCTGGAAGACGCGCGCCAGGTCTGCGCCCACCTCGGCATCCCTTTTTACGTCGCCAACTACGAAGAGGATTTCCGCCGCGCGGTCATCGACGATTTCGTCGCCAACTACCGCGAGGGCCGCACCCCCAACCCCTGCGTGCGCTGCAATGAGAAGGTAAAGTTCCTGCCGCTTTTGTACCGCGCCCGCGCCCTTGGCGCGCAGGCCTTATGCACCGGCCACTATGCTCGCATCAGCGACGGTCCGGATGGGCAGAAGCGGCTCTTGCGGGCGGTGGATTCCGGCAAGGATCAGTCCTATTTCTTGTTCGGCATGCCGCGCGCGGCGCTCGACTATGTGCGATTCCCGCTCGGCGGGCTGACCAAGGAGGAGGTGCGGGCCCATGCGCGCCGCCTCGGGCTGCCCAACGCCGACAAGGCGGAGTCGCAGGAGATCTGCTTTGTTCCCGACGGCGATTACGCCGGCTTCGTGCAGCGCGAGGTCGGCGCGGCGCAAGCGGGAGAGCTGATCGGCGCCGATGGCCAGGTGCTCGGCCACCATCAGGGCGTGCACCGCTTCACCATCGGTCAGCGCCGCGGCCTTGGGGTGGGCGGCGGGCCGGTGCAGTACGTGACGGGGATCGACGCCGCCACCGGGCGCGTGTACATCGGCCCGCGGGAAGCGCTGCTCTGCCCCGCCACCGAGCTCACCGAGGTGCGCTGGCTCATCGATGCTCCACCCCTGGGAAGCGAGCTTACGACCGGCGTGCAGATTCGCTACCGCCGAAGACCGCAGCCGGCGCGGGTGCGCGTGCTCGCCCCCGATCGGGTAAGCGTCGAGTTTATCGAACCGGAGCTCGCCGTGACGCCCGGCCAGGCCGCGGTATTTTACGACGGCGAAACCGTCCTCGGCGGTGGCTTTATCGCCGCTCCGCCGGAGGCCACCGGCAGAGCCCGGACCCGACTGCCGGTGCTAAACGATGCGGGGCTCAGCCCGCAGTAGGACCGCACCACGCGGCGCCGCGGCCGCGCCGCTTTTCTTCCCAGCCGCGTAACGGCCGGATACCCTGCGGGTCATGAGTGGCTCGGCCAGCATTTCGCCCCGTTTCAGACGCGGCTCCACGGTTCATTCCGCGGTTGCCGCCGCTTTACCATCGCACGCTGCCGACCCCTGGCAGAGCGCCCCATCGCCGCCTGAGCAGATACGGCAGGCGCGTCGGTGGCTGGAGCGGATCTTCCTTCTGTACACGCCGCTCTGGGTCACCGCCTGCTTCATCGTGATGCGCAGCGGCGCCTTCAAAAAGTGGCGCGATCCGGGGCACCTGGCGCTCGGCCTCGGCATGGCCCTGCCGCTGTGGCTGGCGCCGCTGTTTGCCGGGATGGAGCGCGGCGTGCCGCTGCGGCAGCGCTATACGGTCAAGGCCACGCTGTTCATCGGCCTGTTCAGCTTCCTGCAGAACTACTTCGGGGCGCCGCTGTTTTTCCGCTGCTTCGGCATGGAGTACCACTTTCCCGTCACCTGGAGCGGCAACGGCTCGCCGTGGTTCCTGTCGTTTATGACGGTGGCGTACTTCAGCACGTATTTCGCGATCATGCAGACGGGGCTGCGCTGGGCGGACAGGCGGCTCGATCGGCTCACGCGGGCGGGGCTACGCCGCGGGCTGCGCGCCGGGGCCTGTCTCCTGCTTGGCTACAGCATGGCGTTCGCCGAGACCCTGACCATGGCCAACGGGTGGCTGCGCGGCTACTTCGCCTATGCCGACAAGACGCGCATGCTGGTCTACGGCTCGCTGTGCTACGGGACGCTGCTGAGCATCGCCCTGCCGCTGTACGCCCGCCTGGGCGATGATGCGGAACCGCCGCTGCCGCTGTCCCAGGTGCTGTGGCAGGCCCTGGGAGCCAACATGCTTGTGCTCATCTGCTACGAGCTGTTTGCGGCGGTAATCGGCCGTAGTTACTGAACAGCGGTATCGACGGCTTTGCTGCGCTCCGGGACCGGCTTGCTGGCGGCCTTGGCGCGTGCCGGGGCTTTGGGCGGGGGAGCGGGGCTGGCGACGCGCAGCTTGCTGGCCGACCGAGACGCGGCGGCGGGCGCCGGAGCCTCGAAGGACTCATTGTTCATGCGACGCTCCAGCTGCTGCACCGGCGGTGGCGCGCAGGTGTTCTGCCACTGCGCGCGCAGCTCCGCAAGGCCAGGGAGCGTCGGCTGCGCCCGCTCAAGCTTGGCCAGGGCGGTGTTTGCTTCGGCGCACTGGCCGCGGTGCAGCTGTTCTTTTGCCGCCGCCAGAGCCGCGGCGCTTTCATCGCGGTTGCCGCTGACCCCTGTGGCGCGGCTCGGCGCCGTGGCGGTCGGAGCAGCTTCGGACTCGGCAGGCTCTTGGGCGAACGCACCGCTCCTTGGGGCCGCGCTGTCGGTCTTGGGAGCGCTGGCGTGGCGCTGGCCATAGTGGTTGTCGCCGGACTGTAAGGGGCTCGGCGCACCGGCGGTTCCTCCCGCGCCCAGGCTGCCGAGCTCCTGGTTGGCAAGCGCCTCGACGACTTTTTGCTGCCGCTGCTCGCGCGTGCGAGCGATGGCGCTGCTTACCGAGTTATCCTCGTCGCGCGAAGACTCCGGCGCGGGCGATGCCGGCGACTGGACCGGAGCCGGCGCCGCAGCCGGCGGCGGGGTCGGCGACGGCGACGAATAGACGGCTGGCGGCGGCGGCGGCGGCTGGGCCCAGCGCTCCGCATCGTTGCCCGCGACTTTTTTCTCCGCCTTGGCGTACACCCGGTCATCCAGGGCGCGCGGGGCG
Organism: uncultured Myxococcales bacterium; assembly: GCA_937879845.1. Classification (GTDB taxonomy): domain Bacteria; phylum Myxococcota_A; class Polyangia; order Palsa-1104; family JAEUJZ01; genus CALFML01. The sequence continues at coordinate 14,367 of CALFML010000469.1, forward strand.
GGATCGGCGTTCTTGGCGGCAAACGGGCCGTTGCCGGACGGGGCGGCAGCGCCCTTGCTCGCGGCCGGGGCTGCGACTGCCGGCGTCCGCAGCTCCAAGGCCAGCCCAGCCGACGGCTTGGCCGCAGGCGTCGTGTTGTAGCGCTCAAGCGGCTTGGCCGGGACCGCCTGCGCCGCGAGCACCGGCTTGGCCGCTGCCTTGGGCTTCTCTTCGCTCAATTTTTCGGCGCCGATGACCTCCGGCTCCTTGGCCGGCCGCGATTTCGCACGCAGCCCGCCGAAGTCGTCGTCCTTATCCGCCTTGACCGCCGAGGCTTTGTCTTTGCCGGGCGCATCGCCGCGGCCGGTTTTTCCGTCCCTGCTCAGGCCGTCTGCAAGCAGGCCGTTGCCGCCCTTTGCCACTTTGAGTTCGTCGCTGCCTTCAGCCGCATGATCCGCGGCGCCCGCCGGGACGCTCTTGTCCACCGGAGCGGCCGGATCGGCGGCGACCGCGGCGGGCGCAGCCGGCGTGGCGACGGGGACGGCGGGCGCAGCCGTTTCTGTTGCAACATCCTCCATGGTGCGGAAAGACGTGGGACCCGAGGTCCCGGTATGCGCTCCGGGCTGAGCGCGGAACACGACCCAGAAGAGCGCCGCCGCGGCGACTGCCATCACGCCGCCGGCCGGGTGAAACAGGATCCGCCGCAGCCCGCGCGACCGGAACTGCAGGACCTTGCCGCCGTCTTGCGCCGCGACCGCCGCTGCGGCGGCCGGAGCATGCGACGACGCCGCCGCCTGCATGAGCAGCGCTGTCATGCGCTGCATCGCCTCGCCGGCCGGCTCGATGGGCGGCCGGTTCTGGTATTCCTTGCGCACCCGCCCTAAAGACTCGACCTGCGCCGCGCAGGCGCTGCAGCTCTGCAGATGCTCGGCAAAGAGCTTGCGCGCCGGCTCATCGAGCTCCCCGTACAGGTAGTCGAGGAGCTGGTCGTCGTATTTACACTGCTGCGTCATGGGAGTGCCCGTGCCATGTCTTGGTACTCGGAGAGCTGCTCGCGCAGCTTCTCCAGCGCATAGCGCATCCGGCTCTTGACCGTATTCTCGGAGATTCCGACGATCTCGGCGATCTCTTTGAACGACAGGTCCGCGTGCTCACGCATTAAAAAGACTTCGCGCTGATCATCGGGCAGCGAGTCGATGGCTTGCTGAAGCCGGGTCTGCAGCTGCTGCCCGATGACTTGCCGGTCCACCGCGTGGCCCTTGTCGGCCGTGCGGTCGAGCAGGGTCTGCCCCTCTTCATCCGGCTGATCGAGGCTGCGCGCCTTGCGGTGGACCATGCGGCGCGAGTTGTCGATGCACAGGTTGCGGGCCAGGGTGTAAAGCCAGGTCGTAAATTTGGCGCGCTGCTCATAGGACTTGGCCTGCTTGACCACGCGCAGGAAGGTCTCTTGCGAAAGATCCTCGGCGAGCGCCGTATTGTACGGACCGACCGAACGCAGGATGAACTCGTAGATGGGCTTTTGGTGGCGCAAAAGCAAAAACTCAAAGGCGCGCACGTCCCCGTCCCGGAAGCGCATCATCAGCGTCTCGTTGGTCTCGTCACGCACCAAAAGCCCCAAAATCCAAGGGGATGTCTGAGTCCGATATGGTATCTCAGTGAGGTGCACTTAAAAAACCCCTTTCCTGCGCGGGCGAAAAGCGGCGCGGTCATCGGGATCAACGCACCGCAGGCGCTTGCGATCTGTAAGCCCGGCAAAGCCGCTTCGCGCGGGCGGCAAGCGCCGCTTCCGGGGTGCGCGGAGCCGCCGGGCGCGGGCGCCTTGGGCGGCTAGCTGGCGCCGATGCTGGAGCGCGTCGGAAACTGCCGCATCGAGGCGGAGCTGGCCGCCGGCGGCATGGCGGTCATCTACCGGGCGGAGCAGGAGAGCCTGGGGCGCAAGGTCGCCATCAAGGCGCTCAAGACCGCGGTCATGGAAGAGGCGGGCTTTGTCGAGCGCTTCGAGCGTGAGGCCCGCACCTTGGCGCAGCTTCAGCACGAAAACCTCGTGCACGTTTACGATTTTTACCGCGAGCGCGGGGCGCTGTTCATCGTCATGGAGCTGGTCGACGGCGTCGATCTGTACGACCTGCTCGACCGGGCCGGGGCGCTGCCGCCGGAGGTGGCGGCGATCGTCGCGCTGCAGGTGGCCAGGGCACTCGACTACCTGCATTTTTGCGGCGTCCTGCACCGCGATCTCAAGCCGGCCAACATCCTTCTCACCAAGGCCGGGGTGGTCAAGCTCGGCGACTTCGGCATCGCCGACGATCTCCGCTACACCCAGGATCTCACCGCGACCGGGGTCGGCCTCGGCACGCCGAGCTACATGAGCCCCGAGCAGATCCTCGGCGAGCGGCTCGACTTCCGCTCGGATCAGTTCGCGCTCGGCATCGTCCTTTATCAGATGCTCAGCGGCCGCAAGCCGTTCATCGAGGATGCCGAGCAGTCGGTGCTCGAGAAGATCCGCATGGCGGCGGCGCCGCCGCTCACCGCGCCGCGTCCGGGCGCCCGCCTGCCGCACGACCTTTTGGCGATCGTCGACCGCTGCCTGCAGAAACGGCGGCAGGACCGCTTCCTCACGCCGCAGGATCTGGTGCTGGCGCTGGAGCGATTTCTCAGCCAGCGCGTCGATGTGAACTACCACGCCCGGCTCGTCCTGTTCTTGCGCGACCAGAGCTTCGTCTCATCGACCGAGGCCCAGGTGGTGCTCGGACCGCTGTCGACCGCCATGCCGCCGAGCGGGGCGTCGGCGCGGCAGCGGGCGGCGCAGGATGTGACGCGGCGACTGGCAGCGACGCTGTTCTTGATGTCCGCGGCGCTGCTCGGATTGCTCGGCGGCCTGCA
>CALFML010000470.1 GCA_937879845.1 uncultured Myxococcales bacterium
ATCCTGCTCATCGACGATGATCCGTGGATCGTGCGCATGGTCACCTCCGTGCTCAAAAAGCGCGGCCATCGGATCGTCGCCGCCGGCGACGGCGAAGAGGGGCTGGAGCGCGCCCTCGCGCTGCGTCCGGATCTCATCATCAGCGACATCATGATGCCCAAGCTCGATGGCTGGGCGCTGCTCCGCGCCCTGCGCGCCCACCCGGAGCTGGCGCAGACCCCGGTGCTGCTCCTGACCGCCTTGTCCACCGATGAGGACCGCATCCGCGGCCTGCGGCTCGGCGCCGACGACTACCTGCCCAAGCCCTTTCGCTTCGAGGAGCTCGACCTGCGGGTCGCCAGCGCCCTGCGCAAGCGCCGCCTCCCCGAGTCCGGACCTGGCAGCCCCCGGCTGCGCCCGCCGCCGACTCCCCCCTCCGCCCTGCCGGTGCCGCCGTCCGAGGGCGACGGCGGAGGCGGCGCGCTGTCCGGGGTGCATGGCTCGCTGGAGCAGCTTAGCCTCGGGAGCTTGCTGGCGATGATTGAGATGGAGCGCAAGAGCGGTATTCTGGTCGTGCAGCACGGCACCCAGACCGGACGCCTGGTCTGCCGCAGCGGCCGCGTGCTTGGGGCCGAGCTCCTGGCGATAAGCGGCGCGCGCGGCGGCCCCGGACATTCGGAGCGCGGCGTCGAGGTCATCTACCGCATGCTCACCTGGCACAGCGGCCGCTTCGATTTCACCTCGGGCGAGGTCCACGCCGATGACGAGATCGGAACCCAGATCACCCACCTGCTCATGGAAGGCGCCCGCCGCCATGACGAGGCTGAAGCCGGAGCCGAGGCGGTCGCCGAACTACCGGCCGCCGCCCGGCTCGAGCCGCGGGTGTGAAAAAAAGCGCAGCGGAGGAGCGATGGGGCTAGGCGGCTACGCGCCGATCCGGCTGCGGCTCGACCGCTTGGTCGCGGGGCTGGTCCTGCTGCTTCTGGCCGACACGGCGCAGGCGCAGCGCAGCGAGGGCGGCGACTTCGGGGCATCGGATCAGAGCCTGCGCGGCGGCACCTTATCGCCTGCCGGCGGACCGTACTGGGCCCCACCCCCGTCTACGGCGCCGGCGCCGGTGGTGAAACCGCCGAGCAAGCCGCCGCAAAAGCCGGCCGCGGGTAAAAACGTTCCGCCCGACGACGCCGCTCCTGGCGACGACGCCGATCCGACGCGGCCCACCGCGCTGCTGCCGCCGCCGCAGAGTTACATGTCCAGCGCCTGGAACTTCTGGCCGCACGCCTGGGCTTATGTCCCCTCGCTGTGGAGCGCGTGGTACCGCGACTTCAGCGTCCAGTCGCGCCCGACGGCCGCGTCTGAGCCCAAGAGCCCGGAGAGCCCATCGGCCGGTGGGACGAGCGGTCCGGATCCCGGCGCCCCCGTGCTCGTGCCGCCGATGCCCAAGCTGGCCGATATGGAGCTCCAGAAGCTGCCGCCGCCGACCCTCATCCGCCGTCGGCGTTATAACCTGGTCATCGGCGGGGTCGGCCTCTTGGCGGCGACCTGGGCCGCCGACCGCCTCCTGGCCCGCGATCTGTCGCCCAAGCCCGAGACCTGGGTGCCGCTCGTCGGTCCGTGGTTCCTCCTCGGCGAGCAGACCAGCCTTGCCGCTCCAAACGTGCAGGTGGAGGTCTTGCTCGTTGCCGATGGGCTGCTGCAGGCCGCCGGCCTGACCATGGCGATGCTCGGGTTCGTGCTGACCACCAAGCGCTATCAGGTGACGGTCCAGCCGGCCCGCGAGCTCACCCCGCAGCCGGCGCCGTAGGCCCGAAAAAGACCGCGGAGCTAGCGGCCGTTTTCGCGGAATGACGTGATCACGTCGTCGAGGATCTGCATAAGGCCGATGGTCGGCCGCCAGCCGATGAAGCGCTCGATCTTGCGCACGTCGGGAACGCGGCGCGGCATGTCTTCAAACCCCGGCTCGTACGCCTTTTCATACGGCACCAAGGTAATGGAGCTCGCCGAGCCGGTGCGCTGCACCACCTGCTCCGCCAGCTTCTGGATCGAAATCTCCTCGGTGTTGCCGATATTGAAGACCTGACCGTAGGCCTCCGGGCGCTGCATGATGCCGATGAGCGCCGCGACCACATCGCGCACGTGGGTGAAGCAGCGCGACTGGGTGCCGTCGCCAAATACGGTGAGCGGCTGCCCCGACAGGGCTTGCTTGACGAACGTCGGCACGACCATGCCGTACTGGCCGGTCTGGCGCGGCCCGACGGTGTTGAACAGACGGCCGACCACAGTGGGCAGGCCGCGCTCGCGGTAGTAGGCGATGGCGAGAAACTCGTCGATGAGCTTGGAACAGGCGTACGACCAGCGGCCCTTGGCCGACGGCCCGAGCACGAGATCGCCGTCCTCGTTGAACGGGAACTGCTCGCTCTTGCCGTAGCACTCCGAGGTGCTGGCGACGAACACCGGGCGCTTTTTTTTGTGCGCCAGCTCGAGCACGATCTCGGTGAGCTTGATGTTGGTCTCCAGCGTGCGCACCGGGCTCTCGACGATGAGCTTGACGCCGACCGCCGCCGCCAGGTGATAGATGATGTCGGCTTCATCGACCAGCTCCGCCAAAAGCGGCCGGTTGGCGCAGGTGTCGATGACGTAGCGGAAGCGCGGCTCCGCCTTGAGGTGGCGGATGTTCAGGATGGTGCCGGTGCTAAGGTCGTCGATGACCGAGACCTCGTGCCCAAGCTGCAGGAGCCCCTCGGCCAGGTGCGAGCCGACAAATCCGGCCCCACCAGTTATGAGGTATCGCATGTCTATATCCAGGGAGTGATTTCACGGCACGTTACCAGAGTGCCGATCGCCGCAGCAATCGACCTTTAGCCGGCGGCAAAAGATAAGCGGCGGCGGCTCGCGGCTCAGCGTGATCTAGCAGTGTCGGGAGCATCGGGGGCGGCGGAGCTGTTCTTTTTGCTATCAGGTTTGCCGTCGGGTTTGCCCCCAGGCTTAGTCGGAAGGAACGCGGGCGTTTTTTCCCCGGGCTTATCCGGAAGCTCCGGGGCGGGCTTGGCGCCGGGGCGGGCGACCGGGAGCAGCGGCACTCCCGGCTTGGCGCGGCGGGCGCGTTCCAATAGGGCCTTATACGCCTGCAGCTGAAGGGCGACTTCGGCCGCGTCATCGGCATCGAGCTTGTCGGGATCGGGCAGGGCGGCCAGGGCCGCGGCCGCCTCGGTCTGGGCGGGAGCGGGCTGACCCAGGGCAAGATACGCGTCGGCGGTCTGGGCGCGCAGCTCCGGATGGCCGGGGATGAGGTGGCGGGCCATCTCGCCGTACTCGATGACCTCGGGCCACTTGCGCTGGGCGTGCAGGCGCTGCACCAGCCCGGCGACGAGCTCCGCGTCCATGATGTCGAGGTGGGCGGCGGCGGCGAGCTCGCGCAGGGCGTCGTCCTCGCGCTTCTGCTTGGTATAGAGCTTGGCCAGGCGCTCATAGGGCTCCGGGCGGTCGGGATCGAGGCGCTTGGCGATGGTGAGCTCGGCGATGGCGCGGTCGGGCTGGTCGCGGTCGAGATACAGGTCGCCAAGGCGCTGCCGCACATCGTAGCCGTCGCCGCCCTTGCTGATAAGCTCGCGGAAGCGCGCCTCCGCCTCCGCCGATTTGCCAAGCCGCGACAGGCGCTCGCCATCGGCCAGGAGCGCTTCCTTGCACGCCGGATCGAGCTTGAACGCGGCCGCCAGCGCCTCGGCGATTTCCGGATCGCGGGGATCGCCGCCGCCGCGCACCACGGCGATGGCGCGCAGGCCGAGCGGTCGGGCCGAGGTCGGGTGCTCTTTGACCGCCCGCTTGAGCGCGTCCTCATCCGAGTAATCGCTGGGGCGGACGAAAAAAGTTCCCTCGTAAGGCTTGAGCTTCTGCCGCAGGTCGGCGCGGAACGCCTCGTCGAGCGCCGCCAGACTGAGCCCGGTGATCTTGGGCAGGACCTCGCGCGTGCGCTCCCCTTTGGCGAACAGGTTCAGGGCTTCGACGATCTTGGGGAAGCCGAAGCGCCGCACCAGGAACTCCACCGCCAGCGCCGCTTCATGGTAGGCGACGACGATGTGCGACACGTCGCGGGCACGGGTAAAGCCGACGTTGAGCTCGAGGATCGACAGCAGCTCGCCGTCGCGCAAGGCGGCTGCGACCTCGGCGTGGGTGCGGCGCTGCCAGTCGGAGCGCAGGTGCAGCGTCTCCCACTCCGAGAGTCCTTCGGTGAACCAGCGCGGCACGCGGCCGCCGGTGAGCTGGATGGCGAAGACGTGCGACAGCTCGTGCCAGATCATCAGCGCCCAGTTGAAGTTGCCGTTCGCCGGCGAGCGCCCGGTCACCACCCGCCCGAACGTCACCCCGAGCGCCGCGAGATTCGGCAACCCGACGGTGCGCACGGCGTAGTTCTGCGGTTCCTTATACAGCTCGATGGTCAGCGGCAGGCGCGGGGTGAAGCCGTAGCGGCCGACGAGCTCACGCCACTCCGCCTGGATCATCGGCAGCACGAGCGGGACCACCAGCTTCTCCTCATCCTTGGAGACGCGCAGACGCAGCCCGCCGCTGCCCGGCTTGCGCGGATCGATGTCGAGGGTGAGCAGGGTATAATTCTTCTTTAGGACATCCTCGTAGAGGTTTAGCAGGTTGAAGGTGCGCTTGTTGTAGCGGTCGCCCTTCCACGCCGCGTCCATCGCCTTATAGCCCTTGTCGTCCTCGCCAAGACGCAGATACGCGGCGCCCAGCGCCCCCAGGGCGTAGTAGTCCTTGGGCGCGAGCTGCACCGCTTCCTCAAGGAGCGCGACCTCTTCCTCATAGCGGTGCTGCACGACGAGCCGCTCCGCGATGAGACGGTGGAAGTCGGTGTAGCGCGGGTTGCGCTGCAGGACCTGCTGCTTTTCGGCGGTGAAGTCGGCCTTGCGATCCAAGAGGAACAGCGCCGCCGCCCGCAGCGAGCGCGCCACCAGGTCCTCCCCCGAGACCTTGAGCATGCCGTCGGTGATCCGCAGCGCTTCTTCGTATTCCTCGTTGTCGATGAGGATCTCGGCGCGCACCGCCAGGGCGGGGCTGAAAACCGGATTTACCCGCAGGGCGTGCTCGAGGAGGGGATTGGCTTCGACGACGTTGTTGCCCTGCTCGACCTTGATGCGGGCAAGCTGGGTGAGAGCCTCCGGGCTTTCGGGATCGCGGCGCAAGGCGGCGTCGGCGGAGGTCTCGGCGTAGCCGATCTCGTGCTTCTCGATGCGCAGGGCGGTAAGTTCGTTGTTGGCCAGGGCGAACTCGAGCCAGCGCTTCTGTTCCTGCGCCAGGTCGATGGCGGTGCGCAGCTGCTCGTAGGAGTCATGGAAGCTACCGAGATAGCGGGCCGCGACGCCTAAAAGACGCACCGCGCGCGGCTCTTTGAGATCGAGCTTCTCAGCGTCGTGGTCGTCGAAAAAGCCATTCCAGATCCCCCGCTCGCGGGCGGTGTCGCCCTGCGCCCGGTAGCACAGCCCGAGCTGGGCGCGGGCCGCCAGCGCCTGCGGCTCGCGCAGGATGAGCGCCTCCAGCAGCTCGACCGCTTTTTTGGTCTGGCCGCTGCGGACTAGCGCCTGCGCCGCCAGCGTCGCCGCTTCGTCGCGCTGCTGCGGGTCTTTGAGCGTCCCCAAAAGGTGCTGCGCCCGCTGCGCCGCATCCGCATAGCGCCCGCCGCGCAGCGCCCCCTGCGCCGCAGCGAGTGGCCCCTCGAACTGCAGCGGGGTCGGCGCCGCCTCGGCAGGGCGCTTGCCGTCCGCGGCCGCGCCCTTGGCCGCCGGACGCGCCGTCTGCGGCGGGGCCGCCCAGGCACTCCGGCCGCTGTCCGGGTAAAAGCCTGCCCCGCAGAGCAGGGCGAAAAGAGCGCAGCGCCCAAGGCGCCGGCCCTTGTTCTGTTTGCACCACCGCATCGCCATAGCCGCCATAGTCGAGAGTGTAGCAAGCAATAAAGCGGCGCGAAGCAGCGGCAGTCCGCCGCCGCGGAGCGCGCTGCAAGGCCGCTGCCGCCACCCGAGCGGCTCCGCGTCCGCACCCCTATTGACTTGGCCGGGGGAGCCCTCGAAAGTCATAGGAAAGATGCCGGACCGGAACAACAAGCGAAGGCGGACGGTTCCGTGGGGATTGCGCCTCGCGGGAGTGCTCGGCGCGGGGTGGCTCATGACCGGGGGAGCGCCGGTGGACGCGGCGACTCCGGACGGCGCGGCGGCAGATAAAAGCGCACTGTCGCGGCCCATGGTCGAAGTGGGTCCGGGCTGGCCGGCCGAGCTGCGCCGCTTGTGGTCGCCGCTCACCACGGGGCGTCTGACGGCGCAGGGGCGCTGGCACGCGCTAAGGGCGATGGGCGCCATGCCGGCCGCAACCCGCACCGGGATGAGCGGCAGCGCCGTGGCCCGCCTCCTAGTCCGCCACGTCGGCGGAGCGGCTGCCCTGCAAAAGGCCGGGCTGCGCGCCAGCCCGCTGTCGTCCACCATCGCCCGCGTGATCGCAAACCCCGACGAGCTGGGGCGACTGCTCACCCTGCCCGGCGTCCTGCGAGTGGACGGCGAGCATCAGCTGCGGCCGCGCATCGACCGCTCGCGGGCGCTCATCGGGGCGCGGGCGCTAAACCAAGCGGGCATCGCCGGCCGCGGGGTGATGATCGGCTTCGTCGACACCGGGATCGACTTCCGGCACGCCGACTTCCGCTACATCGACGGATCCAGCCGCATCGACTTTCTCCTAGACGCCGGGGCGGCGCGCGGCGGGCTGCATCCGGAGCTGCCGGACTACGACGGGCTTGCGGTCTACACCGCCGCCGATCTCAACGCCGTGCTCACCGCCGAAGCCCAGGGCATGCGGCCGCCGCTGAAGATCGGCCAGACCGATGTCATCGGCCACGGCACGCACGTGGTGGGCATCGCCGCGAGCAACGGCTTTGCCACCGGGATGGGCAAGCCGCTCGGGCGGTACGTCGGGATGGCGCCGCAGTCGGCGCTGTGCGTGGTCAAGGGCACGCGCGACGACTCCACGTTCACCGACTCCGATGTGATCACCGGCGTGCGCTTCTGCTTCGACCGGGCGCAGGACAAGAAGATGCCGCTCGTGGTCAACTTGAGTCTCGGCTCGGGCGGCGGCACCCACGACGGGACAAGCCTGCTGGAAGCGGCCCTGGACGAGCTTGTCGGCGAGCAGCCCGGTCGCCTTATCGTCGCCGCGGCGGGGAACTCGGGGGAGGTGGACGGCCACGCCAGCGCCGCGCTGCTGGATGGGGTGCACGAGATCCCCATCCACCTTCAGCCGGCCGACGCGGAAAACCCCGGCGGCCCGAGCAACCAGACCTCGGTGCAGCTCGAGGTGTACTACGACGCCGCGGCTCCCCACACGGGCGAAGCCGGCGCGGTGACGCTGGAGCTCAAAGCGCCCGGCGGCAAGGTGCTGCGGGTCGGAGTCGGCGACGCCTTGCAGGGCCGCTTCGACGACGACGGCACCGCCATCATCGACAACAGCGACCAGGCGATGACGGGGCTGCGCACCGCCGTGGTGCTCATCACCGGCGCCATGGATCAGAACAGCATCCGCGCCGGCGACTGGACCCTGCGCCTGCGCGGCCAGACCCTGCGCTACGACGTGTGGCTTACCGAGCCGCTAGAGGATAACTCCGTGGCCCTGCGCGGCCACCTGAACCCGGACGGCTTCATCGAGATTCCCGCCACGGCGCAAAAGGTCATCTCGGTCGGTGCCCTGCGCAGCCGCCTGGACTGGCTGCGGGTCGACGGGCAGGTCACGGCGATAAATCGCGAGGTGGGGCGGGCGGCGCCGTTTTCCGCCGGCGGACCCACCGCCGACGGACGGTTTGCGCCGGACGTGCTGGCGCCGGGAGAGTTCGTGGTCTCCGCGCTGGCCGCCACGGCGCCGCCGACCGATCCGCGCTCGGCTTTTCACATCGACGGCGATCCGGCGGCGCTGGTCGCCGATGATGGGCTGCATGGGGTGCTGCGCGGCACCTCGCAGGCGGCACCCCATGTCGCCGGCGCGATCGCGCTCCTGTTGCAGCTTAATCCCAGCTTGACGACGACGCAGACGCGCGAGCTGTTGCGCACGACGACGGCCGCCGACCGCGCCGGGGGCTACGGGCCGCGGCACGGCTTCGGCTCGATGGCGCTCGATACGGCACTGCTCAAGCTGCGCGGCGAGCCGGCGGTGCTGGTCAATGCGCTGGAATCGGATGTCGGGGTCAACCGCGATGTCGCCACGCCGGGATACGACGAGGTGACGGTGACGGTGACGCCGCGCGACATCCGCTCGGTGCCGCTCGGGCCGGGGGTCGCGGTGGACATCACTGCCGACGGCGGCGAGTGGATCGGGCCGGTCGTCGACACGCAGCTTGGCCGCTATGAGCGCACGCTGCGCACCCGCGCCCCCCGCGGGACCCGCATCACCATGACCGCGCACGCCGCCGGCATCGAGCTCGCCCGCCATCCGGTGGTGTACTTAGCCGGGGAGCGCAGCGAGGTCGGAACTCCCTATGTGATCGGCGCCTGCGCCGCGGTTCCGGGCAGCCGGCAGCCGGCGGGAGCGGTGCCGCTTTTAGGCGCCGCCGCACTCCTTGGGCTGCTTGGACATCGCCGCCGCAAGGCGTCGGCACAGCCGCGCTGCAGGGTGTCCTTGACGGCGATGCTGGCTGCCGCCGCCAGTCTCACCGGCTGTGCCGCGACCGAAGCCGACTCTGACTCCGCCGCGCCAGCGCACGCGGCGACGAGCCCCGGTCCGGCGCGGCGGGGAAAGTTCCGGCCCGGCGGCGACTACTTCTGGCGCGCCGGAGATACGCTGGAGCGGCCGTCGATCGTCATCCACCTGGGAGCGCAGCGAGCCGATATCTTCGACGGCGATGCCCTGGTGGCGCAGTCCTCGGTGTGCACCGGACGGCGCAGCCACAAGACGCCGCCCGGCCAGTACGCGATCATGGAGAAGATCCCCGAGCATGTCTCCAGCCGCTACGGCGACTACCTGGACGATCGCGGCCAGGTGCTCGCCGCCAACGTCGATCTGCTCGGCACCCCGCAGCCGCCCGGTACGACGTTCCGCGGCACGCCGATGCCCTACTTCCTGCGCATCCTGGGCGGCATCGGCATGCACGCCGGACCGCTGCCGGGCTACCCCGACTCGCACGGCTGCATCCGTTTTCCCGACTTCATCGCCTACCGCCTGTTCTCTGCCGCGCCGCTCGGCGCCCCGGTATCGGTCGTCGATTAGCGGCCAGCAGGCCGGCGGCGGCGCATGGTATAACCGCCTCGCGGCTCGCCGGTCCGGGCGACCCAGGCGTAAGGATCAAGCAAGTTCATGCCGAAAAACGCTCCAACCGGGGAAAGCCGCGAGCTGAGTTCCGTCCCGTTTTTGATGTGGCTGCTGTCGCTGTGGCCGCAGCGGTTCGAGCGGCAGATCGCCCGGCGCTATCTCTTGCGGCGCCGCGCCAACCGGGTGACGCAGATCTTGTCCGTGCTGCTGCTGCTCGGCACCGGCGCGCTGGCGGCGCATTACTTTCTCACCGCGGGGCAGCCGGCGCCGGAGCCGGCGTTCATGCTGCTCATCGCGGCGCTGTCGACGGTGACGGTGGTTCTCCTAAACTTCTTGTCGGTGTTTAGCACAGTGGCGGTGGTGGGGGTCATGCTGGGGGTGGCGGCGCTCACCGTGGTCATGGCGGTGACCTCAGGCTTTCAGGCCGAGATCCGCGACCGGGTCATAGGTCTTAACGCCCACATCCTCATCCTCAAGTACGGCACCGACTTCCAAGAGTACGACGAGATCGGCAAGACCCTGGAGCAGAACCCGGAGGTGGTGGCGACCTCGCCGTTTGTCTATAACGAGATGCTGGTGGCCAAAGAGGGCGCGCTGTCCTCGGGAGTCCTGGTCAAGGGCATCGATCCGGTGCGCGCGCCCAAGGTCGTGGATCTGCAGAAGTGGATGCAGCCGCTGGCGGATGGGAGCAAGCCCGCGCTCTCCGCGCTGCAGCTGGATCAGGCCCCGGCCGGAAGCGCGGGCGGCGATGCCAACCCGCCGCTGCCCGGCGCCTTCATCGGCGCCGAGCTGGCCCACAAGCTCAAGCTGCGCGTCGGCGATCGGCTGCGGCTCATCGCGCCGCTGGTCGGGCTGGACATGTGGACAAGCGATGAGCCAAGGATCGGCGGCGGACCCCCACCGCCGCACGCCCAGGAGTTCCGCCTGGCCGGCATCTTCAGCGCCGGCTTTGACGAGTACGATCGCCGCCTTGTGATCATCGGCCTGCCGCGCGCCCAGGATCTGGTCGGCCAAGGCAACGTCGTCACGGGTCTGGAGCTGCGCTGCCGCAACGTCGATCGCGCCCGGCTCTTGGGAGGAGAGCTGGTCAAGACGCTCAGCGGCGGCGCGTACCGGAGCCTAGACTGGGAGGAGCTCAACCACAACCTGTTTGCCGCGCTGGCGCTGCAAAAGGCGGTGCTGACCCTGGTGCTGTTCCTCATCATCCTCGTCGCGGCGTTTAATATCGTCGCCAGCTTGACGATGATGGTGATCGATAAGACGCGCGAGGTCGCCATCCTCAAGGCGATGGGGGCCTCGGCGCCGTCCGTGGTTTCGGTGTTCCGCGTCGCCGGGATGGTGATAGGGATGCTCGGGACCTTGCTGGGCGTGGGGATGGGGCTGCTCACCTGCGCCATCGTGCGCCGGCTGAACTACTTGCTCGATGCCAAGGTCTACATGATCGACAAGCTGCCGGTGCAGATATCCCCGCGCGAGATCTTGTGGACCAGCGGCGTGACGGTGCTGATCTCGCTCGTGGCGACGCTTTATCCATCGCTGCGGGCCGGACGCATGCGGCCGGTGGACGGTCTGCGCGAAGACTAGCCGCCGCGGGATCCGCCGCGACTTGGCGACTTAGCGGAACTGGCTGACGTGGGTCTCCAGAAGTTTCTGGCGGGCGGCGCCCATGCGTGAGACCAGGCTCCGGGTCGGCGCCGTGCGATGGAGATGGAGCAAGGTGGCGGCGGCGCGCAGGTAGTCGCCCTGCGCGACATCCAGGGCGGCAAGGCGGTAGGTCCACAGCCACCGCGCCCGCTGCGTCCGCTCACGGCGGCACGCCGACAGCGATGCGCCCGCTGCGCTGGCGCCGATCTGCAGCTCCGCCTCCGCCGCCGACAGCGCGGCTTCGGCGACCACGCGCTGCTCCGACAGCGAGCCGGCGCACTGGGCGAGGCGGAACAAGCTCTCGGTGTCGCGCGACCAGGCATCGGTGCGGTTGGGCTGGCCAGCGCTGCCTAAAAGCCGCTGGGTCAGCGCCCGCTCGCTCGGCGACAGACCTTGACGCAGGCAGATGCCGAGCAGCCGCTCCGCCAGGCTGGCGACGGTGCTGCAGGTCGGCTGATCGCCGGCTTCAGCGAACGACTCGGTAGGAAACAGCTCGCCGACATCAAGGTCGGGCAGCGGGCTTGGCACCATTACGGAGCTGGTCGAGACCGTGCGCATCTCCGCCTCTGCGGTGACGGGCAAAAGGCGGCTCGAACTCGACGGCAGCGTCTGCGTGGCGAAGACCACGTCCCGCGGCAGCTCGTTCTCGGCAGCTCGGGCCTCGGCAGCAGCGGCCAGGGCCAGGGCCCAAAGCACGCGACCGAGCACTCCGGCTGCTATCGAGTTCCCACGGCTTGGCTGCACGCGCGTCATAAATCCTCCCGCCAGTGACACCTGGCATAAGCGGGTAACGCAAGCTTTATGCCAGCTGTGTCCAAGCTTCATCATAGTCGAGAATCGGGCAAGATCTGCAAACTCGCAGCAGCGTCGTAGGTCAAAAACGGGCAAGCCCAGGTCGCCATTGCCCAAAAGAAGCAGCGGGTCGCAAAAACAGACGGGAAGAGCTGGGGAATCGGAGCTTGGGACTGTTGTCCGCAGCTTGCAGCGGTGGGGCCGGTTGTTGCCGGCGCTAGCTACCCTACATGCGCCTCCGTTACTCCGTAAGCTGGCTGCGGACCTCGCCCAGGTTGACGAAGGCGCTGTCGACCATGATGACAAAGGGCCGCTCGCTGAAGCGGATGCCGCCCTTGCCGTCGTGCTCCAAGACCTCGAGCTTGCCCATGCCGTAGCCCATGGGTCCGCGTGAGTAATAGTGCGCCTGCAGCTTGTACGGGTAGGTGCGCGCGCCGGGCGGCAGCGGGATGGTGAAGCACTCCGGGCCATAGCCGGTGGTGACGTCGGCGTAGAGCTCCCCTCCCGTGGGCAGCGCGCGCGAGCCGTAGAACGCATGGCCGCCGCGCCCGTCGTAGATATGGAAGTCGACGTCGTTGGCATCGGTCTCCCAGGTCAGGACGAAGCGCAGCGAGGGCTCGCTGGCGATGCGGGCGCCGATGCCGCTGAGACGCTGCTCGATGCGGCTGCGCTTGTCGGGCTGGGCCCGCGCGTAGGCGGCGGCGATGAGGCCCACGTCCTCCGCCAGGATGCGGTCGACGCCGGCGAAGCGGCCGGCGGGATACGAGCGGGTGGCGCCGGCAATGATCGTCTCCAGCGCTTCGGCCGGACGACCGGCGCGCAGCTGCGCGTAGGCGAGCAGCCGATGGCTGGCGGGGTGATCGGCCCGCTGCGCCCGCGCTTTCTCGAAGGTATCGACGGCCAGCGGCAAGCCTTCGTTGGCCAGGCGCTCCAGGCGCGCTCCGGCGAACCGCCGCAGATCGGCGCGGCCCGGGAACAGATCGATGATCGAGCCGTAGGCCCGCGCCGCCGCGCGCTTGTCGGAAAGCGCCTCAAACACCTCACCGAGCGCCAGGAGCGCCAGCACATCGCCGGGATCTTCGTCACGCCAGCGCTGCGCCAGCGGCAGCGCCTCCTTGAGCCGCCGCGCCTTGACCAGCCCCAGGACTTCGCGCAGCTTGCCTTCATAAGGCTCCGCTTCGGGCGGCGGCGGCGGCGGCGGCGGCGGGGGAGGAGGAGGCGGCGGCACCGGGGTCAGCACGTGATCGGGCAGCGGACGCGGACGCGAGCTCGCGGTGGGCTTGGTCAGCGGTTGCCGCTCCGCCCGGTCGGCTTTGCGCTCTTCCTTTTTGGCTTCGTCTAGGTTCCTGCTCTCCAGCGCTTTATTGGCCGCACGCTCGATGCGCGGGGGCGGCGGGGCGGCGGGCGGCTCAGGCGCCGGCGCCGGTGCCGCACCACCGGCGGACGGAGCGCCGAACTGCGGCGGCGGGGCGCTGCTCTCTGCCGGCACCCGCTGCCGCGTCGCCGCGCCCGGGCGCGGCGGAGCAGAGGAAGCGGCGCTGGCCCCGCTATCATCCCCCCGCAAGGCCGAAGCGCCGCTGACCGCGCTGCGGCGCTTCTCTGCCTCCCGCGGCTCCGCTTTGGTGGCCACGGAGTCCTTGCCGCTAATCGGCCGCGGCGACCGCGGCGTCTTGGCCGGCGCGCCGCCCTCCCCGTCCCGATCCTGGGCGAGCTGGTTGATGATGCGCGGCGGCGGATTTTCGACGACGACCGGGGCCAGGTTCTTGCGGTTTATGACCTCCAGGCCGCTCACGCCGATGGTGAGAATGTCGGTGAGGGCGCGGCGATCGATGCGGAAGCGCGCATAGTCCTGCTCCGTCTCCAGCACCAAGAGCGCGGTGAAATCCGACAGGACGCGGAACTTGGTCGATAAATCGACGATCTGGTGCTTGAGCGCGTCGCGCAGATCGGGATCGGTCTCCGCGAGCTTGTCGCGCTGGTGCAGCAGTCGATGGATGCGGGCATTGACCCACGCCCGCTCCAGCAGCGGCCGCGCCACTTCCACCGTGACGACGGGGCGGCTTTCGACTCGCTGCGCCTTGTCGGTGAGCGTCACTTCGAACGGCTTGCCGTCCGGCAGGTCGGCGTAGACCAGCACCTCGTCGCCCGGCTGGACGCCGTCCAGCTGCACCGGCCACACCCACGGGCTGCCCGGCACCGCGACCTGGATGCCGGAGAACGTCGCGCGCATGAGCCGCCGCGCCACCGCTTGCGGCGGGGTCTCGCCGTCGATCACCACGCCGTCGCTCGCCAGGCCGGCGGTGACAAGCTTAGCGAGCAGCGCGTCGTCGCGGATGCCGCCGAAGGTAATCGCATCGGCGCGCCGCACTCCCTGCGCCGACAGGGCGGTGACCAGCTTGCGCAGCTCCGGCGCTTCGGTCGCTCCCGCGGTGACGATGCCGTCGGTGATGAGCAGCACGCGCTGCATCGGCGCGCCCTTTTGCGCCGCGGCCGCGCGCAGCGCCTTCTCCAGGTTCGAGGCCCCGAGCGCCCGCCGTTCCCGCACCCGCTGCAACAGCGTCCCGCTGAACTGGCCGGCCGGGCCGTCAAAGATCGACTCGACCTCCTGATCGAAGCACAGGACCCGCAGCGGCAGCCCCGCGCCGGCTTCGCGGCGCAAGGTCTCGACCAGCGCCCCGAGCGCATCGACCTGCGCCTGCCAGCCGAGCGCCCGCGAGGCGCTGGTATCAAAAAGAATCATGACGCTGTCGAGCGGATCGGTCTGCGCCTGCTTGTCCGCCGGCAGCGGCGAGATGCGCGCCACGGCCAGGTTCTGGTGGCGCAGCCCGACGGCGGAGTTGTCGGCGGCCTGCGGCACCGGCACGGCGACCTCGAAGTCGACATCGGGACGGAAGTTCTGCTTCTGCACCGTCACCGTCTGGTGCGACAGCGTCTCCCCGCCGAGCGACGACGCCTGTCCCGCGCCGCTGGAGCTTTTGGCGACGATGGCGCGGATATCAAGGCGCTGCAGCTCGGGCAGACCGCGCAGGTAGATGCGGTAGGGCGTATCCGCCCGCGGCCGCTCGGCCGAATAAGAGAGGATGAGCTGCTTTTCGCCGGAAGGCGGAATCGGAAACACGCGGGCGCGGAACTGGTTGCCGGCCTGCTTCTCGAGCAGCGCCGGATCCTGGCGGCGGTGGAGGAAATCCTCGTAGGCCTCGCGGGCGGCCTGGAGCTCGACGACCTCGCCTTCCTGCCAGGCGTTGCCCTGGCGCATCGCGAAGCGGCTGATCGCCGCGTCCGGCGGCAGGGTGATCTCGAAGTTTCCTTCCAGCTGCCGCGGCTGGGGATTTTTGAACGTGAGTTTGAGCTCGGTAAACGTCAGCGGATCCTCGACCACCGCCCGCGCCTCCAGCGCCACCAGCTGCAGGCCGGTGCCGTCCGAAGAAGTGAGCGACAGCGGCGGCCCCGCGGACTTGGCCAAAACGAGCTCCGGCTCACGCGGCTTCACCGGCGTCCACACGATGTTCGGCAGCCGCCGCGGCTGTCCCCGGCCCGGCAGCACGTCGGCGCGCGCCTGACCTTCGATCAGCTGACCAAGCCCCCGTATCGCCTCTCCCGCGGCCGGTGCGTCCGCGGCACCCGCCGGCGGAGCGCACGCGGCCAGAGCGAGCCCGCAGGTCAGGACCAGCCGGAAAGCCAGGCGCCCGGAGCCGCGCGGGGATGCGGCACAGAGGCCGGCGGCTTGGCTCGGGGCTCCGGTTAGGTCTGCAGCAACATGGGCAAGGCGGTTGGGGCCTGCGGAAGGCGGGCGCTTGGGACTTGTCATCGGGGGGACTCCTGGGTTGCCGGCATCCTGTGATCCCAGCATTTGCGATCTTAGAACGGATGACCGGGCGCGCAGATCCTTGACTTTGATGCCCGCCGTAGGGGTACCATTTGGGGCCCGATGCGGACCCACAAACTCGATGTTGGCAGTTGGCTGGCTGTTTCATCCCGGACGCTTTTCCGGGTCTGCGCCCTTGGGTGCGGACTCGGGCTGGGCCTGCTTGCCGGCTGCGCGCAGCCGCAGCGGCCCTACCAGTTCGTGACGCCGCAGATGGCGCGCGATCCGATCGAAGCGCTGGCCGCCTCATTCACCCAGCTTGGTTACGTGCCGGCGCTGGTCGACCCCAAGCAGGGGCTCGTCCAGTCGCGCTGGGAGGACACCCGCCGCCGCTCGCTGCCGATCAAAGAGCAGGAGACCGTGATCGTCCGCCGCTTTGTCGCGCACCTGGATCACGGCTCGTTTGAAAACGACATCACGGTGAGCAGCGAAGCCCGCCGCTGCGTCCTCATCGGCCTGTCGCTCACCGAGGGCGACATCCGCGGCACCTGCGAGCCGCTGCCGCGCCTTGACGAACCTCTCCAGAAAGAGCTCTCCGCCCTAGGCAGCCGCCTGCAGCAGGCGATGTCGATCCCCTAGCTTGCCCCGAGGCTCCGCCTCAGTCCGCGAGCCACCTCTTGGGAACGCCTATCAAAACCGTAGCGAGGATGGCCGGCCGCGGTGAAAAGCGCGCGGAGCGGCCTTGTGGCCGTGAGCACGGTGGACGCCGTGGACGGACGCCGCAGTAGGTTTTGATGGGCGCTCCTAGCGCTGAATCACGAACAGGGGCTTGGCCCAGGTAGGAATCGCCGGGATGTGATGCGCCGGCGGCGGCTCTTTCTTTTTGAGCGCGACCGGTCCGGTCCCGACATGGACGATCTCGGTCGTCGGGGGGTAGCTGACGTCCCACTCTCGTCGGGAGATGAGTCCGTCGGGCTTGCCGCGGTTTTCGTTCTTCGGATCGATCTTCCACTTTCCCGTGTACATGTAGCGGCGGCGCTTGATGCGGTAGCCGGGGTAGCCGTCCTGATCGTTGAACTTCTGGGTCGCCGGCATCTCGGGATCGGGACGGGTGGTCGAGGGGAACTTCGACTCGGTGAGGATCTCGCGCTCGAAGGCGATGTGGTAGGGCAGCTGCTTGCCGAGGAGCTCCACCTTCACCGAGCCCTGGTTCACCATATAGTGGACGACCACGGGAAAGTCGTAGGGGTTCTTCAGCTTCAGATCCACCGACGGATAGACCACTGTCGAGTCGAGCCCCATGGGGATGTACGAGGACGGCCGCGAGTGCGGCGTGCTGCGCACGATGTCCAGGCCAGCGAAGAACGCGGCGGCGTGCAGGGTCGAGGCGATCTGGCACATGCCGCCGGCCAGCCCGTCGATGAGCTCCCCGCCCGAGATCACCGGGGCGACCCGGTAGCCCTCTTTCTCGGTGCGATCGCCGACGGCGCCGTTGAACGAGAAGACCTGCCCGGGGCGCAGGATATAGCCGTTGAGCTTGTCGGCGCCGACCTTGAGGTTGTAGGTGCGGTCGTTGTCGATGGCGGCGTTGGAGTAGCGGGTCTCCCAGCTCGCCAGCACGTGCGAGACGTCCAGGTCGTGGAGGTCGGCGCTGCGCACCTGGGGCGGCGTC
>CALFML010000471.1 GCA_937879845.1 uncultured Myxococcales bacterium
CCGGCTCGCGGCCGCCGCCGGATGGAGCGCTGCCCAGGGTTGAAGATCGAATGGGACGACTCCCATCTGCGCCGCGTCCCCGGTGAGCAGCCGGCCGAGCACCTCCAGACCCTCCGCCGGGGTCAGGCTCCGCAGCCCCCGCGCCGTGAGCCGCGCGCCGGCGTTTACAGCCGCCAGACCCACTTCTGAGAACGGGCCCCAGTCAATGCTCAGCGCCGGCAAGCCCTGCGCGCGGCGATGGTGCGCCAGGGCATCCAGGAACGCGTTTGCCGCGGCATAGCTACCCTGCCCCGGTGTCCCCAGCAGTCCGGCGGCCGAAGAGTACAGCACAAAGCACTGCAGCGGCAGCTCACGCGACAGCTCATGAAGGTGGTAAGCGCCGAGGATCTTCGGCGCCAGCACCGCATGAAGGCGCTCTGGGGTCTGCTGCTGCAGCAGCCCATCATCGAGCACTCCCGCCGCATGCATGATTCCGCGCAGCGGCATTCCGGAAGCGCGCACCTCCGCGAAGAGCGCGGCGAGCTCCGCCCGCTGGGCTACGTCAGCGACCGCCACCGTCACGCAGACTCCCTTATCACGCAGCGCCGCCACCGCCGCTTGTTGCTCGGCGCTCCTCGCACCCGAGCGCCCGACCAGCACGAGATGCCCCGCCCCCCGCTCGGCCAGCCAGCCGGCTACGCTCAGCCCAAGTCCGCCCAGCCCACCGCTGATCAGGTAGCTGCCAGCCGCAGCCGGCGCGAAGGGCGGACCGCTCGCAGGGTTTTTGTACCCAAGCCGCGCGACCCAGCGCTCGCCGCTGCGCCAGGCGGTCTCCTCTTCCTCGGCGTCCGCCAGGAGCTCGGCGGCCAGCGCATCAGCGTCAGCAGGTGAGGGGGTCGGGTCCAGATCGATATGACGGCAGCGCAGCTCGCCGTGCTCGAGCGCAATCACCCGCCTCAGTCCCACGAGCGGCGCCTGCTGCAGCCGGACCGTGGCTCCTCCTACCGCCTGGGCGCCGCGCGTCACTAGCCAGAGCCGCGGCGGATCGCGAAACGCCCCGCCGACCAGCGCCTGCACGGTGGCGAGCGCGCTGTCGCAGCCGCTCAACAGCTCAGCGTCGAGGTTTTCAGTCCTTGCGGGGTCCCCGAAGTGCACAACGCCCAGGGGGGCTTTTTCAGCGAAAGCCGCTTGCAGCGACCCCCGGAGCCCTGCAGCACGGACCGGTGATGGCAGCTGCACCACGGCGTGGCCGGCGCGTTCAAGCAAGCGGCCAAGCGCGCTGCCGACCTCTCCGTCTTCCCCAACTAGAAGCCAGCGACCCGCCGGCAACCTGGGCGCGGGCAGGCTGGCGCGCTCCCAGTTCGGCGCCACGAACCAGCCATCTTGCTCTCGCTCGCGAGCACCGCTGGGCAGACGCTGCAACACGAGCCCGGTGAGCTCCGCCACCGCTTCGCCGTCGCGATCAAAGAGGCGGAGATCGGCGCGCAACCGCTGGGACGACTCTGGGCCGGACGGGCTCAGTCGGACGTGGCAATACAGCTCGTCCATCGGCCGCTTGAGCAGCCGCACAGCGTCTACGGCGACCGGAACCCAGGGCGTGGTCCCTTCGCGTTCCCTGATGGCGCCCGCCGTCACTTGCAGGCACGCATCGAGCATCGCCGGGTGCAGCGCGTACCCCATCCGAGCGCCTGCTTCCGCTGGTAGCTGCACGCGCCCGAACGCTTCGCCGGGGCCGCACCACAGCTCCCGCACCCCCTGGAAAGCGGTGCCGTAGTGCAGACCGGACGTGCGGAGTCCTTCATATAGCTCGGATGCCGCGACTCCCTGAAGGCGACTACGCAGCGCCGCCAGATCCGGCCGGTCCGGACTCGCGGCGGGCTTGCTCCGTGACAGCCGGCCGCGGGCATGGACGAGGAAGGCGCTGGGCGCCTGGTCCGGCTGGCGACTCGCCACCTGGAGCTGCCACTGACCGGGCTGCTCCTCCGTCGCGACAACCTGCACCTCCGCGCCGCTCTCCTCCGATAGGATCAGCGGCGCTAGGAACGCCAGCTCGCTGGCTACATACGGACCCTCACGCAGCACCTCTTGGCCCGCTGCAAGCGCCATTTCGACGTACGCCGTCCCGGGCAACACCACGGCATCCTGCACACGATGATCCGCCAGCCACGGCAGGCCATCAAGCGTCACTGGGACTTCCCAGATCTTTGTCTGCGTCTGCGTCGACAGCGCAATCGAACGGCCGATGAGTGGATGACCCATCCCCCCACCCGGTGCCCGCACCCGCGCTGCTGCACGAGCCGGCGCTTCGATCCAATACCGACGGCGCTGCCAGGGATAGGTCGGTAGCTCCACCCGCCGCGCCGCTTGTGAGTATACGCCCTTCCAGTTCACTTCCGCGCCGCCGCACCAGAGCCCACCGAGCGCTTCCAGCGCGCTCGCCGCCTCTGCTCGCCCTTTTCTCAGCATCCCCTGCAACCAGAGCTTCGCGCCGGGCACGTTTGCATCCACGAGCCCGACGAGCCCCGCCTGCGGCCCAAGCTCCAGGAACCTTCGGGCGCCCTCTTCGTGCAGCTCCTTTACCACTTGCGCGAACCGCACCGGCTCTCGCACCTGCTTCACCCAGTACTCCGCCGTACACTCCCGCTCCGTCCACGCTGTGCCGGTCAGCGTGCTCATAAGGAACCGCTCCGGTCTCCGGTAACGCAGGGCCTGGGCGACGTTCCGGAACGCCTTCAGCATCGGCTCCATGAGCCCGGAGTGGAACGCGTGTGAGACGCTGAGCCGCTTGGTCTTCACTCCTCTTTGGGCAAACCGCTCGCTTAGCTCGCTCACGGCCGCGGGCTCTCCGGAGATCACGGTCTGCTTGGGCCCGTTGACCGCGGCGAGCCACACCCGGCCGGCGTTTTCTCGGAGCTCTTTTTCGACGGCAGATTCTTCCGCCTCGATCGCTGCCATGGCGCCGCCAGGGAGCTCTTGCATCAGCCGGGCGCGCGCCGCGCACAGCCGCGCCGCGTCCTCCAGCGTCAGGACCCCCGCCGCGACCGCCGCCACGAGCTCCCCGACGCTGTGCCCGGCGACGAAGTCCGGCTCCAGACCCCACGATCGGCACAGCTCAAACAGCGCGTACTCCAGGGCAAATAGCGCGGGCTGGGTGTAGACGGTGTGGTCCAGCAAGGCCGCTTCGCTGCTGCCAGGCGCGCCCCACATCACCTCTTTGAGCGGCCGCGCGAGCCCGGGGTCGAAAAGCTCGGCGCATCGGTCGATCGCCGCTTGGAAGACCGGCCAGGCCGCATACAGCGGCTTGCCCATTCCAGGCACCTGCGCCCCTTGTCCAGAGAACAGGAACGCGAGCTTGCCACCGCCCGCAGAGGCCAGGCCGCGGATCGCCTCGGGCGGCGGGTTCGCTTGGGCGGCGCTCCGCAGCTGCGCGTGCAGCTCGTCGCGCGTGCTGCAGACCAGGGCCAGGCGGTGCTCTCTCTCGCTTCGGGTCGCGCTCAGGCTGTATCCGATATCGAGGAGGCTGAGCTGGGGATGCCGTTTCAGATGATCGTGGAGCCGCGCTGCCTGGGCGACAACCGCCGCTTCGCTCCGTCCCGACAGCACGAGCAGCTCCGCCGCGCGATCCGCCGCCGCCGAGTCCTCCCTCCGCGGCGGCGCTTCTTCTACGACCACGTGGGCGTTCGTGCCGCTGAACCCGAACGCGCTCACCCCGGCCAGCCGCCTCTTGCCGGGCCGGGTTGGCCAGGGGCTGAGCGTCTGCGCTACCGCGATCGGAATCTCTTTCCACGGCACGTGCGGATTCGGCCGGTGGAAGTGCAGCGACTTGGGAATCATCCCCCGCTGCAGGCTCAGGACCACTTTGAGCAGTCCCGCGACACCTGCCGCTGCTTCCGTATGTCCGAAGTTCGACTTGACCGACCCGACGACGAGGGGATCGTTGGCGCCGCGGCCCGCTCCCAGCCCTTCCCCCAGCGCCTGAAGCTCGATCGGATCGCCGAGCGGCGTCCCGGTGCCGTGCGCCTCGACGTACTCGATCTCCATCGGCTCGATGCCGGCCTGCTGGAGCGCGCGCTCGATCACCTCGCGCTGCGCAGGCCCATTGGGGGCGGTCAGCCCATTGCTCCTGCCGTCCTGGTTGACCGCGGAGCCGCGGATCACGGCCTGGATCGCATCGCCGTCGCGGATGGCGTCGCTGAGCCTCTTGAGCACGACCACGCCGCATCCTTCGCTGCGGACATAACCGTCCGCATCATCGGCGAAGCTGCGGCATCTTCCGGTCGGCGACATCGCGCCCAGCCGGCTGAAGTACATCGTGCCTTCCGGGCTGAGTACCACGTTGACGCCACCCGCCAGCGCCAGGCTGCACTCCCGGTTGCGCAGCGCCTGACAGGCCAGGTGCACCGCCACCAGGGAAGATGAGCAGGCGGTGTCCACCGGGATGTTGGGCCCTTTGAGCCCCAGCCAATAGGACAGCCTGCCCACGCTGGTGCTGTGCGCGGTGCCGAGAAGCGCATAGGGATCGATGTCTTGACCGCTGCGTCGCAGCAGCTCCTGATATTCGTTGCCGCAGATTCCCATGTAGACGCCGGTGTCGCTGCCAAAGAGCGTCTTGGCCGTCTGGCCCGCCCTCTCGAGCGCCTCCCAGCTCACCTCGAGCAACAGACGCTGCTGCGGGTCGATGCGGGTCGCCTCGCGGGGGGAGATGCCGAAGAACTCCGGTTCGAAGCCATCGATGGCGGGCAGGAAGCCGCCCCACCGCGTGACCATCTTTCCAGGGGCCTGCGGGTCCTTGTCGTAGTACGCATCGCGGTCCCAGCGCTGCACGGGCACTTCCTCGATGGCGTCCACACCGTGCTCAAGCAGCTTCCAGAAGCTCTCGGGGTCGTGTACGCCGCCGGGAAACCGGCAGCCGACGCCAATGATCGCGATCGCCGTCCCGTCTTCGCGGGCCGGTTGTGCAGTAGGCAGGGCGGCCTTCGCCTCCGATGGCAGGAGCTGCGCCAGCAGCCACGCCGCCAGCGCCTCGACGGTCGGGTAGTCGAAAGCCAGGGTCGCCGGCAGCGGCTTGCCGAGCCGCTGCGCCAGCGCATTGCGCAGTTCCACCGCCATCAAGGAGTCCATCCCGAGCTCCTTGAGCGGCCTGTCGACCGGTACCGCAGCCGGGCTGCTCTGGGCGAGCACGCGCGCCACCTCTGTCTGGACCGCGCCGCGGACTGCCTCTTTGCGCGATCCAGCGGGCAGCGCCAGGAGCGCCGCCGACCAGCTCAGGCTCGGTGCCGACCGCGCAGCCGGTCGCGTGAGCAGCGACCACCACAGCGGAGGAACCGCAGCGCCCAGAGCCTGCTGGAGCGCCCGCAGATCGAGCGGCATGACGCCCAGGTGCGCCTCCGGCTGCGCCAGCGCGCGCTCCCACAGCCTGATGCCCTCGGCCGGAGACAGCCACTTGAGACCCGGCCAGCGCGCCCTTTGGCTGGCCTTCAGCGCTGCCGCCATTCCGTAGCCCGACCAGGCGCCGAAGCCCAGGCTCTGGCCCGGAAGGTTCAGCGCCCGCCGGTGCGCGGCCAGCGCATCGACAAAGGCATTGGCCGCCGCGTAGCTGCTCTGTCCCGCCGACCCGAGCAGGCCCGCTGCGGACGAGAGCAGCACGAAGAGCTTGAGCTCGTGCGCTGCGGTCAGAAGATGCAGGTTGAAGGCGCCGGCCACCTTGGGCGACAGAACCGCCTGGAAGCGGTCCGCGGTCTGTTCTTCGATTACGCCGTCATCCAGCACTCCGGCGGCATGCACCACGCCGCGTAACGGCAGCTCGGCGGGCACCGACTCCAGTACCGCTTTCAGGCCGACTTGATCCGCGACATCCACGGCCCGCACCGTCACCCGTGCCCCCAGGGCTTGCAGCTCGGCGACTGCGAGGGCGGCGCCCGGGGTGTCCATTCCCCGCCGCCCGATGAGCAGCAGATGCGCGACGTGCTGCCGGGCCAGCCAGCGCGCGATGTGCAGACCGAGCCCACCGAGTCCGCCGCTCACGAGCACGGTGCCGTTGCCGGGAACCGGCTGCTGCGGCGGTACCAGCACGATCTTGCCGACGTGCCGCGCCTGCGCCATGAACCGGAATCCCTGCTGCGCCTGGGTGATCGGAAAAGCCTGCACCGGCAGGGGGTGCAGCTCTCCCCGCGAAAGTCCATCCGCGATCGACGCCAGCATCAGGCCGAGCTTCTCCGGGCCGGCCGCCCCGAGGTCGAAGGCGCGATAGCGCACGCCCGGATGGGCCACCGCGATCTGCTCCGGCTCCCGCACATCCGTCTTCCCGATCTCGAGCATGCGTCCGCCGTCAGACAGCAGCGATAAGCTCGCGTCCACGAACTCCCCGGCCAGAGAGTTCAACACCAGGTCTACCCCGCGTCCGCCGCTCGCCTGGCAAAAGTCCGCCACGAACTCCAGGGAGCGCGAGCTCGCCACCTGCTGGACGCCCATCGCGCGCACGGACCCCCATTTTGCCGGGCCGGCTGTCGCGTAGACCTCGGCACCGCGGCGGTGCGCGAGCTGCACGGCCGCCATTCCCACACCACCCGCCGCGGCGTGGACCATGGCGGCGGGCGACCCCACCGCCACCCGGGTGACGCCGACCTGAACGTCATCGGCCCATCTGGACGTCGCGTTCGACATCCACGCCGGAAAGGTCACAGACTCTCCCCATGACCGTCGTCGTCACCGGTGCAGCCGGGTTCATCGGAAGCACGCTCGTCGACCGCCTGCTCGCGGAAGGCCACGAGGTCGTCGGCATCGACTGCTTCACCGACTACTACGACCAGGCGGCGAAGCGACGGAACCTGTCGGGCGCGCTCACGAACGACCGATTCCGGCTCGTCGAGGCCGACCTGGTCACCGCCGACCTCGATGCCGCGTTCGACGGTGTCGACGTCGTCTGGCATCTCGCCGGGCAGCCCGGGGTACGCCTGTCGTGGTCCGACGGATTCGAGCGCTACAACACCCTGAACGTCCTTGCGACGCAGCGGGTCCTCGAAGCGGCGCGCCAGCGCAGGGTCGGACGGGTGATGTACGCGTCGAGCTCATCGGTGTAC
>CALFML010000472.1 GCA_937879845.1 uncultured Myxococcales bacterium
GCGCGGGAAGCGCGCGGCATGGGGGGGACCCGGCCGGCTTTGCCGGACGGGGGGGCACGGGAAGGTGCCCCCTGTAAAGAAGCTTAGAAGAACAAGGAGAGAGTGAAGCGGGTGTTTATCGGATAGCCGGGGGTGAAGTTCACGTCTTCGCAGCCGATGAAGTTGCCGTTTGGGCCGGTCTGGGCGCGGGTACTCGCAGGGCAGGCGTTCGGCGGCGGCGGCGCGTTGGTCGGGGCTTCGCTGGCGAGGCGCGAGGTGGTGGCAAACTGCGCTTGCTTGTAGCGCTGATCGAGCAGGTTTTCGACGCTGGCGCTGATCTCGATGAAGCGCCAGCGGTAGCCGACGAACGCATCGATAAGGTAAGTGCCTTGGGCGGTCAGGAACTCGTCCTCCGTGGCCGGACGCGGGGTGATGCCGGTGAAGCGCAGCGAGCCGCGCAGACCGAACGGGGTGCGCAGCGACAGGCCGCTGCTGAGGGTGAAGCGCGGGGCGAGGGCGACGGCGTTGCCGTTGCCGGCGTTTTCGCGGAAGCGCGCATCGTTGGCGGTGAAGTCGAAGTCGAAGTGCAGCCAGTCGAGGATGCGGAGGCGGGTCTCGAACTCCAGGCCGAGGCGCCGCGTGGCCCCGCTCTCTTCCGTCGTGCCTTCATCGCCGGACCACACAAGCTCGCTGGCGAGCTCCAGGCCCCACAGCGCGAGCGCCAGGTCCAGGCGGTTGAACAGCCGCGTGCGGGCGCCGAGCTCATAGCCGATCGCCGGCGTGAGCGCCGTCACCGGATCGACCCCGCGCACCACGCCGCGCGCGTCGTTAGAGTGATAGCCGTAGCCGAAATTGGCAAACAGATCGACGGCGCGGTGCGGCGAGACGATCAGCGAGGCCTTGGGACTTAGGAGCCCCGCGCCCAGAACGCCCGAGCTCTTGTTCGCCGGATCCGCGGCCACCGTCGGATCCGTGGGCAGCATCTCGCGCCGGTCGGTGACGTCGAAGACGAAGTAGTCGGCACGCAGACCGGCGACCAGGCGCACATACTTGGAAAACGCGATTTCTTCCTTGAGGTAGGCGCCAAGGCTGGTTTCGTTCACGTCGTTGTCGGCAATCCCTTCCAGCCGCTGCCGCGCCTGCGCGCGATAGAGGGTATTGTGAATCGAGTCGTGCCGGACGTTGACGCCGATCGTCGTATCGAAGGTCAGCCAGCGCCAGCTGAGGCGCCGCCGGTAGGAAGCCTTGAGCCCGCCGAGCTGGCGGTCGTCGCCCTGCTCGATCTCATCGCCGCGAATCGGATCGGCCGAGAACAGCGTGAAGTTCGAGTAGAGCTTGAAGCTGTACCCGGTCCAATACACAAGGGCGTTGAACTCACTGCGCTGGCCGTCGCGGTGGTTGAAGGACAGGTAGACGTTGTGGCGGGCCGAAGCGCCGCCTTCGGTCGGGTCGATGTAGCCGAAGAAGTCGAGCTGCCCGGCATCCACGGCGCGGGTGGGAATCTGTCCGGAGGCGTTCCAGCTCCCGCCATAGCTTGATACCGCCAGAGAGATGAGCGTATGCGGACCGATGTCGTAGCTCAGCTTCCCAAAGAGATTGAATTTGTTGAAGTTCTCTGGATTTATAAACGGGCCGTTGGCGTGCGAGACCTCGGCGACCACCAGCGGATGGAGTCTGCCGTCGAGAATGCGCAGCTGCGGGCTGCCCACCGCGAGCGCCCGCAGGCCGGCCAGGGTGTCCACGGAGAAGCTGACTTGATTGCCCGCGAAGCTCTTGCGCGTCACCAGGTTCACCGCGCCGGCGGTGGCGAAATCGCCCTGCTCTAGGAAGTAGGGACCCTTGGTGATTTCGACGCGCTCGATGAGCTCCGGAATGATGAAGTTCATATCCGAAAAGCCCTGCCCGTGGCCGTGCGTCACCATGTTGATGGGAATGCCGTCGAGCGAGAAAGCCACGTCGGTGCCGTGGTCCGCATCAAAGCCGCGCAAGAGATACTGGTTGGCCTTGCCGCCGCCGGAGTGCTGCACGGTGAGAAGTCCGGGGACAACCCGCAAAAGGTCAGAGACGCGCTGAATCGGCCGCAGCTGGAGATCGCGATCGCGCACGGTCTGGGCTGACGCCGCGCTTTGCGGCCGCTCCGCCGTGACGACGGCTACGAAGCTGTCGCGAGCCGGTGCCTTGGCGGGCGCCGCGGCCGGTGGCAGCGGCGGGGCTGGGGGCGCGGCGGCGACAGGTGGTGCGTCCGTGCTCGCTGCCGGAGCGGTGCTCGGTTGCGCGGCAGCGCTTGGCGCCGGGGCCGCAGTCGGCGATGCGGCGGCGGTCGGCGGCGCGGCGATACTCGGCGGCGCGGCGATACTCGGCGGCGCGGCGATACTGGGTGGAGCAGGGAGGCTCGGTGGTAGAGCGGACGGCGCAGCGGGGTCGGCAGCGGCACCGGGGGCCGCCGGGGTAGGCGCTGAGCCAGGCGGCGCTGGCGCCTGCGCTGCTGGCGGTGGGGACGGCGGCGGCGCGGCAAGGGGCGGCTCCGCGGCAGGGGCAATCGGCGGCTCGGCGGCGGCCCACGCGGGACCCGCGAGGCACAATAAGGACAGTACCAGCGGGCGCACGGGCGCGCGCAGCAGGATGCGGTGACACATGGACAGTGCTCCTTGCGATAAGTTATCGAAGCTGATTTTGGGGAGTCAGCTCGATGCGGGAGGAGCACGGGCGCGGCGGTCGGAGAAAAGGACGCGGCGGCAGATGTCTATCTGGCCGACAGGTTGAATTACGGAGGACTGAACGGGGCCAAGCGCTGCCAGGGCGCCGGGAGCCAGCAGGGAGGCCTGGCCATGCGCCGGGCCGGCGGCAAGATGCGGCGCTGCTCCGTCGGTCGGGGGCTCAAGGTTGGCACAGAGGCGAGGATGCGGACTTTGGGCTGTCCACTTCGGTACCTCGAAATGATCGGACTCCGTCGCGTCACCCGCCCGATGGACGTGCGAGTGAACGAGCGGCCGCGCCTTCAGCCAGCGCAGCCCGCCGCGCTCATGGACGTGATGGCTGTCGTGCCACCCCAGGTGCAGCGCCGGCAGGCCGTGCACCGCTGCCACGTACAGGACGAGCAGCAAGGTCGCGAGCCAGCGCGGGTGGGCCGCACGCCCATGACGGGAAGGGGACTGCACTGCAAACCATATTACGATTAGAGACCCTTTGCGGATGCAAAAGGTTTTCCGCGCGCTGCGCTGCGACGGACCGGCGCGAGCGCGCAATCGGGAGCGCGATCGGACGCGCGATCGGGCCAACATGTCGGGGGTGGGCAGGCGTCACATCTTGGCTTGGCGCGAAACAGGGCCGCGCTCGCGCCGCTCCGTTTACCCAAGGCGGGCCGGAGGGAGGAAGGGGCGGAGAAAAGTCGGAGCGTCAAGCGCCGCTGGCGCCGCTGACACCGCTGGCGCCGCTGGCACCGCCGGGCGGATTGGCTTCAAGGAAGTATGTCTGCATCGGGCCTTTGCCCTTTACCTCGATCATCTCGCGCGGCACGAGCTTGTAGCGCCCCGTGAGCCTGGCGGCGACGGCGGCGCTTATCTGAATCCGGCCTGGCTCGCTGTGCGATTCCATGCGGCTGGCGGTGTTCACGGTGTCGCCCCAGACATCGTAGGCGAACTTCCGTTTGCCGATGACGCCCGCTACCACCGGGCCGCTGTGGATGCCGATGCGGATGCTGAGCTTGTCGCCGTGCAGCCGGGCATCTTCGCTCACGATCGCTTGCATCCGCAGCGCCATTTCGGCGATCGCTCCCGCCTGGTCGTCATGGGGCGAGGGCAGGCCGCCGACGACCATGTACGCATCGCCGATGGTCTTTATCTTCTCCAGCCCGAGCTGCACCGCGGCATCGTCGAACGCCGAGAACAGCGAATTGAGCCGGATGACCAGCTCCTCCGGCGACAGCCGCTCCGACAGCTTGGTGAAGCCGACGATATCGGAGAACAGCACGGTCACTTCGGCAAAGCCGTCGGCGATGGCGCGATGTTCGGACTTGAGGCGGTCGCCTATCGCCTGCGGCAGGATGTTGAGCAGCAGGCTGTCGGCTTTTTCCCGCTCGGCTTGGATGATGACGATCTGCTTGGCGATGGTGTGCCGCTGCAGGAAGCTCGTCCTTGTATCCTGGCCCTGCTGGAAGGCGATGAAGGCGCCGAGGAGTCCCATCAGAAACAAGGAAAAGTTGATCGAAAAGACGACATGCGGCGGGTCTCTGGGAAGCAGATGGTGAACGAGGTTGAAATCGAGCATCGAGATGGCGATATACGAAAGCTGCGCCGGCACCCCCATCTTCAGGATGAACGGCCCCATCGTGATGAAGATCGTCGCGTAGGTCGTGTACGGATAAAAGCCCTCGGCCGGCGAGATCGCTCCCAGGAGCAGCACGCTGGTGGTGGCAATCGTTCCAAAGAGCAGGGCAATGGGCTGATGCAGGCGCTCGAACAGCGGTGAGAAGACCAGCCCGACACAGATGGCGGCCAGCGGCGCGAAGAGACCGAAGCGGATCTTGAGCGCCGTTATCGCCGCTTCCGGAATCACATACAGGTCGTGCAGCGCGTAGAGCAGGAACACACATGTGCTCAAGACTATGCTGATGCGCACAAAGCGGCCGTCGGCGAGCTGGAACTGCTCGTGCCGGAAGGCCTGCTCAAGAGCCGGGTCGAGGAATGCTCCGGTCACGGGGTTGCGGGCGGGCTTGGGAGCAGCGGTGGCACGCAACAGGCCCGCGGACGGATGGAAACTCTCCGTCCCCGGCGAAGGATGACCCATGGTAGCCATTATACATGCTGGGCGGGCGGAGTCTAAAAGTGCCTCCGCGCGAAGCCGGGCCGAGCCTACGGCAGACGAGAATGCGGATGCGTTACAGGAGCTGCTTGATCGCGGTCGCCCAGTGCGTACCGCCGGGGATTGCGCCGGCGAGATCTTTTTTCTTCGGATCCACATGGATGATCAGCGTCTTGCCGTCGAGCGTGACGCGCGTGCCGTCGGTCGAGTGACGGCAGCTCACCGCGGTCACCTTGCTCTGCACCGCCGCCTTGCCTTCTGGGGAGCGGCATACGGAGCCCCACAGGGCGTTGAACGCATCGCGGCAGTACACATCCGCAGGCTTGGCTTCACCCAGCGCCAGGGTGCCAAATGAGTTTACGTCGTAGGCGATGGAGAGCTTCACACCGCATGCTTCGCTCGCCGATTTCTCATTCCGCTTGAGCAGATCCTCTGATTCGCGCCACTGCTCGGTATCCTGAAGATTTTTGCCTTTGGGGGCAGCGTAGGCCAGACCGCCTAAAAGGACCAGGGCACAGAGAGTCAACGTACCACGCATGCAAGCTCCTCCGACAAGAGATGTGGGACAGAGTAATCATATCACGTGCCGATTCTAATCGGGGACAGCGATTTAAGATCGGAGCGTTACCGGACTTACCGGCGACGGAATACGGCTCATTCTGCTGCTGTGCGCCCTACATCCGCTAACATGCGAATTCCGCAATATATCCGATTCTGCTTGCCGTGTCCGCTGGTGCCGGAGCCGTCGCTCTGATGGCATAAGGATTGCTGCCCAAGCCCGGAGTATGGGCGGAACCAACGGGAGTCTTATGAAACGAGCTTGCGTCAATAATGGAACGGGTCAACTGCCCAAAGGAGCCATGGCTGCGGCGGCTTTCTTCGCTCTGGCTGCGCCAGCGACAGCGACTGCAGCGGCCCGACGGGGGCGTGTAATGCGGGGGCGCTGCCTTTCCGCGGACCGGCTTGTCTAGTGCAGTAGGCGGCGCCGCCGGCGTAAGAGTAGAGCCAACGCCGGCAGCAAAGCCAGGCCGCCCGGTGCGAGCGACCGATTAGTCAACGAACAGCCGCAACCAACAGCGACCGAGCCTGTCTGCGGCGGGTCCGTCGCGCCATTGCCGTTGGTCAACCCCGAGTCCGGAGTCGAAGGGATGCCGGCATCGTCCGCCGCCGCGCCGCCGTCCGCCGTAGCGCTGCCGCCGTCTTCCGTGGCGCTGCCGCCGTCATCGCTAGCGGCCCCCCCGTCCATCATGCCGCCATCTGCCGCTGCGGCGCCGCCGTCCGGACTGCCCGCGTCCGCTGCCATCCCACCGTCCATTCCGCCCGTGGTGCTCATCGCGGTGGTGCACGGAAGCGCGCGGCAGGTATCGGTATACGCGCCGTAGTTGTCGATGACGCGCACGCAGTAGTAATAGTCCGTCGCCGGCTTCAAGCCGCTCAGCTTGCGATAATCCGTACCGTAGGGCGGAGTGTAAACGAGCGTCGTTCCTGACGGCGTGAATCCGGCCGTCGTAGAGACGTGCAGCTCGGTGCGGGAGAGATCCTTGACGTTGCCAATCAAAACCCCGGTCCAGTATAGGTAAAGCTGCGTCGAGCGATCGGGGAGATCGGGATAGCAGTTCAGGTTCTGCGCCGGCGGCGGCGGATCGTTGGTGATGTCGATCGGCGTCGTGGTGCCAAGACCGCCGCCGCCCAAGGTGTTGGCTCCCGGCGCCAAGGTATAAAATCCCAAGGTCAGCTGCTTGCTGGCGTTGTCGGTCCATGACAAGCGGATCTGATAGGTGTTTCCGGGCGCGGCCGCCGGCGAGTACAAGCTCGTAATCTGCTGATTGAAGGCGGTTCCGGGGGCCGCAAGGCCGGTGGGCGCATATAAGTTGGTGCTGCCGTTGTACTTGGCGGCGAGTCCCGACACGGCATAGACGTTGACCTGGGTGCTGATGCTGCCGGTCTTGTTGAACGTGCCGCTGCCGGCCGCGCGCATGTATACGGTAAGGCTGGCATTTTGCGCCTGCGCGTCTGAACCGCCGCCTAGCACCCCGCCTGCCATGAGGCCCCCAATCACACCGAGTAAGCACTTGCGCATGCCTCACGTTAGCACAGAATAAAGGGACGATGCGACCCTGCGGCGCGCGCGGCTAAGGACGTGGAAACGATTAGCATTTGCGCCAAGGACCGCTTGGCCGTACGAACACAAACCCCGTAAACCCCACACATGGCCAGTCGTCATGAACTGTGACGGCCGGCGCGGCGGCGCGTGCACTCGGCTGGCCGGGCCTTATGCGAATTGACAAGCTCAATGCGGGCAAGGTCTTATGCGGAATCATGACGGATCGCGAGCTCTTGGTCGAACACCTTGCGTCTGCGCTGGCGGATGCCGCCGCTTTACGCGATGACTACTTCGAGGTCGCGGCGCTCGCGGGTCTCTTGGCGCGGTTTGCCGCGGCGGACCGGGCGGCGGCGTCGCTTGCGGAACAGGCGGTCTTGGCCAAGGCCCACGCGCTGCGCGCGGACGGTACGCTGCGGTCAAGCCTCCCTCTGCCCGCGGCAGCGGCCGACATCGCCGAGCAGATCGCGGCGCTTCCCGGCGACTATGATGAACTGGACAAGCGCGACCTGCTGCTCGATCTCGATGAGCTGTGTGCAGGAGCGTGGTTCGTCGATGCGCCGGAGCATTTCGCCGCCGCCGCGCGGGAGGTCGCCGCCGCGATTTTTGCTCATCCTGCCTTGTGGCGCGAGCAGTCCCCGTGGGTTGCCCGCCTGCTCGTAAGCGCACCGCCGCTGCCCGCCGATCACATGCTCGCAATCTTCCGCCTTGTCGAGTCATGCGCTCAAACAAGCGCCGGCGTCGAGTCGGCCCAGGCATAGGAAGCCGAATGTCAACGCCTTGGCCGCGCGCGAAAAACCTAGAGCCGAAAAATTCGGTCCCGGACACGGCGCGCACCTGATAACCTCTCGCCTGGGGTCATGGCCGCGCCTACGATCGAATTGCTACGTAATGACTACGTAGTGATCTCGCTGGAGCACGACGGCCGCATCGTGCGCTTTCGCCGCCTGGGCCGAGCGTTCCCGAACTTGCTGGTGGCGCGCGAAGTCTACGATGAGACCCTGGCCGCCTATGATCGGCTGGGGCGCCGCGGCAAGGGCCTGCTCGTCGACTCGCGTGAGGCGATCGGTCGCAACGACCCGGAGTTCGAAGCGCTCCTTCTCGAATTTCGGCGGCGGTCGGTGACGGGGTTTGTCGGGCATATGGTGCTCATGCGGACAGCGGTCGGAATCCTGCAGGCGCAGCGCTTTGACCGCTCGCCGACCGTGAAGCTTGTGACCGACAACGAGGCGGAGGCGGTCGCATACTTGCTGAAGCTGCAGGGGAGCGGCGGCCAAATCGGCTGAGCGGGAAGACCCGCAGATTTCCCATGCCGTTCCCGCGGACGGCGAGACAGAGATTTCCCGACGATGATTCCGGCGGCGCAGTTCGTTGAGGAACCGGCGCTTGAACTGCGGGTTCCCTGAGATCTCGGGATGCAGCGTCTTGAGCGCGGCGCGCTGGCCGATCTCGCCATGCTCGGCGAGGTAGACCACGCCCATGCCGCCGCGCCCGAGCTCCTTGGCGACGCGGTACTGACCGACGCACTGGCCAAGGAGGCTCTGCGGGAGGTTGGGCTGCGGCGCAGTCTGGCCGGACGACGCCGGGCGGGTGTCGGAAGGCTTGGGGGCGTAGTCCTGGGTCGGCATAAGGCCGATCTGCGGGTCAGCCTGGTAGGGGGAAGCAGCCACGGCTAGGGCTCCAGTCATCATCTTACCGACAATCTCGCCCGCGGGCTACGCCTGGCGACGGCAGCGCACGGCAGCGAGAGTGCCGCGGCCCGCTGACGCCGGAAAATGGCTCGTCCGCAAGCGCGGGCGTGGATGAATCCGTCCAGCGGCTGGCGCGCCTGGCCGAGGCGCTGCTGCACCGC
>CALFML010000473.1 GCA_937879845.1 uncultured Myxococcales bacterium
GATCTACACAGGCGAAGACACTCTTTCCCTACACGACGCTCTTCCGATCTGCAAGTGGCGCTGGAGCGGGCGGTGCAGCGCAACGCCGACTGGGCCAACGGCAAGAGCGGCTACGGCGCGCAGTGGCGTCTGGCCAAGGCGGCGTCGGAGCTGTGCACGCTCGATGGCGGCGGGCCATGCACGTCGGCGCTGCCGGGGGGCCTGGCGGCGGGGAAAAAGGCGATCGAGCTGGAGCCGGATCGCGTGGAAGGGCACTACTATCTGGCGGCGCTGCACGGCTTCAACGCCCAAGCGCAGCGCGGCGGCGATGTGAAGCCGCTCGTGCAGCTGCTTATCAGCGAGGGGGAGCTGGCGGTCAAGGCGGATGAGAAGTTCGACAGCGGCGGGCCGTATCGGCTGCTCGGTACGATGTACGCGCGGGCCCCGGCGCCTCCGGTCGCGGTCGGTGATCCGGAAAAAGCGGTCGCGCATCTGCAGAAAGCGGTGGGCATCGCTGCCGACTACCCACCAAATCAGATCTTCCTCGCCGAAGCGCTGATCGCCGACGAGCGCTACCAGGACGCCGAGGCCACCATCGGCACCGCCAAGAAGCTTTTGGCCGACAGCAAGTGGGACAAGCGCCGCGCTGCTTGGAAGGACGAGCTGTCCAAGATCGAGCGCAAACTACGCGCCAAGCAGGGCGGCTAGCTTTTGCCATGAAAGCGGGTGGCACCGGAGGCGGGGTCCCTGCTGCGCAAGCAGCGGGGTGCCGCAGGTGACAGGACCCGCGGCGCAGTCCGAAACTTTGATAGGCGTTTTTAGGCGATCTTGCGATAGAGGAACAAGATGCGCGGGTGGTGCTCCTCGGCGTAGCGCCACTGGTTTACCAGTTCCCAGTGATGCCGCTTCATGAACTCGATAAACTTTACGGGATCGTAGCGTTTGCTAAGTCCGCCGAGCGAGAACGTCCGCTCTCTCCCAGTCTCCGTCTTCACGCAGGCGCGCCAGTCCACGGCGTAGCTGCCGGGCACCGGACACGCTTCTAAATCCAGCACGCAAGACAGCGTCACGCTGTGCAGCCCGCGCACATAGCGCTTGAACGGGCCGGCGAAGAACTCGTTCATGCGGCCCTGGAAAGCGCGCGAGCTCTCCGGGAGGGTGCCGGAGAGCCGCGGGTCTTTCTGCATGATTTCATCGGGGCGATCGGCGGGAGCGACCGCGAACGGGACGCTCACCACGAGCAGATCGCCGATCGCCAGACACGACAGGCTATTTCGCAACAGCAAGAGCTCGTTTTCCAGGTTGGAGAGCGTCTCCCCGAACATGCACGCAATCCGGCGCCGATGCACCGGTTCGAATAGCGGCGTATAGGTCGGCAGGTTGTGGAAGTTGCCCTGGATCGCAAAGACGCCGATGCCGGGAATATCGGCCAGCGAATTGGCGGCATTGCGATAACCGGCGCTGAGCAGCGGCTGGCTGATATCAAGCAGGAACAGCCGTATGTCCTTATGGCCTTCGCTAAACAGCGCCTGGACGAACCGCACCTCCGACTTGGCCTCCCCGGCGCCGAGGCCGATGACATCGACCGGCAGGTTGCCGATCTGCGGCGTCGCCTCTTTGGCCAGGTCGGGGATCGGCAGCGTCGACATCGCCTGGATGTAACCCTCCTGGGCGGTGATGGCGCACCAGGCGGCGGCGCTGGCGTGATCGGTGTAGAGGAAGGTCTGCTCGATGTGGCCCCCTACCCCATTAAACTTCTGCACCAGGTCGCGGGCGATCTTTATCGAGTCGTACTCGGGCGCAAACCAGCAGTTGCAGGAAAACTCGGCGCCGCCGGAGGTCGGCCACGGCTCGCTGCTGCCGGCGGCGGGAAACGGCCCGCTCTCCAGCGGCGCCGGCAGCCCGAGCGCCGGCACCGCCTGCAGCCGCATCACGATTGCTCGCGTCGGCTTGTGACGGCCGGTCTCCAGGTTGCGGATGGTGCTGTCCGCCACGCCGGCGAGGTTGGCGAGCTGCTTGCGCGTCAGCTCCGCCTCCTCGCGCCGCAGCCGGAGCTGCTGACCCCAGGCGCGCAGATCCTCGGCTTCTTTGGGGGGCGTAATCCCCATGTACAGCCCCGGCAGACGACCTTCGCGGTGCATCCGGCCGGTGATCTCGCGCTGCGCCTGCGACAGCATCCGCGCCACCTTGGCCAAGGTGCGCTGACGCTGCGGCGTAGCCGTCGGCATGAGCTCGCGGTGGATGAGACGGATGGCGGCGGGGAAGACTTCTTCGGGGGTTAGTTGGTTCGGGTTCATCGTCATGGCTCCTGTTCCGTGATGCGCGAACCCTAATGAGTGCGTCTGCATTTGCTCTATATCCGCGGGGGTAGGTCGGTTTATAGGCAAAAATTTCTGAATTTATACACTAAAGGGCAAGCTTCAAAATTCCGCTTTGCCAACGCAGGGGTAATCACTGCTTAACTGGTTTGGAATATTTGGAAGATAAATTCCAATTCACTCAAAAAACCGAATCCAGCAGAGGCAATATCGTCAACGCTTCGGCGTTCAGGGGCAAAATGGGTAAAATCCAACAAAGTGGGCTGCTCTAAAGTTCAGGCCGAAAAAGTCGGTTCACGGCGACCCAAGGCGCCTCGCTAGTGCCGCGCCAACCCGCCGCAGCGATAGCAAGAGCTTCCGCCGGAGCGAGCGCCGCGGTACACGTAGGTCATGCGCGAGATTCGTAAGACTACCTGCAACCGCGACTGCCCCGACGCCTGCCGCATCGTCGCCACCGTCGAGGATGGCCGCGTCACCCACTTGGGCGGCGATCCCGAGCATCCGGTCACCCGCGGGTTTCTGTGCTATCGCACTGGTCATTTTCTGCACACTCAATATTCGCCGCAGCGACTTCTTGTTCCTCAGCGACGAGACCCGGTGTCGCAGCAACTGGTTCCGATCTCCTGGGAGGAGGCCTTGGACCATGCCACGGAGCAGCTTTTGCGCATCCGCGCGGAGAGCGGGCCGGCGGCGATTTTCCACTACCACAGCGCCGGCAGCCTCGGGCTT
This sequence comes from uncultured Myxococcales bacterium, assembly GCA_937879845.1. Taxonomy (GTDB): domain Bacteria; phylum Myxococcota_A; class Polyangia; order Palsa-1104; family JAEUJZ01; genus CALFML01. Next base: position 3,027 of record CALFML010000473.1, read on the forward strand.
GTCGGCAAGGTCGTGGACGCGTTCTTCGAGCGCTTCGGCCCGGTGACCGTCAAGCGCGGCGACATCTGCGCCGGCGCCGGCGACTACGCCCAGATGACCGACTTCGGCGATGAAGACTCAAACGACATCTTCGACCTGCTAAACGCCAAGAACATCCTCTTGTGGGGCAAAAACGTCTTTGTCTCCAGCCCCCACCTCATCCCGATCTTGCGCCAGGCGCGCGAGCGCGGCGCCCGCCTGTGCCTCATCGATCCGGTGCACCACAAGACCGCCACGCTGTGCGATCGCTACATCCAGCCGCGGCCAGGCGGCGACTTCGCGCTGGCGATGGCGGTGGCGCACGTCCTATTCACCGACGGCCGCATCGATCCGCAGGCGCAAAGTTACTGCGATCACCTGCCGGAGCTGCGCGCGCTTTCGCTAAGCCGCCCGCTCGCCGACTGGTGCGCGGAAGCCGATGTCAGCGCAGCCGACGCCGCCGACTTGGCGCAGCGCCTGGGGGTGGCTCGGCCGACGGCGATCTTGGTCGGCTGGGGCATGGGCCGGCGCCACAACGGGGCGGCGATCGTGCGGGCGCTCGATGCGCTGGGGGCGATCACCGGCAACATCGGGGTGGCGGGCGGCGGCGTGTCGTTTTATTTCAAGCGGCGCGGGGCCTTTGACACCTCGTTCGTGCAGGGGGAGGCGGCGGCACCGCGCACGATCTGCGAGCCGCTGTTTGGCGCGGAGATCATGGCGATGACCGACCCGCCGATCCGCGCGGTGTGGATCACCGCCGGCAACCCGGTGGCGATGCTGCCCGATGCGCGCAAAAATGCGGCCGCCCTGCGCTCGCGCGAGTTCGTGGTGGTCGTGGACTCGTACCTCACCGACACCGCGGAGCAGGCGACCCTGGTCCTGCCGACGACCACCCTGCTGGAGGCCGATGATGTCCTTGGCTCCTACGGCCACCACTACCTCGGCGTCGCCCGGCCCGTGGTGCCGCCGCCGCCGACCGTCAAGAGCGACCTGCAAATCATAAATGAGCTGGCGGCCCGCGTCGGCCTCGGGTCCGAGTTCGGCGCCAGCTCCCGCGAATGGCAGCGCCGCATGATCGAGCCCAAGCTGGCGGCGCACGGCATCACCCTGGAGCAGATCGAAAACGAGCCGGTGAAAAGTCCGCTCGCGCCCAAGGTCATGTTTGCCGACCGGCGGTTCAAGACGCCCTCGGGCCGCATAAACTTGATCCACGCGACGCCCCCCGCGCCGCCGCCGTCCGACCGCGAGTTTCCGCTGCAGCTCTTGTCGCTGTCATCGGAGAAGTCGCAGTCCTCGCAGTGGCCGCGCGCGCCGCAGGGACCGGCGGTGTGTACGGTGCACCCGGATGCCGCGGCGGGCATCGCCGATGGGGCGCTGGCGATGCTGGAGTCGCGCCTTGGGGCCATGACCGTCCGCGTGCTGCACGACCCGGCGCAGCGGCGGGACGTGGCGCTCGTGCCCAAGGGCGGACACCTGCGCGACGGCCGCTGCGCCAACGCCCTCATCCAGGCGGCGACGACCGACAACGGCGAAGGCGGCGCCTTGTATGACGAGCTCGTGCGCCTGCGGCCGCTGGTGCCAGAGGCCTCAGTCCACGACGGAGACGGATGAGCTGGACGGGATGGGCTTTTTGCCGGGCGGCTTGGGCTTGGCCTTGGGCGGCTTGTGTTTGACGATGTGCCGCTTGCCGCCGCCTTTGTTGCCATTGCCGTTGCTGTTGCCTTTGCTCGGCACTTTCGTCGCCGCGCCCTGAGGCCCCGGATTTTTTGGGGCGGTCTTGGGGCCGGCGGAGTCTTTGGCGTTCGCTGCGTCTTTGCTCTCAGGCGGCTGGAGCGGCGGCGTGTCTGAGCCCGCGACGCCGAACGCCGCCGTCGCGCTGAGGTTGTCCGCCATCGTCCCCGCCGGCGGGTGACTGGGATGCCGCAGCAGCGCCACCGCCATCAGGATCACGCCCACCACCCCGCTAGCCCCGATCACTCCGGCCAAGATCGGACGCCGGAACCGCGGAATCATGCTGACCTGCCCGGTAATCGGCCCGAGCGTCGACGGCTGCCCCATCTGCCCGGTGAGCGACCCGAGCGTCGAGGGCTGCGAAGGGAATGACTGATGCGCCGAACCCGAGATCAAGACCGTGTTGGCGGCCGAGCTCAGCGGCGGTGCCACGACCGTCTCCGGCTCGGCCCCGCGCACGTTCTGCGGCGCGTCCTCCAGCGTGATCGACAGCTCGGAGTTCAAGCCGACCGTCGCCCCCAGCTCTTCCAAGCGCCGCGTCACCAGGAACATACTCGGGCGCGCTTCGGGCTCCTTGCGCATCATCTGCAGGACCAGTTCCTGAATCGGCTCACTTACCGACGGAACGATGTCGCGCAGCTTGGGCGGCGGCTCGTAGATGTGCATCGCCATCACCGTGCCTTCGCCGCCGTCGCCGATAAACGGCAGCCGCCCCGCCAGCATCTGAAACATGATGACGGCCAGCGAGTACACGTCCGCCCGATCATCCACGCCGCGGGCGCCGCGGCACTGCTCCGGGGACATGTAGTGCGGAGTGCCCATGAGGGCTCCGGTGCGGGTCAGCGGATCCTCCAAGTTCAAGCTGCGCGCATCGAGCTTGGCAATCCCGAAGTCGAGCAGCTTGACCCGCTCGACGGCGTTTCCCACCGGATCCGGGACCAGCATGATGTTGCCGGGTTTGAGGTCTCGGTGGACGATGCTCTTTTTGTGCGCCGCGGCCAGCCCTGAGGCAAGCTGCCAGCCGATGCGCCGCGCCTCGACTTCGGACATCGGGCCGCGATAGCGGCGCAGGCGGGCGCCTAAGGTCTCGCCCGGCAGAAACTCCATCGCCAGGTAGGCGGTGCCGTCGGTGGCCTGACCGTGCTCGTAGATCCGCACGAGGCCGGGATGCTCGACTAGGTTGGTGGCGCGCGCTTCGTTGAAGAAGCGCGTGCCGCCGGACGTGCCTCCGCTCTTTTCCCGCCACCCACCGCAGCGCCGGAGCTTGCGGGGAAGATCCGAAGCGGGTGTCTGGTCGCCGCGCTGGCCCAGACCGGGGGGTCGCCGCTCAGGCCGATGCGGGCGGCGACGCACAGGCTTGGACGCGGACGGCCAGTCACCGCGCAGTTCCGGAACGGACGGACGGTCGCCGCGCCGGCTCCGATACGGTTCAGGTCGCCGAGCCGCCTGCGCGGGTCAGACCGGTACCGCCGGAGGGGTCGGCTCGGGATCTTCTTTGTCGGTTCCGCTGCGGCGCTGGGCCAGGCCCAGGCGGATCAGCTGGTCGCGCCGCTTGATGACTACGCGGGCGGTCTCCGACCATTCATCGAACCAGGAGCGGAGGGCGGCCAGGGCCGTCAGGCGGAGCGCGGCGTCGTCCTGGTCGGCGGCGGACGCTTGCGTTGGCGGCTCGCCGCGCTCGGCGGCGGCGATAAGCTGGCGCAGGCGGGCCCGCTCGGTGTCGGTGATGCCGCGCGCGGACAGCGTCTTCAGCGCTGCGGCATCGGCCTGCTTGGTGGCCTTGACCTTATGGTCGCGCCCCGCGACAGCGCCCTGCAGGGCGTCGAGGCGGTCGAGGAACGTCTTGACCGACAGCACGGCCGCCGGCCCCGCCGCGGCTTCCAGACCCGCGAACACGAACCCGGCCTGGTCCGGGTATCGCCGCGACAGCGCCGCCCGCGCCAGTCGGAAGTTCGGCTCGTCCCAGGCATCCAGCTCGGCGATAGCGTCGGCAGCGGGGCGATCGGCCAGCGGCTCGGGGGCAGCGGCTTGATAGCCGCTGGCGTGGTGCAGGAGCGTCCAGCCCTCCTCGTGATCCTGGGCGGTATAACCGAAGCCGCCGAGCGCCCCGCGAATGAGCGGCGAGGTGCCCACCCCGCTGAGAAACTGCAGGACCCGCGACGGCGTATCTTCAAGAACTTGTCTACTGTAATTGGCTTTCATCATGATGGGGGCGGACCTTAGCATGCAGGCTGGCCGGCGCATTGTTTGTCGGGCCAATTTTCGCCCTGCCGGGCCGCTTTTTCGCCCAGTCCGCCCCCCGTTTGCCTTGTCGGGCGGCAAAAGACCCGCGATTTTCCCGCTCCGGCGGCCCATTCCCACGCAAAAGGGCTTGTCGGGCCGCGATTCCCGCCCTCTCTTTCGCCCGACAAGCGCCCGATTCGACAACAAGCCTTCTTATGGCCCCGACAAGCGCGGGATCCGGACGACAAGCTGCCTTTTTGTCCCGACAAGCACCTGATTCGGCCGACAAGCTACATCATAGCTCTGGTTCGACTGTATTTATTACTTCCGGAGGCAAGAAGGGCAGTTGCGCAGGCGTGGAAATTCCCTGCCGAGCTAATTCTTTGGCGAGGAAGGGATGGTCTTTCTCGAGGAAACCCAGCTGCACACGCCCGCTGCGGAAGTGCGCCATCGCATGTTGCCGCACTGCCAGTGCCCGCCCATCGCGCAATTGTAGCTTGGTGATGGTCGATTCGACCCCGTCGCGTAGGGTTCCTTCTAGCTCAGGATTGGCGTGGACGCCGAGAGTGATCAAGTCGAGCTGGAACCATCCGTCCTTAATCGAAGCTGGATCACGGATATCCGGATATTCCTTCTTGCATGCGTTTGCATAGCCGCAGGCAAGCCGGTAGTTGCTCCAGTCATATGCCAGGTTCGGATCGCCGCTGTTCTTTGCGACAAAGTGGTCGACGTGCGGCAAGGCAGCTTTTTCGATGCGAAAGCAATAGTAGGCGCAGATGCCATCATAAGCGGAATGCAGCTCATCGAGGCAATCCTGCCAATAGGCGAAATCCGCTATTTTCTTGGATACGCGATGCCCGCCAATCTGCTTGGTCGCGGCGATCGGCTTACCGCGACGCTTATGGGGAAGCGGTTTTCCAGCGAGCAGCGCGAGGGCATTTTCTCCGGGTTCGCGCACCTTCTTGGCAAATGAGCTGGGTTCGGGGGCGATTTTCAGCCTGATCATGACTTTTTCACGTCCAGCAGGCCATGGCGCCAAGCCCATGCTCGCCAATCTACCCAGAACGGGTCCACGCCAGGCATGGATTGGCGAAGTGCCTCATAGATCCGCATGAACTCGGCTCGATCGGCCACTTCTTGCCCCATGAATGAACGCGCTTGCGCGATTGCCTTTTCAGCTTCGATCGAGCGAGCCTCTTTCAAGTCAAACACTTCCGATTGGAGCCACGTCGAAGCATCCCCGCGGCGGTGCCAGGCATCTTTTTTGATCCGTACCTCCTTCTCGCCATCTGCATCGGCCAGCTCAAAAATCCAGAGGCAGTCTTTGTTCCCATCGAACACTGGCTCCATTGAGGCCAGGAGCATCGGTGAGTGAGTGACGGCGATTATTTGAACATCAATTTGATCGGCACTAGTCAGCGCTGACATCGTTTCCATCAGGGCGCGAAGGATGCGCCGCTGCCAAGCCGGATGAAGATGCGCCTCGACTTCGTCGATCAGGAAGATGAGCTGGTTGGTGGTCTCCTGATGGAGAAGCTTGCTAGCGCGTGCATGCTCCTGCCACGTCCATACGAGAAGATAGCAAAGCGCCGCGATTCGTCGGATCGCAGCCGAGGAGTGGACGATGGCAACCTCTTTGCCATAAGGCATCTTCAAAGATGGCATGTCCCGGACATCATCGAGGCTGATCCGAGTCAGCTCGCCCGGTTCGAGGAGCTGGTGGCGCGCCT
>CALFML010000474.1 GCA_937879845.1 uncultured Myxococcales bacterium
CTACACAGGCGAAGACACTCTTTCCCTACACGACGCTCTTCCGATCTCTCCGTGCGCTGCACCTACCGCGGCCAGAGTCCCCCCGGCCACCTGCGCGAGTTCGCCGTCGAATGGGTGCGCGCCGATCTGGATGATCCCGAGTCGCTGCAGCAGGCCTTTTCCGGCTGCGACGCGGTCTTTCACTGCGCCGCGCTCATCAGCTTCCTCCGCCAGCCGACGCCGGCGGCGATAAAGACCAACGTCGAAGGGACGCGCAACGTGATTTTTGCGGTGCGCCACTGCGGGGTCAAGCGGCTCGTTCACTGCTCTTCCGTAGTCACCTGCGCCATCTCCACCGATGGCAAACCGGTGGATGAGACCCAGCCCTGGAACTTCGCCGATTTCGGTGTCGATGAGGCCTACTCGATCACCAAGCGCCAGGCCGAAGAGCTCGTGGTTGCCGAGGTCGGCCGCGGACTCGACGCGGTGATCGTCAACCCCTGCTATATGTTCGGCCCCTACGATCCCAAGCCGAGCTCCGGCCGGCTCATCATGGAAATCATCCACGGCAAGGTGCCCGGCTCACCGACCGGCATGAACAACTTCGTCGATGTGCGCGATGTCGCCCGCGGCATGATCGCGGCCTGGCAGAAAGGCAGAACCGGCGAGCGGTATATTCTGGGCAATGAGAACCTCAGCTACCGCGACGCCTTTCAGCTCATCGCCCGCGTCGCCGGGGTAAAGCCGCCGCGCTTCACCCTGCCGCAGCCGCTGGCGATGTCGGCCGGCTGGCTCGGCGATATTGCGCAGCGGATCACCGGGCGCGAAGCGGTGATAAACACCGTGACCGTGCGCTACAGCTTCCTGGCGGGATACATCTACTCCTGGGAAAAAGCGCGGCGCGAGCTTGGCTACAGTCCCGGGCCGGTGGAGCCGGCGATCCGCGATGCCATCGCCTGGTTCCGCAGCCGCGGCATGCTGTAGCTCAGCCATCCCACTCGGCGCGGGCGGCCAAGATGTGACCGGTGATGCTGCGGTAAAAGCGCCACACAAGGGCGAGGTAGCCGATGAGCCCCAGCGCCTGCAGGGACGCCAGCGCCACGTGCCAGCCCTTCTGGATGAAGACCTCCGGAAAGGCGGCCAGGAGCGCGGCGAACCCACTCCACATAAGCGCCGACACCGGCACGAGCACGCGCAGGCTCAGCTCGTGATCCTGCTCCAAGAGCTCGAGCAGCAACAGTCCGTTTGGCCCTGCGCTGTCTTGGCGGCGGGCGCGGTAGAGCCGCCGCTCGTAGATGAACATCAGGAAGAAGATGAATCCCAGACCGGCGCTCATCGGATACCAGCGCGTCGGCGTACTTATCTGGGTGAACAGCGTCGCTTCCACCAGCGTCACCAGGATGTAGACAAAGTTATGGCCGAGCTCCAAAGGCCAGCGGATGACGGTCAGGGCGTGGATCAGGGAGCGCGTCCAGACCGTCAGAATCAGCGCCGCGCCGGACACCACGTACGGCAGAGAGGTGAAGCGCAGCTCGGCGATGCTGGCACGGGCGCTGTCGGTGAGAAAGTAGAGTGCCACGCCCTGGACGATGCTCATGAGCGTGAGCTCCACGTTGGCGACCATGGCGTCGAGCTCATTGCGCGGGCGGACGGCGGCGTGGGCCGGCGGCGGACTGGGAGCGGCGGCGGGATTGGGCATGCGCTTTTTACTTACGGGCCGGCTTGCCGGCGGCGGTCAGAAGCGGGCGCAGTCGGCTTATCGCCTGCGTCCGGCCTTCGCCGTCAAACGACAGGAACTCGGGCACGAGCCCGGCGAAGCGGTAGCGGACCGTGGGCTGGCCGTTTACCCGCAAGGTGACAAGGTACTGCAGACCGGCCGGCATGTTCAGGGTCAGATACACCGCCAATACGCCCTGCGGATTAAGGAACCCATCGAGCGGATCCACAGCCGCGACCCGGCCGCCGACCGGAACTTGAAAAAGATCCAGACCGAGCCGCGCCGTAAGCAGATCGATTCCCTTAGGCTGCGCGAGCGCGCGATCCTGCGCGAAGACCATCGCAAAGTCGCCCAGCGACCCGGACAAGACCTCGGCCAGGCCGCTGCCGACATCGCGCTCGGCGCCGCGCGGACAGCGCGGATCGTAGGCAAGGAGCGCGGGGGTCGTGCGGTAAAACACCTCGCTCCCATCGAAGGCGCCGGCGAGCTTGAGCACGTCGGCGGCGCCGGCGAGCGATGCGTAACGCAGCTCCAGCTTCCACGGCTCCTTCTGCGCCACTTGCGTCACTTCCCGCAGGCGCTCCGGGGTGCGTATCTCTTCATAGAAGCCGTAGTCGGCGGCGCGCGGCTCGCACTCGCTGTTGCCGTCGCTACTTGACTCCTTGACTTCGAAGCTGTGGGCGGACGGACGCGGCAGGCGCAAGTAAAGCGGCGGCGAAATGGCGCCCGATTGTATCGGCTGCGCGGCGATGCCGGGGGCGGTGGTCCAGAGAAATTCCCGTTGCTCGCGATGCAGGATCGGAATCGTCCAGCGCGCCACTTCCAGACCGCTCTGCGCGGTGAGCGCGCCGGTCACATCCAAGGCCGGGCCGATGCCGTCACTGTGGACCTTGAGGCTGCGGTGCCGCGCCGGGTCCTCTGCCTGCACCGTGACATGCGGGGTCACGGTGAGCAGATGCCAGGGAAACGGCGCCGGCGCCATCGCCTCCACGACTGCCTCCACGGAAGAGATGTAGCTCACCTCCCCGTGCGAGGCGTTGCGCAGGGTGAGCTTGTGCTGCACCGTCCTGCGGCGGCTCGGCTTGCCTTCCTTGCTCTTGTCTTGGTCCGGGTCCGGCGGACTCTCATTATCTGCCGCGCCATCGGCGCGTTCCTCGGCTTTGGGATCGGCTTTGGCTTCGCTGCGGCGGCGCGCGCGGCCTTCGGCGCGCAGGCTCTTGTCCAGCCGGCGGTCGGACTCTTCGTAGTACATGGCTTCGAACTGGCTCGGGTGGCCAAAGTAGAACTTGGAGAACTCCCGCATGAAGCCATCAAGGTAGTCCGGACGCGGCGCCAACACGCCATCGCTGCTCTCCAGCGCCGCATAGGCCGCGGCCGGAGCGGCGCCTTCGATCCGGAACAGGCGCAAGCCGCGGTCGGAGCGTAGGTAAGCCGCCGACAGCGCCGCCAGGACGCTCGGCACAAGCAGGGCCAGGGTGCGCAGCCGCCGCGCCCGCCGCGTATCCTTGCGTAACCGCCAGAGAAAAGCCGCCAGGTCGGAGCGCAGGGCCAGGAGCTCCGGCCGCAGACCGACCACATCCCGCGCGCCGCTCCGCGATTTCTCTGCGATGAGCGCGAGCGCCGCCTGCAGCCGGCCGCGCAGCCCCTGCCCCTCCTCCTGAAAGCTCGGCGGCATACCGCGCACCAGGGTATCGAGCAAGGCCGGCGCGAACGCGGTGGCGCGCCACTCCAGCCGAATCAGCGCCTGCCGCGCCAGATCCTCCTCTTCGCCGACGGCAACTTCCTCTATGGAGGCTAGGAGCTCGTCCAGCTTGGCGCTGACCCGCTCGGCTGCGGCCTCCCCGGCTTCGGTCGCCGTCCCAGGCAGCATCGCGAGCAGTTCTTTCCAGACCACAACGTCGCAGGCAGCAGCGTTAGTCGCTGACACGAAGTAGCGAGCGGTTGCGGCCGAATTGCGGACGCATTGGCTCGGGCCGGCGCGACGAAGGCGAGACCAGCGGCGACGAATTAGGTGTGGATGTAATCCCAGAATGTGCGCGCGGCGACCCGATGTGAGTGAGTCGCCCTGACTTGTAAATGCGTAAGCATTTGCAAACCTTAGCGTGCCTGCGTTGACGGGGCAGCCACCCCAGAGAGAACATTGATCATGGGCATGCGCTGGCAATGCTGATGCGTGCGATCTATATTGCGAGCATCGCCCTTGCCTTGGAGGGGTTTGTATTCTCCCGGCCGTCGGCGGTTGCCGCCGAAGCGGCCCCACCAGAGGCAGCGACGCCCGCCCAGCCGGCGCCGCCCGCCGGGCTCATTCCGGCGCTCGCACCGCAGACTTCGTCCCCCCCGCCGGCCACTCCGGTCCTCGAAGACAAGCCAGCCGCCGAGCCCAAGCCGCCGCCGGCCGCCAGCGCGCCCGCGCCAGACAGTCCGCCGGCGCCAGACAGCCCGCCGGCGCCGATCATCAGCGGCCCGGTTCCGGGACTGCCGGCCGGCCCGCCGCCGGGTCGGAGCAACGAGCTCGATCTGTTCAAGCTCGATGAGATCCTAAACGCCAGCGTGGTGACCGCCGGCCACGGCAAAGAGGAGGAGCGGGCGCTGGCCTCGGCCTCCGTCTTCACCATCTCCAGCGAGGAGATAAAGGCACACGGCTGGCGCTCCCTGGCCGAGGCGCTGGCCAATGTTCCCGGGCTGTATCTGATCGACGATTTGGTGCTGCCGGCGATCGGCATCCGCGGCGTCACCGGTGGACTCCAGTCCGGTTCCCGGCTTGTCCGGGTGATGATAAACGGCACAGCGGTCAGCTTCCGTCCGGATCTGGCGGCGTTTTTGGGCCCCGAGTTCATTCCCATCGAAGCGGTCGAGCGGCTGGAGATCGCCAAGGGGCCGCTGTCGGCGCTCTACGGCGCCAACGCCTTCGTTGCCACCATCAACGTCATCACGCGAACACCCAAGGACGGGCTGACGGCGATTCTCTCCGGCCGCGGTACGATCGTACGCGGCAACGCGGGCGGCGGCGGCTCGGCGCTGGTCTCCTATCGCAGCGAGCACCTGTGGGCGCTGGCGGCGCTCACGGCCGACCGCATCGATCGCTCCGGGGTGCCGCTGCAGAAGACCTTTGAATCGCCGCTCAACCCCACCCTGTTCGATCGCCGCAGCGGCAACGATCTGGCGACGCCGCTCGGCGCCTTCCTGCAGCTGGGGGCGACCTCGCCGCGGCTCGGCACGCTGGTGCTGGCGGGCGGCATCCAGCAGCTCGATAGCGGCGGCGAGTTTCGCTTGAACTCCCTGCTCACGGGGCGCAGTCAGGTGCAGCTCAGCAACATCTGGAGCAACCTCCGCTATGAGAAAAGCTGGTCCAAGGTCGACTTCTCCGTCAGCCTGGGCTACGGCCACGGGGAGCCCGGCCGCAACGCCGAGGTATACCTCACCGACAACTACTCCTACACCTTCAAACCCAACATCGGCTACAACAGCGCCACCGCCCAGGCCGAGGTCACCTACACGCCGCTTGGCAAGCGCCTGGCCCTGCGCTTCAACATCGACTTCGATTACGCCAATGAAGATGTTCTGTTTTACACCCAGATCTTCAACCGCAGCGAGGGACTGCGGATGCCCGGCGACCGCGTAGACCTCATCAGCGACACCACCGACCGGCAGCAGAACTACTACAACATCGGCGCCGCGCTGCAGCTTGCGAGCTCCCCGTTCCGCCAGCTGCCGAACCTGCATTTGGTCGCCAACGTCCGCGTGGACAAGATCAACTTCGGTCCGGTGAGCTACGATCCGCTGTTCAGCTTCCGGGTGGCTTTATCGTATCGCTTCACCCAGCATACGGTGACCAAGGTTATCGCCGGGCGCGCCTTCCAGACGCCGTCCGGCACGCTGCTGTTCGGCGAGGGACGCTTCGCCAACACCAACAACGTCATCGGCACCCAGACCCTTCCCGGCCAAGCGCCGCTGCGGCCGCAGTTCGTCGACAGCATCGAGCTTCTGGCCAGCACAGTGCTGCTGCGTCATTTTTCCATCGAGGGCGGCTTCTTCGGCCAGTTCCTTTCCGACAAGATCGAGTTCGTCCAGAACGGCTCCGACTTCGTCGCCAAAAATCGCGGCACGCAGACCAGCATCGGTCTGGAGGCAGTCGCCCGCCTGTCGTTCGGCCGGGTGACGGGATACGGCTGGGGGAGCTTCCTCTGGAACCTCGGCAACGCGCCCAATCCGCCCGAAGCCTATCCGACGATATTTGGCGTACTCGGCGTCGATATCGATGTGAAGGAAGCCTATCTGCACATAAACACTCAGGCGCGCATCGTCGGTCCGCGCGGAGCCTCGCAGAGCAACGTCACGCTCAACAACAACGTCGCCTATGAGCTGCCGACCTACGCCGCATTCGAGCTCACCCTGTCAACGGTCGGGCTGCATCCTTTCGGCCGCCGGACGGAGACGCGGTTCCTCGCCTCGGTCCGCAACCTTGTCGCCGGAAATCGGGCCGATTCCGGCTTTGCCGGCTTTGACTATCCCAACATCGGCGAGAGCTATTATCTGGAGGTAAGACAGACTTTCTGACCGCGGGCGCTAGCTTAACTTTCTTCCCAGGTCGTATCCATCCCAACTATCTATCTATCAAGCCTATCAAGCAAGGGGGGAACATGCATATTCGCTTTTCATCAGTACTCCTTTCCAGTGCCTTACTGGTCTTAGGATGCCGCGAAGCCCCGCCGAGTGCCGTCATCACCTACGGCGCGGTCCTCGACCGCACCGGCAGCATCAGTATGATCAGCTGGTTTGATGCGGCGGCTCTGGCGACCGCCCACGCCAACGCCGGGCTGTCCCAGCTCGGCAAGTCGCTCCAGTTCAATCTCGCCACCTCGGACTCGACCAACACCCCGTCCGTCACGGTGACGCGCGCGACCGAGCTTGTGCGTACGCAGAACGCCAAGGCGATCATCACCGATTCCAGTCAAGATGACATCGCCCTCAACACCATCTACTACGACACCGACCCGAGCAACGATCTCAACGTACCGATCCTCGGCATGACCTGCACCGCGCCGTCGATCAACAACCCCACCGCCGTCAACACCGCCGACGCCGTCAACCAGGCGACGCTGCGCAACGGGCTCGGGTGGAACTTCCGCACGGTCATGAACAGCGACTTGCAAGCGACCGTGATCACCCGCATCGCCTACAACCGCGCGGCCGGAGGTGACTTGAACGGCGACGGCAAGTTCAAGATCGGATTTTACGGTACCACCTCAGCCGGCGCGGGGACGGGGTTTGCCGCGGGGATCCGCGCGGCGCTCGATGCGCTGCAGCTGCCGACCGCGCCGATCCTAGAGGAGGTGTATTCTCCGGCGACGCTGGACCCGAACACGTACAACTTCGCCGCCGACCTGGCGATGCTCACCGACAATAAGGATCAGGCCACCGGGATGGTGGACGGCTATCCCGACGTCATCATGATCATTACGTTCCCGCAGTATAACGCGGCGATCGTGAAGGCCTATCTCAACGGCGGCAACACCATTCCGCTGTTACAGACTCATACGGCGCGTTTCTACTCGACGCTGGTGGCGGCTGGGGGCGTGTTCGAAGGACAGGAGGGGACCTCGCCCACGGTGCTTGATAACGGCAGCTCCGGCAGCGTCTTTGCGACCGCTTATAAGGACATGACCGGGGTGGCGCCGGAGTACCTTGACGCCAACACCTACGACTCGGCGATGCTTATCATGCTGGCCGCGGTCGCAGCGTCAAAAGGACTGGCGGATCCGACGCAAGTCACGGGGACGCAGATCCGCGACGCGCTGCGCCAGATCAACGCACCGCGCGGCACCATCGTCCGCACCGGACCAGAGGAATTCGCCAAAGCGGTGACGCTCATCGAAGCCGGCACGGCAATCAACTATGAGGGCGCCTCGGGCCCGGTCGACTTCGATGCGAACCTCAACATCATCGACCGGGTGGCGCACTGGAAGGTCGTCAACAAGCAGTACGTCGAGGTCGAAAAGTACGACTGCGTCGCCAGCCCGAGCTGTCCGCTGCAGCAGTAAAAACGCATATCAAACCTGTAGCGAGGATGGACAGCCGCGGTGTCAAGTGCGCGGGGCGGCCTCGGGTTTGCCGTTGCCCGATTGCCCCGCCTGTCCGCAACCGCTGCCGACGCCGCGCGGACAGATTCGCCGGGCGTGGACATCGCCGGCGATGTTCCAGACCACAAAGACCTCCTTCGATGGCCGGCTCCGCCGCACGACGCGGCCGGCGCAAGGCATACGTGGCGATCATAACCGACCCCGCGCAGCCCAGGGAAGAGCCGATTGCACTCGCGGCAACCGGTTCGCGCTGGACCTCGGCAGGCGCGCACCCGGCGGATTTCTTTCCGCAAGCAACCCGGGTACGTCCGGCAAGCGGCGGGGCGGAACGTATCGCGGCGCCGGCTCCGCTAATGCGCTAGTAGACGGTAAGGAGCAGACCGCCGCCGCCGAGAAAGATCTGCGGGGAGACGCCGAAGCGCTGCCGGCCGGACAGCGCGGCGATGCGGTCCGGGAGTGCGCGCGCGTGCAGATAGGGAATGAGCACGCCGATCGCCGCGCCCACTGCGGCACCGGTCAGTACATCGGTGACAAAGTGCTTGCCGGCGACCACTCGCAGGGCGGCGGTCGTCGCGGCCAGGCTCTCGGAGACGACCCACACCGGGATCACCAGCTTCGAGCCGGGGTGGCGCCGCATGAACAGATAGCTGTACGCCGTGGCCATGGAGAAGCTGAACGAGCTATGGCCGGAGTAAAAGGACAGCGCAGCGTCCGGATCGGCCCGCTCCTCCGCGGTAAAGGCGTCCGGGTCGGGGTCGTAGACCAGCGGCCGGGTGCGGCGGACGGCGTATTTGAAAAGGGCATTCAGGCTGGCGTTTACGGCAAAGACCTCGGCCAGGACAAGGACATCCGTGCCGTAGCCGCGCCAGCCGTCGCGGGGGCGGTTTCCCAATACGTCGAAGAAATCGAGCAAAAACGGCAGCCCAGATCGGAAGAGCGTCGTGTAGGGA
>CALFML010000475.1 GCA_937879845.1 uncultured Myxococcales bacterium
GTATTGCTGCGGGCTGATCTACGAAGACGGTGAAGACACCTGTGTCAGTTGCGGCGAACCGCTTTAGTGCGTCTGACTCAACGGACCCGGCCTACAGACAAGAAACTTGGCGGTCGTACCGTCATCCGCCTTTGAAAGACAAACTCGGTCATGCCGACTTCTGCAACTACCTGACTGCCTGGAGTTCCACACACGAAAGACCTGAGATTCCCTCAGCGGCATACTCAACGCTCGAGTGATGGGTCAGCAGGATCACCTGCATGCCCTTGCCGAGCTCGGCGATTACCTCCAGCGCCGCACGTGTTCGAGCATCGTCATGTGCCATAAGGACGTCATCCAGAACAACAGGCAGCGGAGGCAAACCAGCTCGAGCACGCTCATCCTGTCTTGAGGCGATGCCAGCCAAGCGCAGGGCTAGGAAGACCTGATCTGCGGTGCCATCAGACAATGCCTCAAGCGCAGTGTTCAAAGGCTCGACACTTCCCCGCTGCGAGCCGGAGAACAGAACCTCGATGTGGCGCGATTCCCCTTCGTCCACGACCTCGAACCCCGCGTACCTGCCCGCTGTGAGCCTCCTGAGCAACTCGCCAGCAAACACCAAGACCGGAGAATCGGTGGATTGAGTGATCTCCGCGCCAAGCACATCCAGCATCTCGACTTGGAGCCTGAGACTTCGATACTCCTCCACTAGCGACCGTAATCTCTCGCCTTCAGTGACCTCAGACGCGCGTATGTGAGCCACGGAGTCTCGAGACTCCAGCATGCTCAGTTCCTTCTGACACCCTCCGAGTTCAGCGTCCACGTCCTTAACCTCGTCAGAAATGACAGCCTGACGTGCGCGCGCCTCCTCCCACGATGCCTTGAGAGTCTCGAGGTCGGCTCGCTCGACTTGGCGCACGTCGACCTCGCAGGCCGGCGGCCGGCGCGCCGTCCCGGCGGGGGCCTGCCCGAGCCGGGGGTTTGCCTCATAGCCCATCTTGCGCAGGCCGGCAGGGGTGGCGGTCCACTCCTCGTCGACGCGGACGAACAGGGACAGGTGGACGCCGCAGCCGAGCAGCTCGGCGATCTCGTGGCGGGCGGCGGCGCCGATGTCGCGGATCATGTGGCCGCCTTCGCCGACGACGATCTTCTTCTGGTTGGCCTTCTCGACGTGAATCGTGGCCTCGATGATGACGCCGATGCGCTCGCCGGCGCGGTGGCCGGTCGGGGCGATCCGCTCCTCCCAGCTGTCGATGGTGACCGCCACGGCGTAGGGGAGCTCCTGGCGGGAGGCGACGAAGACCTGCTCGCGCACGAGCTCGGCGACCAGGAAGCGCTCGGCGCGGTCGGTGAGCATGTCGGGCGGGAACAGCGGCGGGCCGGGCGGCACCGCGGCGCACAGCTCGCTGAGCAGACGGTCCACGCCGTCGCCGTGCTCGGCGCAGATGGGGATGATGGCGCGGAAGCTCTGCAGGGTGTTCCACTCGGCGATAAGCGGCAACAGGAGCTGCTTGTCTTTGAGCAGGTCGACCTTGTTTATCGCCAGCACCAGGGGCTTGCCGCTCCGGGCCAGCTGCTCGACGACGATGCGATCCGCCGGGTGGAGCAGCGCCCGCACCGCCCGCGCCGCTTTATCGACGGTCGCTCCCGCCGGGTCCGCCGCCGCCTGATCCGCGCGCTGCGGGTCGAGATCCGTCACCAGCAGCACCACATCGACGCTGTCCAAGGCGCTCTGCGCCTCGTCCACCATGTAGCGGTTGAGCAGGGTGCGGCCGCGCCCGTCGGGACGATGCATGCCCGGCGTATCGACCAGCGCCAGCTGCGCATCGGGCAGGTTCTTCACCCCGAGCAGCCGGGTGCGGGTGGTCTGCGGCTTGGGACTGACGATGGCGAGCTTTTCCCCCAGGATGCGGTTCAGGAGGGTGGACTTGCCGACGTTGGGACGACCGACGAGCGCGACAAAGCCGGCGCGCGGGCCTGCGCCAGGCGAGGCCGGCGCCGCAGCTTGTACGCTGCCGTCGTCTCGGCCGCGGTCGGTACGGCCCGCGGTGGCGACGGCAGCCGCGTTTTTTTCGAGATGAGCCTTTGGCATGCCGGTGGCTGCATATCACGCGGCTGACTCGGTGGCAAACGCCATGCACTTTGCGTGGTCGAGCCATCTTGTTTTGCAGTACGCTGCGCGCCCAGGTTGACCCACTAAAGAGCCGTCGGACCCCGACCCGCTCAGGCCCGCACGGACGCCACGAGGAGAACGCACCATGAACAGAACCCTGATTCCATTTTTGCTGCTCGGACTCGTCGGCGCTTGCGGCGGCGAGCCGATCAAGGGCGATCCCGGCGAGCGCGGCGACAAAGGCGATCCGGGAACCAAGGGGGATCCGGGCCAGGTCGATCCGGCGCTGCAGGTCGTGACGCCGCAGGCGCTGTTCGCCGGGCGGACGGCCGTGCTCCAGATAGGCGGGGTGGGCACCACGTTTGCTGCCGGCTCGACGGTGGATTTCGGCGATCCGGCGGTCAAGGTGCTCAAGGTCGAGCTGGGGAGCCAGGCCAGCCTGCGGGTGACGGTCGAGGTCGGGACGACGGCCAAGATCGGCGCCCATGACGTGACCGTGAACTCCCCCGTGCCGCCGACCGGAGGCCCGGGGCCGGAGCAGGTCAAGCTCAAGGGGGGATTCACGGTGATGGCGTCGCTGCTCAACGTCGCGCCGATGGGGATGACGACCGGGCCGACCGTGGATCAGGGCGGCTTCGCCGATCTGAGCGCCCGCAACCTCGACTACCGCGAAAATCCTTTCTATACCGGCGCTCGCATCGCCGGGCCGTTCCTGCAGATCGGCTCGGCGACCATGTCATCGACGGCGATCGCCGCGGTGGCGCTAGTCGATGCGCTGGCTCCGGCCGGCTCCCTGCAGACGCAGGTCACGACGGTGAACCCGCTGGGCCAGACGGTCGGCTATGCCGCCGATCCGGCCGACCCGGCGGCAGTCAAGGTCAAGGCGCGGGCGGCGACCGCGCTGACCGCCGGCATGACCAAGACCGGCGAGATGCTCGCCGAGCGGCGGGCCTCTAACCTTTATAAACTGACGACGACCGCCGACAACCAGGCGCTGCTCCTGAGCTTTGGCGGGCTCGGGTCGGCGTTTACCGGCGCCGGGGCTGGAATCGTCGGGGCGATGGCGCCGGGAAGCGGCCACTTCGGCGACGGGGCAAGCGTCGCGCCCTCGGTGACCATCAGCATGATGGGAGCGGTGACGGCGTACAATAGCGTGATGGTCCTGCCCAAGGCCGGCGACTACTACTTCGCCGTCTACGCCTCGGATCAGAGCGGCAGCATGAACCACAGCTACGCGGTGACCGCCAAGACCGCGACCAGCGGTGCGCTCGGCAGCCTGAAAGAGCCGATGACGGCGGATACGCCGGCGATGCCGCTCGGCAACCTGGCGGCGCTGGACAAGCCCTACTACGGTACCGACGGGGCGATCGATGTCGCTTATGAGTCCGACTACATCAAGTTCAAGGCGACCAAGACCGGCCGCGTCTACTTGTCGGTCACCGCGACGCCCGGGATCCGCATCGGGGTCGGCGTGCGCCAGGCGGACTGTCAGATGGTCGTCGCCGGAACCATCTCCTCCTCCTCCGGCACCGCCGGCAACGAGGTCGACGTCACCGATGGCAGCACCTACTGCGTGCGGGTCGCCGGCGATGCCGCAACCACCCCCTATCAGCTGCTGATTGTCCCGGCCCTCTAAACCGCAGCGGCAAAACTTCTACGCGTCCCGAGTCCGCGTCCAGTCGTACTTAAAGCCAGGAGGCGATTTCGCCTGCCCGGACGCGGGCTTAGACCGCTTGCTACGTTTTGTCACAGCCGGCGATCGGCGGTCCGCGTCTGGGACAGCGGTAGCGATTCAGTTCCTCGAAGCAGTTGCCGCAAGTAGGACATCTACTGATATCGTTACCAGCCGTCAAAACTATCGCCGAGGAGCATTGGGATGTTTCCGACCGCGCCGGCTTCACCGGCATCTGCCCAACCTGAACCGCTGGAAGACTTCCTGAGCTCCCTTTTACCCAGCGCGGAGCTCGCGCCCCAGGCCTTGCACCGGGCCATGCGCCACGCGGTGTTTCCCGGGGGTAAGCGCATCCGTCCGCGGCTGCTGTTGACGGTCTCGGCCGCCTGCGCCGCCGACGAAGCGGAGACGGAGCTGGCGATGCACGCCGCGTGCGCCATCGAGCTTATCCACTCGGCGTCGCTGGTTCACGACGATCTGCCGTGCTTCGACGACGCCCGGCAGCGGCGCGGGCTGCCCACCGTCCACCTTGTATACGGCGAGCCGCTGGCCGTCCTAGCCGGCGACGCGCTGCTCACCCGCGCCTTTGAGCTCATGGCGGAGTCGCCCCCGCGCCTGGCCCGCCGCGCGCTGCGGATCGTGCGGCTCCTGGGCCAGGCCACCGGCTCCCGCGAGGGGATCATCGGCGGCCAGAGCCTGGAGCAGAGCAGCGCCTTTGCCGCGCAGGAGCTGCCGCCGGCAAAGTTTGCCTCGGCTGCGACTCCGGTCGAAGGCGCGGCGGCGGATCCGCTGCGGACGGGTCCGGCGGAGTTTGCGCCCGACATCTTGGACCGCTACCACGCCATGAAGACCGCCGCGCTGTTCCGCTTGGCGGCGGAAGCCGGGGCGGTCGCGGCCGGAGCCACCGATGCCCCCGCCTGGGGCGAGGTCGGCCAGTGCCTGGGCCTGGCGTACCAGCTGGCTGACGATCTGTGCGATGCCTGCGGCAGTGAAGCGGCCGCCGGCAAACCGGTGCGCCGCGATCAGGACCTCGGGCGGCCCAACGCCGTGGTCGTGGCCGGCGAGCAGTCCACCCGCGCCCGGCTGCAAGGGCTGCTCACCCAGGCCCTGGCGCGGACCGTAGAGCTGGCCGCGGATCCCAAGCCCCTCGTGAGCCTGATCGAGGAGCTCAGCGGCCACTTCATGCGCACGACCGCTTAGTACACCAGCAACTTATTGCTCACAGCGGAGCTCGGCCGGGCCTGGGCAGGGCTTCGCAGTACGGCGCGCAGCGCAGCTGCGCCAAGCCCAGACATCCTTGTGCACCGCCCTGCAAAGGCCCGGCAAAGCGCAGCGATGCTCGCGAATTTGCAGGGTGCGGTACTAGCCAACAGGTCGCGGCAAAACTACTTCACGCCCTGATTTCGCGTCCGTCCGCGCTCACAGCGCGAAGCTGCTCCGCGCGTCCAGATACGAACTTGTCCGCTGGCCACGATTTTGCCGCGGTCTGCTAAGAGAGCGCGGGCAGCCGCGGCGTCGGCAGATTGGGACCGCGTCCGGCCAGGATGCGGATCGGCTCCTCCGCCAGCTCGATGCGCATGAAGTCGCGGCGCTCGCGCAGGAGGTCGCCGCCGATCTGCATCGGCACCGGCTGCTGCATGTGGATCTCGACCGCATCGACCAGGAAGTCGCGCAGCGAGGCGCTGCGATAAGAACCCGTGAGAACCCCCGGCAGATGCGACAGCGTCTCAAACGCCGAGGCATCGCTGCAGCGGACATGGAACTTGTCGCGCCGCAGATCCGCATAGGGAAAGATGCGGACGTTAAAGCCGTAGCAGGGAATCGTCGCGCCGCCGGCGATGGTGCACGGTCCGCGATATAGCACCGTGCCGCGCGGCAGCGGCGTCGGATCGGGCTGCCCGTCGGGGCCGATGGCATAGGCCGGGCCGCCGATGTTGACGACCTCGACCTGCGGCAGCTTGCGCATCATGAACCGCGGCACCGAGCACAGGGCCACCGCCAGCACATAGCGCAGCGGCGAGCCGATGAGCGACCCGAGCTTCATCGCATCCAGGGTCCGGGTGGTCCGCGAGTAGTCTTCGAGGATCTGCGAGTCCAGACCCGTTCCGGCAAACGGCGTCAGCTTGCCGTCCACCCGCAACAGCGGCAGCTCATGCGTCGCAGCGTAGCCATCCTGCGCCCGCTGGAGCTCGGTGCGCATCCCGCGCAGCGATGGCGGGGAGATTCCCAGGTAGTAGCCGAGCGCGTTGCCGGTGCCGAGCCGCAGCAGCCCGACCCGCGGCGGGCGACGACCCACCCGCGCGGCCGCCGCCATCACGTCGTTCAAGCAACAGACGAAGGTCCCATCGCCGCCGCCGAACAGCGCCGTTTCGTAGCCGCGCTGGATGAGGGTCGCAGCGATGTGCTTGCTGTGCTCGGCGCTCTCGGAGACGAACACATCCTCGGGTCGATGCAGGCGGCGCAGCCGGCTGATCTG
The DNA here is from genome assembly GCA_937879845.1 of uncultured Myxococcales bacterium. Lineage (GTDB taxonomy): Bacteria > Myxococcota_A > Polyangia > Palsa-1104 > JAEUJZ01 > CALFML01. The sequence continues at coordinate 6,241 of CALFML010000475.1, forward strand.
TCGCGAGGTGACGCCGCGAGCGTTGCGGTTGAGGACCACTGCAACCGACCGCGTGCCGCTGGCCACAGGGGTAAGCGCAGGGACTCGCGCCAGCGCGTGGGCAGGCGCCACCGGACCATACAAGGGAGATGAGAAATCCATCAAGACCACAGCCTGAGCATTTTCGGTGCCAGATCGGGTGGTCCAAGGACCGTCCAATCTCCGAGGCGAACCTATTGAAATCTCATGGCAGCGGAAAGCGGGTGCTTCACTCCCTGCGCGGCTAAGCTACAAAACCTGCGTCAGCCAGGTGTCAGTGTATAAGCGTCTACGCAGAGCATGCGACCTCGCTCACAAGCAGACGATGGGCCAGCCGCACGGGCTGCCGACCGCGGCCAGGGCGAGCGCGCGCGAGCGGTCGAGCGCATCGATCAGATCGCTAGCCGACAAAATGCTCCCAGCGGCGCGCTCCCCGGCCAGCACATCCCCGGTCAGCGCATGCCAGTACACCGCGGCGCACGCGGCATCATAAGCCGGCCACCCCGCGGCGAGCAGCGCCCCCGCGATCCCGGTGAGCACATCGCCCATGCCGCCGCTGCCCATCCCAGCGTTCCCCTTGGGACACACCGACAGCGGACCCTGGCGACTCGGCGGCGGGGAGTGCTGGGCGACCGCGCCCTCCTGCGCGCTCGGCGAGGCCTCGCGGACGACCTCATCGGGCGCGGCGACCAACGTGCGAGCCCCTTTGAGCACGACTACGGCGCCGGTACGCCGGCATAGCTCCCGCGCGCTGTGGATGCGGTCGGCCTGCACCGCCGCGACGCTCTCACCGAGCAGCCGCGCCGCCTCGCCCGGATGGGGCGTGAGGATAATCTGCCGCCCCGCCTTGGCCGCGGCCCGCAAGGCATTTTCTTCGCCGCACAGCTGATTCAGCGCATCGGCGTCCAAAAGCAGCGGGGTGGTGCCGCTCTGGACAAGCTCCAGCAGCGCCTGTTTCATGGTTTCCGCGACCGGCAGCCCCGGACCTACCGCCAGCGCGTGCTTGCCGACGCTCGCCGCAAGCAGCTGCTGCGCCAGCGCCGCGCCGCTGTCGCCGAGCTCATACGGGTGGGTCATGGCGCAGGCGGTCCGCTCGCTGAGCACCCGATCCGCGATCTCAACCGGCGCCGCCACCGTGCACAGGCCGACCCCGGTCTGCAGCGCCGCCCGCGTGCACAGCGCCGCCGCGCCGGTCTTACCGCGCGAGCCGGCGACGATCAGCAGGTGACCGTGGCTGCCCTTGTGTCCCAGCGGCGAGCGCGGCTGCCCCAATCGCACGATGCATCGCTCGTCCAAAAGCCGCGCCGCCACCCCGTGGCGGGCGCACAGCGACTCCGGAATACCGATGTCGACCAAGCGCACGCGCCCGGCATAGGTGAACCCCGGCGCCGACACCAGACCCAGCTTGCACAGGCCGAGCGTTATCGTGTGATCGGCATTTACGATCACCGGCTCCCCCACCGTCCCCGCCGGCACCCCGAGATCGGCGTCCAAGCCCGAAGGCAGGTCTACCGCGATCTTGACCGCGGTGCTGTGGTTGACCGCCTCGATGACGTGGCGCAGCGGTCCGCTCACCGCCTTGGTCAGGCCGGTTCCGAGCAGAGCATCGATGATCACGTCCCGCTGCGCCAGCCGCTGCAGCAGGGCCGCAACCTGGGCCGCTCCGGAATCGCCGCTATACACCGTGGGCATCACCCCGCAGGCCTGGGCGGCCTGTAAATGCAGGAGCGCATCGCCCTTTACCCGCTCTTGCTCCGCACATAAGAGCAGCCGCACGGCGGCGCCGCGGTTGTGCAGGTAGCGGGCGATGACAAACCCATCGCCGCCGTTATTTCCCGGTCCGGCGATGACGATGACCTGGCCACCGTAGAGATCCACCGACCCCTGATGGTGAAGCTGCCACAGCACTTCGACGACGCCGCGGCCGGCGCTCTCCATCAGCACGGCGCCGGGGACGCCGATCTGAGTGATCGTCTCGGTATCCAGCGCTCGCATCTGCTCAGCGGAGACCAAAGGGATCATGCTCGCCCTCCTTTGGGAAGCGGTTCACCGGTATCTGCATGCCTGGACATACAGCTTGACCGCATCGCCCATCGACAATGGGTCATATCATCATAGAGCCGGTCGCGACTACACCCTGTAAGCGCCCGACGCGGCTTCATCGCCTGTCATATAAAGGAACGTCCGCAGCCTCCGGTCCGGGATCGCCGGCGGCGCCGAACTCGTCGCCATCGCTGGCGGCGGCGCCGCCTCCGCCATCCTCCAACCCCTTGAGCGCGCGCAGCCGCACCGAGCTGACGCGGCGGCCGCCCGCCGCGCCGCGGGTAAGCTCCGGGTCAAAGCGCGGTGCCGCCGGACAGGGCGAGCCCGGACTCACCGCCGGCAACGCCTGGCCACCGGTGAGCAAATCCAGCGCCGCCTCCAGCTCGGCCGCCTGCTCATATTGCTCGGCCCCTACCTGTTCGCGCTGGAGGAGGCGGCAGCGCGCCGCGACCAGCTGGGTGACGCGCGCCAGCAACGCCAGCCGCAGCTGCGCCCGACGCGGCTCATCACGCTGGAGCTGCATCGCCTCATGCGGTACGAGCAGGCGGGCGAGATCCCAGCTGGCGCTCACAGCGTAGCTCGTGTGGTCGTTGTCCACCTCCGGCGCGGTCAAGCCATCGAGCGCCCGGCCCGTCGCGGTAAGCTGCCACCCGCGGCCCAACGTGACCCGCACCTGCGGCAACAGCGCCGCCAGATGCTGCCGGACCAGGAGCTGCGTCGTGGTCTGGGGCCGCAGCCCCGCATGGGCGAGCGCCGCCCGCTGCACCGCCCCCAGCCCTTCATCCACCTTTGCCACGGCGGTCTGGGGCAAAAACGCGCCGAGCAGCACCCCCATCGTCCAGCCGGCGGCTCGGCACCGCAGCAAAAGACCGGATCGGGTGAAAAGCGAAAAAAAAGACATGGGATGCTCCTATCGCCAACGTGGGAAGTGGCAGGAGCGGTGTTCGGATGCCGGCGCGTAAAGTTGCGTAATGATTGCTTTTTTCTGCACCCGCCGCGCACCCCGTGCGAACCGACGACGCGGCGAGCAGGGCCCGCAGGAAGTTTTCTAGATGGGAACTAAACTGCGCCTCAGTTGAACCTCGAAGTTCTTGCCAATAGAGCGGGTGGCACCGGAGGCGGGGACCCTGCTGCGCCAGCAGCGGGGTGCCGCAGGTGACAGGACCCGCGGCGCAGCCCGAAACTGCCGGTCTTTTGCGAGGCGTGGTTTAGCTAGGGCTCCGGGAGCTCGCCCGTGGTCTGGGCGACCCAGCCGGCGGCTTCGCCGATGTGGGCCATCATCTCGCTGGACTCGGCGACTCGCTGGGCGAAGGCGGTGCGCTGGTTTTCCGGCAGCGGCGCTTCGCGCGGCGGCTTGAAGCGGCTCGGGTCGACCAGCTTATTATTCACCCGCACCCCGAGGTGCAGGTGGGGACGGCTCGCCTGCCCCGACTGGCCGACATAGCCGATGACCTGACGCAGGCGGACGGTCTGCCCGTCGCCCAGACCGCGGACGAAGCGGCCCAGGTGCTGGTAGCTCGTCTCCATGGCGCCGGCGTGGGCGATGACGACGGTGTTGCCCTGCGGTCCGCGCCCGCCGTGAAATACGATCTTGCCGGCCGCCGCGGCCAGCACCGGCGTCCCCGCCGGAGCGGGATAGTCGAGCCCGAGCCGGTTGCGCTCGGCGTGCAGCTGCGGTCGAAACAGCGTCAGATCGATCGGGACAAGCGGCGCCGCTTGCGGATGCTGCCCGATCTGGCCGTGCGGCACCGGTCGCGCCGCAGGTGCAGCGGCTGGACGCGGGCCCGCGGACCCGGCTGTCGCAGCGGCGCTGGCGACGCGGCTCCACTGCAGCGGCGCGCGGCACAGCGAGCGGGCCAGGCTCTCCCCATTTTCCGTGTAATAAAGGGCCGCGGTCCCAAGCCCGGCTCCGGCGTTGCTGGCGGTGCTGCTCGGCGACAGAAATGCCCGCAGGCGGCTTGTGCGCGGTCCGCCGGGCGCCGGGATGTACTCCGCCGCGAGCAGCCGCCCGTAGCGGTAAAACCGCGAGCCCAGCGTGTGCTTCTCCACCACGATGCGCAAGCGATCCCCGGCCCGCGCGTCGGCATACAGGTTCAGCTCGCAGGCAAAAAGCTCCGCCAGCCGCGCCGCCAGGGCCGGGGTCTCGCCCGCCCGCAGGATCGCCGCGGGGAAATCCGCCGGCCGCTCCAGCGTCGCCTGCACCGCCACTTCTTGGATGGTCAGCGGCTCGGCCTGGCGCACGCTGACGAAGCGCTCGGCGCCGCCGGTCTGCACCCGCTCCAGGTGGTACGAAAGCCCCGCGTTGAGCCGATAATCGACGGTGCTCAGCCGCTCCTCAGCGTCATAGTAGAGCGTGAGGGTCTGCCCGATGCCGACCCCGCCGGGATCGAGCAGCGACTGCAGCGCGGCATCGAGCTCGCTCAGGGTGCGGCCGCTCTGCCCCGCGCGGAGCAGCACCGCGTGCATCGAAGCGCCTTCCTGCAGGGCGATGTCCATAACGCGCGGGTAGTCGGGCAGCGGCGGCGTATGCAGCTTCTTGGACTTGGTGATCGGCACCGGCGGCGTCCCCACCGGACCTTGCAGCCGCGCCCCCAGACTCGCCCGCCGCCCCGCGTTGGCCAGATCCCACAGCGCCGGCACCGAGGTCCCGCGCTTCCAGTACAGCACATACACGTTGAGCAGCCCCAGCACGGCCAGCGCCACCGCCAGCCGCAGCGGCCCTTGCAGACGCTGCCACAGCCAGGAGCCGCGCTCGCGCTGCCCGCTCCAGCGACCATAGGACAGGCCGCGGCGCGCGCCCTGCCCCCCAGAGCGTGCGGTGCGGTGCTGCCGGCCCGCCGGCTTGCGGCGGCGGCCGCCGGTGATACGGCTCAGAAACCGCAGCGCATACGGACCTGTAGAGTGACGCCGCGACGTAGGCATGGAAAGTTCAACGAGTACCACGCAAGCGGCGCGGTGTGAATTTTTCACCCCGATCGACTTACGTCGCCGACCGCCTAAAGACGAGGCGCTGGCGACGAGAAGCACGCCTTCGCTTGCGACGCTTATCGCGCTAGGCGCAGCGAACCTGACCGGTTGCCGGGGTAGTTCCCGATCACCGTCAGGCCGCCGGGACTGTGTTCAAAAGAGCGGGCTTTGTCGTTGAAACGAAGGCGTGGAAGCAGCGCCGACCGAGCGTCGGCGGGTCGAGCTCACTTGCCGAACAGACCACCGAGTCCGCCGCCTTGGAGGCGCTTGCGGGCTTCGTCTTGGAGGCGGCGCTGCGGATCTTGCTGCGGCTGCGCCGGCGGCTGCCCCGGCTGCGCCGGCTGAGCGCCCGGCGCCGGCTGTCCGCCGCCCAGGACTCCGCCGAGCGCGCCACCGAGCGGCGACTTGCCCTGCCCGCCCAGCGCCCCGCCCAGCGCTCCCCCAAGCGGCGCTTTGCCTTGCCCGCCCAGCGCCCCGCCCAGCGCGCCACCGAGCGGCGACTTGCCGCCGCCCAGGTTCTTTAGCAGATCCGCGCCGCGGCCGCGCAACAGCGCCTCGGTCAGCGCGGCGATGGTCTTTGCCGGATCGGCCAGGGTGATCTCCGGCTTGGTCATCGACCCGCCGATGCGCAGGCTCACCGGAATATCGCGATCCGGAACCAGCTTGCCGCCCGTCGCCGCCGAGATCGTCTTTGGCGACAGCGCGAGATCGCCGACCATCGCCAGGCTCTTGTCCAGACCGATGGCGCCGTTGAGGCTCATGCTGCCTTCGTCGGTGCTGAAGCGCACCGGCGAAGTGGTGTGGAGCTGACCGTTGTCGATGCGGAACTGCGCCGCCAGATCTTTTAGCCCCATCTCCCGCCCCTGCGCCGCCCCGGCGAGCTGTCCGCCGACCTGGGCGAGCATCGGCGCCACCACGGAGTTGCCAAGCGATGCGGTGAGCAGCCGGCCATCGGTCAGGGCCATTCCCAAAGAGCCGGTAAGGTGCGGCGCGATATCCGCCCAGGTGAGCCCCTGGCCGTCGGTGTTGAGCTCCAGGGTGCCGCGTCCGGTCATCTTGCGGCCCATGTCCGGGCTGCGCAGCGCCAGCACCTGCGCCAGATCGATCTTGTCGAGCTTGGCGCGCAGATTAAAGTGCGGCCGCGCCCCGTTGAAATCGACGCTCGTGCCGGTCGCCAGGACATTTCCGCCGAAGGCCCCGGCGCGCAGGACCTTCACCAGCAGGCGGCCTTGCGACATCGTCAGCTCGAGATCGAAGTCTTTGACCGCGGCCCCGCGCAGCTTGCCGGTCGCCACCGCGATCTTGCCGTCCATCTCCAGCCGCTTGACGAACTTGGGCACCGTGGAGGAGCTGCTTGCGGCGTGGGTCTCTTCGCGCGCCGACTCGGACTCGCTCGGCGGCGGCAGGATCTTGTCGAGGTCGAGGTAGTCGGCGTTGAAGTTGAAGGTGATCTTGCGCGGCTCATCAAGGCCAATGACCTCGGAGGTACCGCGGACGGTGCCGCCGGCGACCTGCAGCGAGAACTGATCGATGCGCGCGCGCACCGTCGATAGTTTGTTCGGGTTGCCGTCAGCGCTGACGGCAAAGTGGATGCGGCTGTCCATGAGCCCGCCGAGGCTGCTGCGGCTGAGCGCCGGCACCACGGAAGACAGCCGCGACAGATCCAGATCGCACAGCGGCACCTTCATATCCAGCCGGTTCCCCGACAGATCGGCGGAGCCTATGACCTGCAGCGTGCCACCGGGCAGCTCCAGCTGGGCGAGCTTTACGTGCACGACCTTGGCCGTGCGGTCGGCCTGCAGGCGGATGCGCATCGGCACGCCGCTGCCCTTATCGACGCTGCCCGGCACCCGCAGCGCCGCGCTGGTCAGATCCAGGTTGGCGTTGACGCTGGCGGTCGCCGGGGTCGAGCGGACATCGGCCCCCAGATCGGCGCTGCCGCGCAGCTCGACATCGCCGGCGGCAAGCTGCGCGTCGCGCATCTGGATCTTGGCGCTGGCGTCCAGCTCTTCGCCGTGGCGCTTGACGGTGCCGACCACCCGCAGATCGCCATCGATGCGCGCGTGCTTCTTTTTCTTCACCGTGCTCATCGCCTTCTCAACCGTCGGCAAAAGGCGCAGCAGCCGGTCCAGATCGACAAGCCCGGTGTCGGCCTTGAGATCGAAATCGCTGCCGGACCGCACCTGACCCGACAGAAGGAGCGCCAGCGGACCCACGGTCAGGCCCATGCGCTCGATGTTCATTCCCTTGTCTTTGACCTGGCCGCGCAGCTCCAGGCTCAGCGGCGTACCCGCCGGCTTGCTGAAGCTCGGCATGAGGAAGGTGGCGGCGGTCGCGTCGAGCGCCACCTCGACCTTGGCCTGCGTCGGCGTGCCCGAGCCGGCGCCGCGGATGGTGAGCGGCCCGCGCAGCGTCGCATCCGGCGGCAGCGCCGTCGCCGGCAAAAGAGCGATCAGGCGCTCCAGCAGGAGCCCCTGCGACTGAAGAGCCAGGGCGTTGACCGCGGGGCTTGACCACAGGCTGCGCAGGTCGGCGTTGCCCTTGACTGCCATGTCGCCGACCGACAGCTCGAGCTTCTCCAGCTTGACGTCGCCGGCGATCAGGTTGGCGCTGAGCTGGCTGGCGATGCCGATATCGGTCGGCTGACCGCGCCGCTGCGTCGCCAGCCGCGCCGGCGCGGCGTTGTCTTCCAAGACCACGCCGCGCGCCTTGACCGCCGTGGTGAGCTGCAGACCGCCGCTGCCCTCGGGGTTGTCGAGTGTGAGGTCGGCCTCGACCAGGGTCTTGGCGACGCCGAGGCCGGGGGACGGCGGCAAAAAACGCAGGAGCGGCTCCAGCTGCAGCGGCCGCAGCTTCAGCTCGACGTGACGCACGATCGAAATCGGCGCCGTCACCTTCAAGTCCGGCGGCATCGGGCCGACGGTGAGACCAAAGTGGAAGTTCTGGCTGCTATTGAGGATGGCCATGTCCAAGGTGAGCGGAAAGCTCTTGAACAGCCGCGCGTTCTCCATCGTAAAGTCGATCTGATCGACCTTGAGCGGCGTCGCCGCCCCGTAAGGCGTCGAGAGATCGTAGAAGCTCACCGCCCCGCCGCGCAGCGCCGCCCGCGCGATCGTGATGCCGGCCAGCTGGTCGATCTGCGCCTGGGTCATGGGCTTGCTCTCTTCCGGCTGATCATCGAGCTTGTCGAGGATGTCCTCATAAGAGAGGTGGCCGTCGGCGCCGCGGATCACCTGGACGCGCAGGTCGTCGATCTGCGCATCCTCCACTTCCAGGTGGCGGCCCAGCGTCAGGAGCGCCGGCCACACGGCGATGCGGGCGCGGATCGCGGTGATCTGCAGCAGCGGCTGCGCCGCGATCCCGGTCTGACCGGGCGCCGCCTCGATCGCGATGTCGTTTACCTGCAGCGTCAGCTTGGGCAGGAGCTTGAGCTTGGTGCGGCCGACGCGCACCTTGCGGCCGATCTTCTGCTCGACCTTGGGCAGCTGGGCGGCGACCTGGTCGTGCACCGTGCCGCCGAGATCGACGGCGAAGCCAACGATCAGAAGCCCCGCAAACACCGTCCCGAAGACTCCCAGGACCGCCAAGAGCCCCGTCCGCATCATCTTGGACCCGCCGCCCTTCATCGTCCTCCTCCTTCACCCTGCGCCATCGGTCTTGCGTGCGTCATAAGTCGCTCCTCCATGGGGGCCGAAACCGAGAATCGGCCGACCACTCCGCTGCCACCCCGGACGCTTCCGGTGCACCCATTGTGCGCCGCGTCGTACTTTTGGAAAAGCCTGCCCTTTATATGATCTGAGGCGAAACGCCGGGTCCCGGCATCAGCGGGCCGTAAGAGCGGCAAATGAAAAAGAAACCGGAGTCATAAAGTGCGGTGGGACCCTTTGGGAATGCGGCAGCCGCCTTGAATGTTATCGCGCTAGTAACTAGCTTGCATGGCATAGGCGCGGGCGTTGATCGGCCAAGCGGACGATCGCCTTGAATCTGCAGGGCGCGTCGTCGCCGACAGGCTGGTGCCTGGGTATCGCCCAGAGCTTGGAAATAAAGAGCCCGACTAGAGCGCTAAAAGCGTTAGGAGGATTTGGAAATGGTCAGCCAGTTTCGCGAGACCCGCTTGTGGCGCAGCGTGGCGCTGTTTAGCACCGGTGCGCTCATCACTTTGGCTTGCACTCGCGTCAAGGTCAGCTGGGATCAGCACGCCTCGGCCGCGGCCCCGGCCGCCGGAGCCAGCGCCGCGGCGGTAGCGCCGGCGCTGCCACCGCCGAGCAAGGCGCAGCTGGAAGAGACGCGCACGATCTCCCACACCTTCGCCCAGGTGGCGGAGCAGGTCTCCCCGAGCGTCGTCTCGATTCGGGTCGCCAAGAAACAGAAGGTGCGCAACCTGCGCCGCGGCAACCCCTTCGGGCGCGAGCTGCCGTTCGGCAACCCGTTCGGCTTCCCGTTCGGCGGACCGGACGATGAGGACGAAGGCGGCGGCGAGGAGCAGAGCGGCCCGGTGCAGCGCGGCGCCGGCTCCGGGGTCGTGATCGATGAGAAGGGCCTCATCCTCACCAACAACCATGTGGTCGGCGAAGCGGACGATATCAAGGTCCAGTTCCTCGACGGCAAGGAGCTCGCGGCCAAGATCGTCGGCACCGACTCGCGCTCCGATCTGGCGGTGATCAGCGTCGACACCAAGAGCTATCCGGTCAAGGCGGCCAAGCTCGGCGACTCGGAGAAGCTCATGGTCGGCGAGTGGGTCATCGCCATCGGCAACCCGTTCGGCCTGGATCACACGGTGACCGTCGGCGTCATCAGCGCCAAGGGCCGCTCCGGCATCGCCAACAGCAAGGGCAACTACCAGGACTTCCTGCAGACCGATGCGTCGATCAACCCCGGCAACTCCGGCGGACCGCTGGTCAACCTGAGCGGCGAGGTCATCGGCATCAACACCGCCATCCTCGGACCGGGCGGCAACATCGGCATCGGGTTCGCGGTGCCCTCGGATCTCGCCAAGCCGATCGTCAAGGATCTCATCAGCACCGGCAAGGTGCGGCGACCTTACCTCGGCATCAGCATGCAGGAGATGCAGCAGGAGATGGCGCGCGCGCTCGGCGGACCGGAGAAGGGGGCGCTCGTCCAGGGCCTGACCTCCGGCGGGCCGGCGGAAAAGGCGGGCGTGCGGCGCGGCGACATCATCGTCAAGGTCGACGGCAAGCAGATCAATAACTCGCGCGATGTGCAGCGCCAGGTGCTGCAGCGCCGGGTGGGCGATGCGGTGACGCTGGAGCTGTGGCGGGATGGCAAGATCGTCAGCCTCAACGCCAAGGCCGGCGAGCTGCCGAGCGACGACGCCCCCGGCACCGGAGCCGGCGGCGGCGGCGATGAGCAGTCCAGCGCCAAAGCCAAGCTTGGTCTGAGCATGCAGACGCTCACCCCGGGCATGGCCGAGCGCCTGGGCCTCAAGGCGCAGGCCGGCGCGGTGATTACCGGCATCAAGGGCGGCAGCCCCGCAGCGGAGGCCAACCTGAACCGCGGCGACGTGATCTTGGAGATCGACCGCCGCCCGGTCAAAAACGCGGAGGAGGCCAGCCGCCTGCTCAGCGCCGATCGCCCCGGCGGTCACGTCCTGCTCGTCCAGCGCGGCGACAGCGCGGTGTTCGTGCTCCTGCAGCCGCCCGGCAAGTAGCAACCCCGTCCGCGCCCTCCCTGCTTGATGCAGCGGAGGGCACCCGCCCTTCCCCTCACCCGATAAAACACGCGCCTCGGCGCACGCGACTCAGAAACCGGACTCCTACGCTTTTGCCCCCGCCGCTTTGCTCAGCAGATCGCCGAGCAGCGACTTGGCGAGCCGCAGCCGATCTTCGCGCTCTTTGGTGCCGATGAAGGCGCGCATGAGACGCTGATCCGGAGTAATCCGCCACGGCGACTTGGGCACGCTCACGAGCTTTGCCACCTGCGCCGGGGTCAGCGGCGTCTCATCGCGCAGCGCCAGCGCCAGCCGCGACTCGGAGAGCTCGATCGCGCTCGCCCCGAGGCGCCGTGCCAGCGCCTTGACCACCATGAGGTCGGCGAGCACCCCGACCTCGCTCGGCAGCTCGCCGTAGCGATCGCGGATCTCGGACAACACCTCGGCGATCTCTTCTTCGTCTTGCGCCAGCGAGAGGCGGCGGTAAAAGTCGAGCCGCTGGCCGGTGTCCGGCACGTAATCGTCGGGGATGTACGCCGGCACGTCGCAGGTGAGCTCGGGATCGGCCGGCGGGGTGATCGGCTGCCCGCGCAGCTCCGCCACCGCCTCCTCCAGCATCTTGGTGTAAAGCTCGAACCCGACCGCGGCGATCGTCCCCGACTGCTTGTGTCCCAAAAGATCGCCGGCGCCGCGGATCTCCAGGTCGTGGCTGGCGATGTTAAAGCCCGCACCCAGCTCGCTGAACCGCTGCAGCACCGCCAGGCGCTGCTTGGCATCCGAAGTCATCGACTCCTGCGGCGGCACAAGCAGGTAACAGAACGCCCGCTGCGTCGACCGGCCGATGCGCCCGCGGATCTGGTACAGCTGGCTGAGGCCGAAGGTGTCGGCTCTGTCGACGAACATCGTGTTGGCGCGCGGGATGTCCAGGCCCGACTCGATGATCGTCGTGCACAGGAGCACGTCGGCCCGTCCTTCGACGAAGTCGAGCATGACCTTCTCCAGCTCCTCCGGCGCCATCTGGCCGTGGCCGATGAGCACGCGCAGCTCGGGGATGAGCTCATGCAGGCGGCGCGCCCACTTGCCGATGCTCTCGACGCGGTTGTGGACGAAGAACACCTGGCCGCCGCGGTTGAGCTCGCGCTTTATGCCCTCGCGAATGAGATCGTCGTTGTCGCGGGCGACGATGGTGCGGATCGCCAGGCGATCGGCGGGGGCGGTGGTGATGATCGAGATCTCGCGCAGGCCGCTCATCGCCATGTGCAGGGTGCGCGGGATCGGCGTCGCGGTCAGGGTGAGCGTATCGACCTGGGTGCGCAGCTTCTTTAAGCGCTCCTTGTGCGCGACGCCGAAGCGCTGCTCTTCATCGATGATGATGAGTCCCAGATCCTTGAACCGCACATCGCTCGACAGGAGGCGATGGGTGCCGATGACGATGTCGACGCCGCCGTCGGCGAGCTTCTTTAGGACCTGCGTCTGCTCGGCGCGCGAACGGAAGCGCGACAGCGAGGTGATGTTCACCGGCAGGTCCTTGCAGCGCTCGGAGAAGGTCGCATAGTGCTGCTCGACCAGGACCGTGGTCGGCGCGAGCACCGCCACCTGCTTGCGTCCGAGCACCGCCTTGATCGCGGCGCGCATCGCGACCTCGGTCTTGCCGTAGCCGACGTCGCCGCAGACCAGGCGGTCCATCGGCCGCTCGGTCTCCATATCGCCGAGCACGTCGGAGATCGCCCGCTCCTGATCCGGGGTCTCTTCGAACGGGAACGTCGCCTCGAACTCCTGAAACAGCTGGTCGCCGTCCTGATCCAGGTGGAAGGCGTAGCCGTCCAGGGCCTGGCGCTGGGCGTACAGCTGGAGCAGCTCCTCCGCGACCTTTTTGACCTCGCGCGAGACCTTGGCGCGGGTCTTCTGCCAGGTCTCGCCGCCCAGGCGGTCCAGGCGCGGCGTGATGCCCTCGGCGCCGACGTAGCGCTGCACCTCGCCCAGGCGCCACACCGGCAGGTACAGCGTGCCGCTGTCGTACTCGATGTGCATGAAGTCGACCGAAACGCCGCCGGTGCGGATCGGCAGCTTGGTCAGACCGCGGTAGCGCCCGACGCCGTGCAGCTGGTGGACGATGAAGGCGCCGACCTCCAGGTTCTTCAGATCGCCGAGCGACGGCTTCTTCGGCGCCCGCGACGCTTTGCGCACCGCTTTTTCGCCGAAGATCTCGGCCTCGCTGAACAGGGCGACGCGGTCGAGCGGCAGATCGAAGCCGCGGAGCAGCGGCCCGATGCGCAGCTCCAAGCGCCCGAGCTGCTGCGCGCTCTGCTCCAGCAGATCGAAGCGGTGCAGCCCCTCGCCCTGGGCCTGCTCCGCCGCCAGGCTGGCGACGCCCGGCCGGTGCAGCACCGGCTTTAAGCCGTAGCCTTTGAGCAGCCCCTCCATCCGCTCGGCGTGCTGCAGGGTGCTTGAGACCACGACGGAGCGAACCCCTTCGCTCTGGTTGTCGCGCAGCACCCGCACGAGCGGCATCAGCAGGTGATCCGCCTTCTCCGCCCGCGCCCGCTGCATCTGCGCCGCCAGCGGCCGGTGATCGGCGACCGCGAAGCGAATCTCGGGATCGGCGGCGCCGCTGTCGATGAGTGTCGGCTCGCCGGCCACGACCAGCGGGTCGCTGACGATGCAGCGTGGCCGCTGCGCCGCGCCGGCCTCGCCGCTGAACATGCTCTGCAGCTCGGCGACGGAGAGGAAGAAATCGCCGGGCGGAAACGCCAGCCGGTGCTCGCCGAGCCGCCGCTGGTACTGCGCCTCGGCATCGATCAGGGTGTCGCGCAGCTCATCGAGCAGCCGGTGCGGCTCGATGAGAAAAAACGTCGAGGCCGGCGGCAGGTACTCCGCCAGCGACGCCATATTTGGGTGGAACGCCGGGGTCAGCGACTCGATGCCGAAAAAGTCCTCGCCCGACTCGATCTGTTCCAGCAGCTGCCGCGTCCGTGCCGAGGGATGAACCGCCAGATCGCCGGCCTCCAGCAGCCTCTCGCGCAGGCGGTGGCCGGGGGTCAGGATCGTCTCGCGCACCGGGTGGAGGTAGATCTCAGAGGTCTTGCGCAGGGTGCGCTGCGTCGCCGGATCGTAGAAGCGCAGCGACTCGACAAGGTCGCCGAAAAACTCGATGCGGACCGGGAAGCGGTAAAGCGGCACGAAGACATCCAGCACGCCGCCGCGCACGGCATAGGTGCCGGGGTCCTCGCACACCGGGGCGCGCGAGTAGCCGCTGCGGGCCAGGCGCTTGATCGTCTGATCGCGATCGAGCTCCTCTTCCGCTTCGATGATGTCGATAAGCTCGGCCAGCGCTTTTTTCGGCACGACGCGGCGGGCCAGCGCCCGCACCGAGGCGACCACCACCTGGCCGCTGAGCAGGTCGCGCTGCGACAGCCGGAACAGTGCCCCCATGCGCTTTAGGACCGTCGCCCGCTCCGGTGAGGCATCGGCCCACGGGCTGATGTCCAGATCCGGCAGCCCGAGCACCGTCTCCCCGGCCAGCGGATCGCCCTCCGCCGCGGCTCCGCGGCCGAGGAAAAACTGCAGGTCCTTGCGCAGGGCGCGCGCCTGCGCTTCGTCCGCCACCACCGCCACGAGCGGCCGCGCGGTGAGCGGCAGCGACTCGCAGAGGTGGGCGATCGCTAGCGCCGCCAGCGCGCCCTGGCAGTTGACGCAGCGGATGCGCGGGTGGCCGGCCTGGTGCAGCGCGACCAGCGAACGCAGCCCAAGGCGCGCCGCCACGGCTTCGGCCGCCGGCCCGCTCTCCGATAAAGCTGTCTCAAGCGCCGGCGCGGCGCCGCTTCCAGACGAGTGCATGCGGCGAATTTGTACGTCACATTGGCGAGGCTCGGCAGGGAAAAAACTGTTAGCATCGCGCGGTGACGCGCTGGAAGTGCCGCAAGTGTTCGTACATCTACGATCCCCGGGTCGGGGATCCCGATGGCGGCATTCCCGCGGGCACCCCTTTCGACAAGATTCCCGACAGCTGGCGCTGCCCGGTGTGCGGGGTGACCAAGCGCGATTTCTACTCGCTCGGCACGCCGCAGCCCGCGCCGTCCGCGTCGGTTGAGCGCCGCCCTCCGCCGCCCGCGGTGTCGGCGCCGCCCTCCCTTCCCGCCCCTCGCTCGGCCGGGCCACCGGCCTTGGCACCCGCTTCTGCTCACTCCGGCTGGACGGTCGGCCCCCTCAAACGCCGCTGATGCCTCGCAGGGCGGCAGCTAGCTGATTCGTTCGCGGCCCGAAGCCGGGACGCTGCGCCCTTTTGCCTGTGGCGGCTCGGAACGAGGTTGCCGGCAGGACGAAGGACGCGCCGCGGCGGCGACCAAGGCCGGACGTCGCGACGCGGGCTCTGCGATGCAGGGGCTTAAGGTCCGGAGCGCTCGGGCTTTTTCTGGCAGACCGGAGGCTCGTTGGCCTGGGAGCAGCCTTCCACGCAGCGCCGCCAAGAACCCGGCGAGACGCCGACCCGGAACAGGCACTGCTCCCAGTTCAGGTTGCACTGGTCGCGGTCGCGCTGGACCTGCGTCGAGCCGCGCGACTCCAGATAACACTTGCGGTACTCCTGCGAGCACGGGACAAGCGAAAGCGCTCTTGCGCACTGGCCCTCGCACTCGGTAAAGCGCGCGCGCTGGGAGTTTAGCGAGCACTCGCCTTCCTCGCTCTGGCCCGCGGTCGCGCGCGGCAGCTGCAGTCCGGGCGTGGCGAAGAATATGTCTTCGGGCGGCAGCGCTTCGGGCGGCGGCGGCGGCGGCGGGGCCTCCGGCGGCGGCGCGGTCTCGACGGCGGGCGGCGCACCGGGGTCCTGCTCCGGGGGCAGCGGCCGGGGGGCCGGGGTGCGCGGAGCGGGCCGCTGGAGGGCCGGCACATTCTTTTTCGCCGGCGGCAGCGGCGCTTCACCGCGGCACTGCCGGTCGATGTTGACCAGGATCTCCGGGCTGATCCCGATCACATACGGCGTCTTTGGCACCACCCGCTGCCGCGTCTCCGGCGGCGGCAGAACCAGCCCTTCGCGCGGCACGACCTGGCCGAAGATCGGCTGCCCGGCGATGTTTACCTGATCCGGGGTCACCGGCGGCGTGTAGTCCTCGGTAAACTCCTGGTAGACGGCCTCCGGGTTGAGCTGAACCCGCAGCGCGCCGCAGCTTGGCAGCGCCTGACGCAGCCCCCGCAGATCCACGGGCTGGGTGCTCTGGCTGCCGAGCGCGACGCGGATCTTTATCGGGTTGGCCTCCGTGCCAAGGCCCGTCTGCGCGTTCTCCGCGACGACGTCCAGGCCCACCGTGCGGCCGTATAGCGCGCTGACCTGGCCGCAGGTGCTCTCCGACTGTTGCGCGTCCCATAGGGCGGCGTTATTGACATCGACGGCGCGCACCCGGTCTTCGTAGCCGCTCCACAGCCGGCCGACGATGCCGGTGGCGATCGAGCCGACGATCGCCCCGCCGCCGCCGATCATCATGGTCTGCAGCAGCGAGACATCGAGGATCGGCGTCCCCGCCGGGTTGGCGGTGGTCGCCGTGCCCGGCGTCGCCAGGCCCGAGACCAGCGCCCCGCCGATCACCGAGGCGCCAAGCCCGGTGAAGATGCCGCAAAAGGCATAGCGCAGCTTGGCCGGCCGGGCGAGCGCCGTAAAGCACGCCGCCAAGCCGCCGGCGATCAGCGCGCCGCCGACGCCGTACATGACCGGACGGCCGATCGTCGGCTGCAGATCCGACACATACCCCGCGCCGCCGAATCCCGCCGCCGCGCCGCCGACCGCGCCCAGGGTGATGCCGATCGCGGTCCAGAATCCGCCGCCGATGCGCTCGAACTTGCCGGTGTCGATGCGCCGCGCCCGGCCGTATAGGGCGGTGCGGCAGCGCGGGGTCGAGGTGCCCTTGACCTGAAGGATGTAGGGCGTCTGCGTCGGCAGAAGCTCCCACGTCTCGATCTTGCGCGTCGGCAGGAGCCGCGCGGTGGTGGCAATGGGAACCTCGGCGCCGGCCCGCCACTCTCCTTGGTAGCAGCCCCCGGTCAGCGCCAAGAGCGCCAGACCGAGCGCCGCCGGCCGGCCGCGCCGGGACGGAAGCATGGCAGAAGCAGGGCTTGAGGCAGCCTGCGAGCGGGGGCTCGCCCTCCATCGCTCACTTAGCGCGCTGCCGGCCCGACCCTTCTTGCTGACCGCAAGGTCGTCGCCGCGCCGACTCTCTGCGCCTTGTCCTTGGGAAGAGCAAGGGGCGAGCGGCGGCGGCAGTGCAGCGCCGTAAGTTCGCGTGAGTTCAAGGTCTCTGCAGGCTGCCGGCGCGCGTTGTGTGGTTCGCAGCGCTCGGCGCTCGATCATCTACTTCGTCCCTCCAGGCGGCCCGGCTTGGCTCGCCGCCCCTGCAGCTGGTGCAGGCGGAGGCGTGGCACTTGGGGCCACCTTGAGGATAGTAAATTCTACGCGCCGATTCAACGCCCGCCCCTCTACGGTGGTGTTTGGCGCAATGGGCCTACTTCGCCCAAAGCCTTGCGCCTGCAGGCGCGAGGAGTCCACGCCGTGCGCCAGGAGGAACCGCAGCACGGAGTTTGCCCGCCGCTGCGAGAGGTCGAGGTTATAGGCGTCGCTGCCGTCGCTATCGCAGTGGCCTTCGATGAGGAGCTCAACCCACTCTTTGTGGTCGCGGATGATCATCGCGACTTCGCTCAAAAGGTCGAACGACTCCGGAAGGATGATGTCCTGGTCCCAGGCGAACTGCACCGGATCCAGCACCTTGACCTTGTTTTCCTTCTTGGCGTGGTAAACGCGCGGGCAGCCGTTGTAGGCGCGGGTGCCCGGCAAATCCGGACATTCGTCGAATTGATCGGGGATGCCGTCTTTGTCGTAGTCGCGGACCGGGCAGCCGTGGGTCTCGACCGGGCCCTTCTCGTTCGGGCAGTGGTCGGCTTCGCCGATCAGGCCGTCGCCGTCGGGATCTTCGGGCGGCTTTTTGAAGCTCTGGATCGCCTCGTACTCGCGGGTCTTGGCGGGCACCCAGACCGCGGCGAGGAAGAAGCGGAACGCCGGCACGCTGAAGCCGCAGTCCATGCCGAAGTTGAAGCCGGTGGTGAACGTCACGCCGAGGGAGCTATACCAGCGCAGGCCGAGCATGGCCTCGCCCGGCACCTGCAGGATGCTGGACGGCAGCTGGGTGAGCGGCACGTTGAAGTAGACCCCGCCGAGCGCCGTCAGGCCGTAGCGCCGCACGAGCGGCATCTCGATGCCCGCGGCTCCGGTGAACGCCGGACCGACGAGCACGCCGAAAAACTCGGGCTGCAGGAACGGCCGCAGATAGACGCCGGCCTGAAGCGCGATGAGCCCGCCGAAGCCGAAGCGGTAGTCGCCGACCAGGGTCGGGTTGAACGTCACCGCCCCGTCGCTAGCGAACGCATCCTGCGAGCCGGTAGGGAAGTTCACGCGCGTGAGCAGCGACAGGCCAAAGCCCTTGGCGTACGACAGCCGGCGGATGAACGGCACCTTGCCGATGAGCGACAGATCGCCGAGCACCGTCGGCGCGATCTTCCCTTCGGTGCCCGTCGCCTCCAGGTTGTCGGAGTCCTGAAAGACGATGACCGGCAGCACGGCCCCAAGCTCGAACCAGCCGCCCAGGCCAATGGCCCCCATGAGGTCGAGCTCGAGTCGATTCTTGACGACATCGAGCGCCCGCTGGCCATCGGCGTTGAGCAGCACCAGCGGATCGAGCGAAAAGCTGAAGTAGGCGCCCACCGAGCCCGATAGATGGGACAGCGGCTGCGACTGCGGCACGATGATCAGGTCGCGCGGACCCGGCGTCGGGCGAAAGCTCTGGATGTCAAAGCGGGTCTGCTGGGCCTTGGCCACGGAAGGAGCGGCTAAAAGGACAAGGCTCGCCAGCGTGAACAGAACACCGCTCGGCCGCTTCAGCATGTTCTTACTTCCTATCCTGACTGCTACTACTTTGCCCGCTTGCGGCGCGCGCAGCCAGCGGCAGGCCGAGGATTCGGCGCGCGCCGTCGCGCAAGCTTCGCTGCTGGCCGATGGCGAGGAAGGCCAGCGCGGCGAGCAAAGCCCACAGCGGCTGGCTGCGCGGCATCCCCTCCGCCGGATCGCTCGCCGCGCCCACGGAGCCGCCGGCCGTGCTGCAGCACAGCCCGCCGCCGTGCGCGGTCAGCCCGGGCTTGCAGCGGCCGTTGGTGCAGGTCGAGGACTCCTGGGTGCAGCACTGGTTGCTGCCGCAGTCGGTGCTGTCGCCGCAGTTGGCGGTGCACACGCCGCCGATGCACTGCCCGCACGGGCACTGCGCCGAGGTGATGCACTGCTGGCAGACCGAGCCGTTGCACACCTTGCCGGCCTCGCAGGTGACGGTGCAGGGGTTGTTGCACTCGTGGGTGACGGGGTTGCACTCGCCGCCGGGACCGCAGTGGTCGTTGGTCAGGCAGCGGACGCAGGTTGCCCCCTGCGCCTGGCCGTTGGGGGCGATGCAGAACGCCTTGTCGCTGGTCGTCGCGACGATGGTCGTGCCGTCGGGGGAGGCGCTCAGGCCGATGCCGCAGCCGAGGCAGCTCGGGCCGCAGTGGCGGTCGTGGGTGCACGGCACGCAGTCGCCGCTGCGGCAGTAGGTCCCGGGCTGGGAGGCGCAGTCGACATCGAAGCGGCACTGCACGCAGACCTTGCCGTCCATGCAGCGCGGGCGCACGCCGTTGGAGATCGCCGAGCAGTCGCTGCAGTTGGCGCCGCAGCGGTCATCGCTGTTGCAATCCGGCACCTTGTCGACGCAGTGGCCGTTGAGCAGGTCGCACTTGCGATCGCCGCAGTCGCTGTCGGTCCGGCACTCCGAGCAGTTGCGGGCGGTGGGCTGCTTCGGATCGGTGGGCACGCAGTACTGGGCATTGGGGCAGCACTGGCAGGGGCTGACGCAGCGGCCGGTGATGCACTTCTGGCCGGGAACCTTGCAGTCGGGGTCTTCGCGACACTGGACGCAGATGGAGTCCGTGCCGCCGGACGCCGCATCGGGGACGCAGTACGGCGTGGGATCCTCGCAGGGATTGCAGCTCTTGCCGCAGAACTGATCCCCGACGCACGGGGAGCAAACCGCCGCCTCATTGCAAAACAAGCCGGTCGGGCAGATGCCCTTTTGGTTCTTCTGGTTGGCGTATTCGCGCGGGCACTGCTGGCACATCGCCGGCAGCCCCTCAAAGGGCAGCGAGCCGGACGAGGTCTGGAAGAACTGCACCTTGTCCATAAGCGTAAAGGGTTGATGATCGTTAGCGTCGTTGAGCGCTTTGGTGTCGCCCTTGGCTCCATCGATGTCGGCGAAGTTCGGATCGCCGGAGAACCCCATCTCCAGTGCCGCGGGATTCTGATACACCCCGTGGAGGATCTCGACCGGATAGAGACCCGCCTTGGTGAACGTAATCGTATTGGTCACCCGATACAGACCGTTGGGGCCAAGCGGCGAACGGCTGATGAGGTTATAGCCGATGGCGGTAGTGTCCCCTTCTTTGACTTTCTGGAAGACGCGCATCGCCACCTCGTCCTGCGTGACGAAGCCGATGTGGAACGGAATGTTCTGCATCTCCACCGGAACGACCAAGAAGCCGCGGTAGCGGCTGATGAACGGCCGCAGCATGGGCTGGCTCAGGTAATCCCCTGACCCCGGGAACTTGCATCCAAAGTGGTCTATGGGGTTGTAGCTTTCACACGCTGGCGTTTGGATATAGTCGCCGCTGCTATTGACACTGACGGAAATCGTCTTTGATGCGAGATCGAAAGTCGTCTGCAGCGTCTCATACTTGGTCGTCGGGTCGGCCGGGTCGGCGACCACGCCGGCCTTGCCGTCCATGAAGTCGTTCAGATTTTGGGCGAAAGCATCTGCTCCAGCGGGGAAGTCGGCCTGACGCTGCGGAAACAGCGTCCGCACGACGTTCCCCTGGTTGGCCGTGCTGTTGTCCGGAAGCCGGAACGCCCCGCACAGACCGGTCCCCTTGAGCAAGGTGCCCGCGGGATCTTTGGGCAGCGGCGCCACCGGATCGCCCGTTACGCGCACAGGGTCCAGCGGGCGCTCGGCGCGGGCGGTGGAAACGGCCGCCACCGCTAGCAGGCAGAGCATGACCCCCTGAGCCCGGCGTGACTGCCTGGACAGCTGGAAGCTTCGCGGAGAACAGCCCGGCAAACGACGGCGATAGTTCACGACAGACCTTCTACTCAAGATCGAAGAGGGAACCTACAAAAACCTTAGCAGCCCTCGCTGACCGAGGTCAACGGATGCCGAGTTTTGCTGCCGGCAAACTCCGCCGATTCGCCTGCGCATCCAGGCACCTGCGCCAACGTTTTTTCATGGCGCAACGCTGCAGATCAGCGACGGATAAAATCCTACGTGAGCGAGATGCGGAACAGCTGCTGGCCAAGCAGCAGGAACGTGCCGGCGGCGACCACCCGCTCCCCCGCGAGCTTGAGGTAGGTGCCGTTCGAGCTTGCCAGATCCTGCAGATAGACCCGGCCGCCGCGGTAGCTCAGCCGGGCGTGGGTGCCGGAGACGTAGCCGTCTTCGGAGAACAAGATGTCGCCGCGCTCGCGCCCGAGCACCACGGCGTCGCCGTACAGCGGGAAGCAGCTGCCCTCTTGAATCTTGCCGTCGGGACCGCGGCTGATGATGAGGCACAGGCGGCCCCAGTAGCCGGGGTTTGGCGCGCCCATGAGCTCGGTGCCGTCCTCGCACAGGCGCGGCGGGCGCACGGGATCCAGGCGCAGGAGCTCTTGGCCGACGCGGAACACCGTGCCGTTCTGCAGCGGCTCCTCTTCGCTGATCTTGAGAAACACGCCGTTGAGGCTGCCGGCATCGCGGACGGTGAACAGCCCCTCGCCGCGGCTGCTCGGGATCTCGATGCGCACGTGCACCGGCGACAGGTAGCTGTCGGCGTCAAACAGCGGCCCGGAGCCCCGCCCGAGCAGGTTCACCCCCTCGTACAAGGGGTGCGAGCCGCCGTCGCTGCCATCCGGACGCACCAGCACCAGCCGGGCCCGCACCACACTGCCCGTACGCCCGAGCGCCGCCTGCACCGCGGCCCCAAGCGGCGGCGCGGTCGTGCCCACCGAGCTCGCGCCACCGTCAAACATCGGCGTGCCGCACTCCTGACAGAAGCGATAGCCGGGCTGGTTGTCTTTGCCACAGTTTCTGCAGATCACCACGCTGTGTTCTCCGCCCGGTGCTGGCCGGGCCGCTCTTTCGTGCTATGCAATCTCGACGCGCAAAAGCTGCTGGCCCAGGAACACCTGATCTCCGGAAAACAGCTGCATGAGCGTCGGCACCTTCTCGTAGGTTCCGTTCTTGCTGCCAAGGTCGGTGATCTGGAACCGGCCGTCCTCCAGCGCAAGGATCTGGGCGTGGTGCCCCGAGATGAATGGGTCCTCCGCGAAGTTTACATCGTTGTTTTCGCGCCCGATGGTCAGGCTGTCGCCGCGCGCCCGATAGACCAGCCCCTGCTCGCCTCCGACCAGGAGCTGCACCAGCGCCATGCGCGAGGGCCGGTGCGGCGAGGCGTAGAAATAGCTCCCCTCGGCGTCGGGAACCGGCACGCTCTCCTGGGTGCAGTCTTCGATGCGCAGGAGCTGCTCGCCGACCAGAAACAGCGAGCCGGTGGTCACCACCTTGGTGGCGCGCAGCCGGATGAACACGCCGTTGCGTGAGGCGTCGTCGCGGACGTAAAGCTTGCCGTCGCGGAAAAAGAACGTCGCATGGCGCGGCGACAAGAGCGGATCTTCGGGGAACATGATGCCGCCCTCGAGCCGTCCGGCGACGTGCTCGCCACTCTCGCTGAGCGGGAACGCCACCCCGTCTTGGCCCTCGCCTTTGACCAGCACCAGGCGGGCGCGGCTGGCGGTGGGCACGGCGGGGGACGGCCAGGCCGGGCGCACCTCGCCGCCTTCGACGCGGGTGCCGCACATGCCGCAGAAGCGGTACTGCGCCGGCACCTCGCTGCTGCAGTTGGGGCAGCTGCGCGGGCTGCCGGGGGGCTGCGCCGCTGCCGCCGGCAGCACGGCCTTGACCCCAAGTGGCGCGTTGCACACCGGACACACTGTGGCAGATAGGGGGCTTAGTGTGTCACAAGCGTCGCAGACTAGGCCAAGTGTCATAAGACAGCAGCGTAAGAGAACGGCTTAGTTAGTCAAGAGGCGACGGCCCTTGGCTTAGGTAGCGACGGCGCAATTGCAGCTTTTCGACCTAGGCATTGAGCTTACTGTGGAAGCGGCTATAGCCGAAGTAGACCCCAAAGCCGATGAGCATCCAGCAGAAGGCGGTGATCTGGGTGACATGATCGAGCGCGATGATCATGCCGGAGCAGATCAGGATGCCGAGGATCGGCACAAGCGGCACGAGCGGCGCCCGGAACGGCCGGTTGGCCTCCGGGTTACTGCGCCGCATGACCCAGATGCCGCCGCTTACAAGGACGAACGCGAACAGCGTGCCGATCGAGGTCAGGTCGCCGGCCATGCTGCCCGGGATGAACGCCGCGAAGGCGCCGACGAACGCCAGGAGCAGCCAGTTCGACTTGTACGGGGTGCGGTAGCGCGGGTGCAGGTCGGCGAAGATCTTGGGCAGGAGGCCGTCGTTGGCCATCGAGAAGAACACGCGGCTCTGGCCCAGCAGCATGACCAGGATCACCGATGAGAAGCCGGCGAGGATCGCCACCGTCACAAGGGTCGCCAGCCAGCCGTAGCCGGTCATGTACTTCTGGATCGCGTAGGCGACCGAGGCTTCCTTGCCGGCCACCGCGAACTCCTGCCAGCTGGCGACGCCGGTAAGGACGTGGGCGAAAAGGACGTAGAGCACCGTACACACCGCCAGCGAGCCGAGGATGCCGACCGGCATGTCGCGCTCGGGATTTTTCGCCTCCTGGGCCGCGGTCGATACCGCGTCGAAGCCGATGAAGGCGAAAAACACGATGCCGGCGCCGCCCAGGATCCCGCCCCAGCCGTGGCGGAAGATGCCTTCGTGGCCGGCGATGCCCTCGGGGATGAAGTACGGCGTGTGGTTTTCCGGGTTCACGAACCGCCAGCCGATGGCGATAAAAATTAGGACGATGCTGACCTTGATGAACACGATGATCGAGTTCACGGTCGCCGACTCCTGCGTGCCCTTTATGAGCAGCGCGGTCAGCAGGAACAAGATGAGCAGCGCCGGCGCGTTGAAGATCCCGTGCACCCCCGCCGCCGAGACCTCCAGCGGCGAGTGACAGAACGCATACGGTATCGCCCCGCCGAGCAGGTTGTTCAAATACTCGCTCCAGGCTATCGCGACGGTCGCCGCCCCCAGCGCATACTCCAAAACCAGCGCCCAGCCGATCGTCCACGCCACGAGCTCGCCCATCGTGGCGTAGGCGTAGGTATAGGCGCTGCCGGCGATCGGGATCATCGCCGCGAACTCGGCGTAACACAGGCCGGCGAACAGGCAGCCGATCGCCGCCACCACGAACGACAGCGTCACCGCCGGACCGGCCGCTTCCGCCGAGGCCGCGGCGGTGCGCACGAACAGGCCGGCGCCGATGATCGCGCCGATCCCCAGGGCGACCAGGTGCCGCGCTCCCAGGGTCCGCTTCAAGCTGTGATCACTATCGCCGGCCTGACCTAGGAGTGATGCGAGCGTCTTTTTGCGGGTAAGTGGGTTCTGCACTGGCCATCCCTCTCGGTTTCGTCCCCTGCCGGCGTCCCTGCGCTGCGATAAACAAGCGGCAAAGCGGCGGCAAAGCGGCGTTTGCGACGGTGATTCGAGGTAGTTCTTCACGATACATCGCGGCTCTGCCAGAACAAAGCAAACAGTGGCGAAGTGAGCTTTAGGACTATCGGGCTGGCGCAAGACGGGACGCCCGCATACGATGCGCGGACTATGGCGCAGGGAAGAGCGGCCGCGCTCGCGTTTCTTGGCATGGGTCTTTTTGCCTGCGGCGGTGGCGCGGGCGCGACGGCGACCAATTCGGACCTTGGGCCCGACCTTGGAGCGGTGGACGCCGCGCCCGCGGACGCCGACCCTCCGGCGGGGCCCAGCCCGTGGGTCGCTGAGCACCCGCAGCCCACCGGCAACGCGCTGCGCGCCGTCTGGTCGGCCGGCCGCCTCGCCTACGCCGTCGGTGAGCTCGGTACCGTGATCCGGTTGAGCGATGGCACGCCCGCGGTGGCGCTGGAGGCCGAAGGGCTGACCCGCGCCAACCTCAACGCGGTGGCGACGGTCGGCGAGAGCGTGTGGGTGGTGGGCGATGACGGCACCGTGCTGCGGCGCCAGGGCGGCAGCTGGTCGCGCGCCCGCCTTGGGACAGAGGCTCTGTACACCGTATTTTCCGATGCGGCAGGAGCTGTGTACGCGGCGGGTCAGGGAGATGCGCTGTGGAAGTATGACGGCGCCGCGTGGTCGCGCAGCGGCATGCCGGGTCAGACCGCCGTCGATGCGACCTATGCCGGCGCGGCGTATGGCGACCTGTTGCTGCTGGCCGGGAGCGGCGGCCGGATCTTGCGGCTCGATCGCAAAAGCAACAGCTGGCAGCGCGAGTCCGACGGCCTGACTCCCCTGCCGTGGCGGGCGCTGCTCATCCAGGCCGACGGCAGCGGTTTCGCCGTCGGGGACGGCGGCCTCGTCGCCCGCCGCGACGGGGCGCGCTGGCACCTCGACCTGAAGGACATAAACCCGCCGCCGCTGTCGCTGCGCGCCGTCTTCGCCAGCCAAGGCAGCCTCTATGCCATCACCGAGACCGGCCTGACCCTGCACCGCGGCGGCACCGGCTGGGAATCCACCGGCGATGCCGCGGTGGGCCGGATCGCCGCCGGCAGCGGCGACGACTCCGGCGCCTTCATCGTCGGCGCCGCCGGTCAGATCTGGCATCGCGGACCGCAGAGCAGCGACATCTGGCAGAGCGCCCTGCCGGTTTCGACCCTGACCCAGAGCGACATCACCGCCATCGCCGACGCCGGCGACGGCTCGCTCTACGCCACGAGTGAAGACGGGCTGATCCTGCGCCGCGCCGCCTCCGGCGCCTGGGCCGTCGACGGCCGCGCGCCGCTCATGCAGCCGCTGTATGCCGTGTGGGCCCAAGGCGAGGAGGCCTACGCCGTCGGCTCCGGCGGCGCCGTGCTCCAGCGCCGGGCCCTTGGGACGTGGCAGCCGGTCCGTTACTCCTATCCCGACAAGCAAGTCAGCTGGCACGGCGTCTTGGCGCTCGGTCCGCTCCGCGAGCTCGTGCTCGTCGGCAGCGCCGTGAACAACCTCGGCGAGCAGGTGGCAGCCGTCCTGCACGGCACGCCCAGCACGGACACCTGGGTGCCCGAGACGCTCGACACCCGCATCCCGGAGCCCCTTTATGCGATCGCCGGCAACGGCAGCATCGCCATCGCCGTCGGCAGCAGCGGCACCGTGCTCCGCCGCAGCGGCGGGCGCTGGGTACGCGAAGGCGCGGAGATCGGCAGCGACGTACAGCTTGTGGCGGTGACGAGCCTCGGCGATGGCGCCGGCGCCGATTTCTACGCCACCGGAACGCGCGGCGCGCTGCTCTTCCGCGACGGCAAAAAACCTACGCCCACCTGGACGCGCACCACTGCGCTCACGGCAAGCGACAAGAGCATGCTCGGCGGCGTAACGGTCCTTGCCGGTGAGCTGTGGCTGGCCGGCAGCAGCGGTCTCATCGGCTATCGCAGCACCGGCGGCAGCTGGCTCAGCGAGCTGCCGCCGACCCGCGCCGACCTGCGCGGCATCGCGGCCGCTGGCAACACCCTGTTCGCAGTCGGCCAAGGCGGCCTAATCCTACGCCGCCGGGCCGCTCCGCCGCATCCCTGACCGCTCTTGCGCGCGCGCCTTACCGGCTCCGTCCTAATGCCAGTATCCGGCGGCGACGGAGACAATCAGAATCACGCACACCGCGATGAGCCCGGCGACCAGCGGATCCGGGCTGAGGCGAGCCCACAGCTCCGCCGCTCGCTGCTGCTCCGCGGTCGTCAGGGTGGCGTGGGAGCGCAGCTCGGTCAGAAGCTTCCGCTCCTGCGCAAACCGCCCGCCGCGGTGCGCCTGCTCCGCCCGATCGAGCAAGCGGGTCTCGGATGTTGTCTCCGCCATCTTTTGACCTATACGCGCAAGACGATGCCAGCGTCAACCAGCCCCGCTCTCCGGCTTTATCCCCATCGGCGCCGCAGCGCCGAGACTGACCATACCGGCGGCCGCTGGTTCGCGATAAAGTGCCGGCGATGGCGATCGTGCGCACCCCTGTTTTTGACATAGCCGCCACCCTGCAAAAAAGCCGCGGGCGCGCGCTCGACGTGCTGGGCGTCGGCGAGATCTCCCACGATCTGGTGCTGCAATTGCCGCCGTCGATGCTGCTGCGCGCGCCGCTTCCGGATAAGCTTTCGGCGCAGGCCTTGACCACCCTGGGCGGCGGTCAGATCGCCACCGCCATGGTCGCAGCGCGGCGCCTGGGGCTGCGCGCCGGCCTGTGCGGCGCCGTCGGCGACGACGCGGTCGGACGCGAGCAGCTCGCCGAGCTCGCCAGCGAAGGCGTCGAGCTGCGCTGGGTGGCAGTGTGCGCCGGCGTGCAGACGCGGCTGGCGATGATCTTGGTCGACGAACGCGGCGATCGCCGGGTGCTCGAGTGGCGCCATCCCCAGCTCCACCCGCGTCCCGATGAGCCGGCGGCGGCGGACTTTTTCACCACCCGCGCCGTGCACCTTGACGGCACCTACCCGCAGGTCTCGCTGCGGGCGGCGCAGCGGGCCAAGGCGGCGGGGGCGCTCGTGTCGATCGACCTCGATTACGTCTGCCCTCACGATCGCGATGCCACGGCGGCGCTGTGCGCCCTGGCTGATCTGTGCGTCGTCCCAGCCCGCTTTCCGCCGGAGCTCACCGGTGAGGCGGACGCCGACCGCGCCGCCCTCGCCCTGGCGCAAAAGACCGCCGGCCTGGTCGTGGTCACCCACGGTGAGGCCGGGGCAGTGGTAGTGGTCGACGGAGCGGTGCAGCGCTTTGCCGCCCGCCGCCCCCTGGCGATGGTCGATACCACGGCGTGCGGCGACACCTTTCACGCCGCCCTCCTTATGTACTTGATTGATCAAGTGGATAGCCAGGCCCCTAGTCGCCAGGCGGCCGCCGATGCCACGTTCGCCGCTGAGCTCACCACGGGAGCGCTGCGCTTTGCCAGCGCCGCCGCGGCCCTGAAGTGCCGCGATCTCGGACGGCGCGGCTGCCCGACGCGGGCGCAGGTGATGGATTTCCTGCACCGCACAGCCGCCGAGCCGGATGAGGTCTGAAGCCGGTCCCGCGCAGCCGGCATCCTCACGTATACTTTAGGCCCATGGCGCGCGTACTAAAAGGCGGTCGCGACGGCGGCAAGCCGGTCGCCATCGACCCCCATCCCTTCGATGCCAAAGCTGAAGCGGAGCGCATCATCGAGTCGGCTCGGCACGAGGCGGAGCGGCTGCGCAACCAGGCGGTCGCCGAAGGGCGGGAGCGCGGGCTCGCCGCGGTCACCGAGCTGCTGGCCTCAGCGCGGACGGCCTCCGCCCGGCTGCAAAAAAGCGGCGAGCACGACCTGCGGCTGCTCGCCGTGCGCATCGCCGAGCGGATCTTGGAGCGCGAGCTGCAACAAAGTCCCGACGCGGTGGTCGATATCGCCGCCGCGGCGCTGAGCCAAGCCGGGGCGCCGCACGACGTGCTCCTGCGCATTCACCCCGACGATCTCAAGGCCCTGGAGCGCGGCCGGCCGCGGCTCCTTCAGCGCTGCGCCCACGCCGAGGTGATCCACCTGCGCGCCGATCCCTCGGTCACCCGCGGCGGCTGCATCGTCGAGACCGAGCTTGGCACCGTGGACGCCCGGCTGCCGCTGCAGCTTGAAGCCATCGAGCGCGCCCTGCGCAGCAGCCTTGCGTGAGCCTTCGCCCATGACCACCTCCGGCCGTCCCGATCCCTTCGACCGCGCCGCCGGTGCAGCCTCTGACCGCCCGCCGGAGCGCGGCGGCGAACGCCCGTCGCTGCCCCGCTCCCTGCGCGAGCCCGCGGTGCCGCGCCGCACCACCGAGGTCGAAGCCGAAGCAGCGGATCCGCTGCGGCTCCAAGACGCGCTGCGCACCCTGGGGCGCACCGTGCCGCAGCGCATCGCCGGCCGCGTCACCGAGCTGACCGGCCTTGTGCTGCGCGCCACCGCACCGGGCGCCCGCGTCGGTGAGCTCGTGGAGATCGAGCGCCTGTACGATCCCGGCGCCAACCTCGCTTTGGCGGCGCCGGGTCCGCGCCTCGGCGGGGCGGTCTCCCGGGCGCGCGGCGGGCGCGATGATCGCGACGGCCCGCTGCTCGCCGAGGTCGTCGGCTTTCGCGGCGAGGAGGTCGTGCTCTTGCCGCTTGGCGCGGTGGCGGGGGTGGGGCCAAACTCGGTGGTGCGGCCGACCGGGGAGCAGTTCTCCATCTGCGTCGGCACCGCCCTGCTCGGGCGCGTCATCGACGCCTACGGCCAGCCTATCGACGACGGTCCGGCGCTGCCCGAGCTCGGCGCCGAGCTTCTGCCGTGGGCGGTCGAGCGCGAGTCGCCGGAGCCGCTGCGCCGCCGCCGCATCACCGAGCCCCTGGCGCTCGGCCTGCGCGCCATCGATGGCTGCTTGACGGTCGGCCAGGGGCAGCGGCTCGGGCTGTTCGCCGGGCCGGGCTTGGGTAAATCGACGCTGCTGGGCCAGATCGCCCGCCATACCAGCGCCGACGTGACGGTCATCGGCCTCATCGGCGAACGCGGGCGCGAGGTGCGCGACTTCGTCGAGACCCAGCTCGATGCCGCCGCGCAGCAGCGCACCGTCGTGGTCTGCGCGACCTCGGATCAGCCGCCGCTGTTGCGCCTCAAAGCGGCCCTGTCGGCCACCGCCATCGCCGAGCACTTTCGCGACCGCGGCAAGCGGGTGCTCTTGCTCTTAGACTCGCTCACCCGCGTCGCCCGCGCCCAGCGCGAGGTCGGCCTGGCGGCTGGCGAGCTGCCGGCCCGCCAAGGGTATCCGCCCTCGGTGTTCGCGCTGTTGCCGCGGCTCCTTGAGCGCACCGGACAGTCGGAGTTTGGCTCGATCACCGCGGTCTACGCCGTCCTTACGACCTCCAGCGGCGACGACATGGACGACATCATCGCCGAGGAGGTCCGCGCCACTCTGGACGGCCACATCGAGCTGTCGCGTCCCTTGGCGGAGCGCGGCCACTTCCCGGCGATCGATGTGCTGCGATCGCTGTCGCGGGTGATGGATGACTTGGTCGATCCGGCGCAGCGCGCGGCGGCGGCGCAGCTGCGTGAAGTCCTGGCCTTGTGTGAGCGGCAGCGCGATCTGGTGCTCCTGGGCGCCTACCAGCGCGGCAGCGACCCGGCGACCGACGCCGCCCTGCAGCTGCTGCCACAGATCGAAGCATTTTTGCGCCAGGAGCGCAGCGACCGCAGCGAGCTCGCCGTGACGCGCCGGCGCCTGATCGAGATCTTCTCCAGCGCGACCGAGCCGCCGGCGCGCCCCTGACCGACCGCGACGGCACAACTCCGGCAGACCGGCGCCGCGGCTTGTCGCTTCCGGCACCGCTACCGCCCGAGCTCACCCAGGTCGCTGTCCAGACGCATCAGCACCGGATCGCGCGTGAGGAGCAGCGCGGCGCCGAGCGGCGAGATGAGTCCCGACACGCTGCCGAGCAGCTTGCTCAGCCCCGGTAGGAACTCAGCCGCATCGGCGCCCGCTTGAGCGCTGCCGCTCAGTAGATCCGGGGCGATGCCGAGCAGCTTGCCGAGCAGCCCGGGCTGCGGCCGCGGCAAAAAGCGCAGCTCATCGTCCCCGTAGCCGGCCTTGCCCGGCAGCCCGGCGCGGGCGCGCGCCGCGGCGATCGCATCGGCCAGGCCCCCGGATTTATCGCACAGCTTGCGGCTTACGGCCTGCGCCCCGGTCCAGATCCGGCCGCGCGCCACCGCATCGACCTCGCCGAAGCTCAGATGGCGACCGCTGGCGACGGTGGCGACGAAGCGGTCGTAGCCCTTCTGCAGCCGCTCACCAATGAGCGCCCGCTCCGCATCGCTGTAGGGCCGGAACGGGCCGTCCATGTCGGCGTGGGCGCCATTTTGAACGCTCACCCGCCGCGCCGAGAGCAGCTCCAAAAGGCCGCTCACATCGACCTTGCCGCCGTAGATGCCGATCGAGCCGGTGATCGTCGAGGGGTTGGTGAAGATCTCGCCGCAGCCCGCCGCCAGATAGTAGCCGCCCGAGGCCGCCAGGTCGCCGAACGAGCACACCACGGGCTTGAACCGCGCCAGCTGGCTGACCTGCCGCGACAGCAGATCCGCCCACAGGGCCGAGCCGCCCGGGCTATCGACTCGGATCACCACCGCCTTGACCTGGCTGTCGCGCTCCGCCTCGCTCAGCGCTTGGGTCAGGGTCTCCCCGCCCACCGTCTTGAGCTCTAGCAGCGGCACCGTGCGCGACTTGCCTTCGGCGATGTCGCCATCGACATGGATGACCGCGACCACCGGCGACGCCCAGCTCCGCGGCCGGCTCGGCGCGGGCACAAGCCCAAGCGCCACCTGACCACCGAGCAGCGTCTCCAGCTGCGACTCCACCTGCTCCGCCGAAGCGACGCTGTCGATCAGGTGCTCGGCCAGCGCGGACTCGGGAATGAAAAGGCCGCGCTCGACGAGCTGGTCGATGCGCCCAAGCGGCAGCTTACGCCCGTCGGCGACCGCGCTGCGCAGCCGGCTGCCGATGTCATCGACGACCATCTGCCGCTGCGCCACCGCCGGCGCCGAGGGCTCGCTGCGCGTCCACATCTCCGGCGAGGACTTGTAGTCGCCGATGCGCACCAGATCCGCCCGGATGCCCACCCGATCGAGCGCGTTTTTCAGGAAGAATCCGCCCTGCGCCACGCCCTGCAGCCGCACCGAGCCCACCGGGTCGAGAAAAATGTGCTCGGCCGCCGAGGCGATGTAGTACTCGCGCGTGCTGAGGTCGGCGGCATAGGCGATGACCCGCTTGCCGGCGGCGCGCAGCCGCACGAGCGCCGCGCGCAGCTCATCGGCCACGCCCCAGCCGCCGGACACGCCGCTGATGACGACAAGCACGCCCTGCGCCCGCGGGTCGCGCTCCAGCTGCCGCAATAGGGCGAGCAGCTGCAGCTGGGCCAGCCCGGTCTTTTGGCCGATCTCGATTTTGTAGAGCCGCCGCGGACCGGACCACACCGCCGGGTAGCGCTCTCCGGATATGCGCAGCGCGACCGAGCCGCCGAGCCAGGCGGCCTCACGCGGGTCGGTGCTGGTCGGGCGGTTGCCGCCCCAGCCGAAGGCGGAAAATCCGACGGAGGCGAAATCCAACTGCACGCCGCCGCCGAACCAGTAGCCGAGGCTGGCGGCGCCCGGGGTGTAAAGCACCGCGCCTTGCGCCCCCAGCGCCAAGCCGCGGGTCGGGCGGACCCACAGCCGCAGCTGCGTCCATAGCTCTTGCGTCTGCTCGCTGCCGCGGGCGGCGCCGGCGAGCTCCCAGCGCTCGTCGCCAAGCGGCCGCAGCAGCACTTCGCCCTCGAAGCTGCGCTGCACGGACGGGAGCTGCGGGGCGCTCGGCTGCGGGGCCGAGAGGTCGTGGAGCACGACGCCGACCGCCAGGTAGCGTCCGAGCCGCAGGCGGGCGCCGAGGCTGACGGTGTTCAGCCCGTCGTAGCTCGGGGCGGTGGGGTTGGCGAACAGGTGGGCGTAGCTTAGGCCGAGCGACAGCGGCGCAAAAATCTTATAAGCAAGCGACAGGGTCAGCTTGCCGGCAAACTCGGGCCCGCCGAGCGGCGAACGCAGGAGCTCAAGGCCGGCGCCGAGCTTGAACCGGCGGATGAGCGGCAGCGGCCGCGCAAAGTAGATGCCGGAGCCGCGGCCGAAGAAGTGGTTGTCGGAGTCGGTCTCGGTGTCGCGCAGGCCCAGGGTCCAGCTCGTGAGATCGCCAAGGCTGGCCGGATTGAGCACCACGGCCCACGGCTCGGCGCCGTCGGCGACACCTGACCCGGCCTGGGTCACCGAGGCCAGCGGCGAGCGCAGAAGCTGGGCCGGCGGCGCCGTGCTCTGCCCGCTGGCCGGCCCCGGCAGCGCGGCGCCGAGCGCGGCCAGCGCACCGATATAGAACCCCCGCCGGCCGGCGGCTCTCACGGGGAGTTCCCGCTTCCCGGCGGCAGCGGCGACATCACGACCTTGCGGTCGCAGTCTTCGCTGTAGTCTAAAAGCAGCGTCTCCGGCGCGTAGCCCGGCGCCCGCAGGATCACTTGCAGCTTGCCCAGGTCGCGCCGCGGCCGCAGCGTCAGCGGGGTCTGCCCCAGCGAAGCTCCGTCGGGTCCCAGCACTTGCGCGCCGCTCGGCATGGAGGTCACGCGCCAGCGTACGCTCGCGGCTTGCGGCCCGACGAGAAAGAACCACCCCAGGAGCAGCGCCGCCGCGGCTCCGGCCGCGCCTCCGAGCAAGGTGATGCGGCGCGAGGTCAGCGGCAGCGGCAGCGCCGCCGGTGGCAGCACCGGCAGGCTCTGCGAGTCCGGGCGCTCCAGGGCGGTGAGCTCCGCCGACACCTCGCGCATCGGCGGCCGCTTGTCCGGCGGCTTGGCGAGCATGCGCATCACCAGCGTCTCAAGCTCCGGCCGCACCTCCGGCCGGTGCGCCTGCACCGGATCGGGCTCCTTGGTGACGTGCATGTGCATGACGCTCACGAGCTCCGGCGCCTGAAACGGCGGCCGCCCGGTGAGCAGCTCATACAGCACCACCCCCAGGGCGTAGACGTCCGCCTTGTCGTCGATCGGCGAGCGCCCGACCCCGTGGCACTGCTCCGGCGCCATGTACGTCGCGGTGCCGAGCAGGCTGGCAAAGGGGCTGGTCTGCACCTGGGTGCTGCTCTGCGAGGAGGACATGACGTGCTCCTCCGCCACCACCGCGATGCCGAAGTCGAGCACCTTGGCCCGCTCGCCGCCGGCGACAGCGTCGTCGCGGACGATCATGATGTTTTCGGGTTTGATGTCGCGGTGGACGATCTTTTTGGCGTGCGCGGCGGCCAGCGCGTCGGCGACCTGCTTGCCGAACCGCACCGCCGAGAGCTCGGGCATGCCGCTGCGCGCCTTGTTGATGCGCTTGCGCAGCGACTGCCCGTCCAGGTACTCCATGACGATGTACGGGGTGCCGTCCTCCATGACCTCGCTCTCGATGACGTGAGCGATGCCGGCGTGGCGCGGGAGGTTGGCAGCCATCGGCTCCAGACGAAAGCGGGCGACGATCTGCGGATCTTTGCAGTACTCGGGGTGCAGGACTTTGATCGCGACGCGGTTTTTGACCCGCAGGTGCTCGGCTTCATAGACCGCGCCCATGCCGCCGCGGCCGATCTCACGGATGACGCGGTAGTTGCCGATCTGCGTGGGCTTTTTGGCGGCCATTGCGGTGCTCGGACGCGGCGACCGCGCCTAGCTCATACTACCGTAAAGCTGCGCGACGAGGTGCTGCAGCAGCGCCGGGATGGCCGCAGTTTTTGTTTACCTGCATTTTCCCGTTGCCATCCCCCGCGAAGACCGCTTCGCTAGATCCTAGACTCGATGTCGAAAGCGCCTCCTACCTCGCCATACCCGGGCCTTGCCCCGCTTTTGGCCGCCGATGCGGCGCGGTTCTACGGCCGCCGCCGGCTGACCCATCGGGTGCTCAAGCGCTTGCAGGAGGCGCGGCACTTCCTGGCTCTGTACGGCCCGCCGGGCTGCGGCAAGACCTCACTCGTCCAGGCGGGGCTCCTGCCGGCCCTGCGCAGCGAGCTCGGCGACGCGCTCCTCATCGTGGACATCGAGCACCCGAGCCTGGACGCGCTGGCCGGCTTGCAGCACCAGGGACTGGTTCAGCCAGCCGAAGATCTGGCGCTAGCGGTGCGCGAACGGGCGCGGCAGCGCGGGGCGCGCCGGGTGCTGGTCGTGCTCGATCACGCGGAGGAGCTGCTGCTTTTGGCGCCGGCGGTGCAGCGCAACCTGATCGAGCAGCTGCTGGCGCTTTCGCGGCCGGGCGAAGAGCCGGAGCCGACGCTCCTGTGGATCGCCCGCAGCGACTGCATGGGGGCGCTGGCGGGGCTGTCGCCGCTTCTGCCGCCGCTTCTGGAAGCAGCCACTTTGTTCATCCCGGGCACGCTCGAGCTGGCGGAGTGGACGGCCATGGTGCAGGAGCCGGCCCGCCACGCCGGGGTGGCGGTCGAGGCGGCGCTCATCGACGCGCTGGCCCGCGATCTTACGGCGCTGGGCAACGAGCGGAGCGAAGCGGCGGGGGCCGGTGAGGCCGTGCTCCCGCTGCTCGCCGCGACCCTGGAGCGCCTGTGGGAGAGTCTGCAGCTGCGGCCCGGCGCGACCATGCTTACCGCGGCGGACTACCAGGGCGGCGCGGTCTTGTCGCGCGCCCTTTCGCTGACCGCCGAGGCGGCGTGGCAGGGGCTGCCGCTGCGCCTCCAGCCGATGGCGCGGCGGCTGCTTTTGCTGCTGCTGCACCCGCAGCCGCTCACCGGCGGCACGCTGCTCTTGCCGCGGCCGCGGCGGGAGGACGAGCTTTTGAACCAGCTCGCGCCGGGGCACCTTGTGCCGCCGAGCGGTTCGGGCCAGCTGGCGGTGGACGCGCCGGCGCGGCTGGCGGCGGATGCGCTCTTGCGCCTGCTGAACGCCGGGCTGTTGCAGCGCGAAGACGGCGTCATCGTGCTGGCCAGCGCCGCCCTGCTCAGCGAGTGGAAGGATCTGGCGCGATGGCCGGAGGAGGAGCGGCGCTTCGTCGCCTGGCATCGCGAGACCTTGAACCTGATCCAGCGGGACGGCTCACGACCGTCGCTGCCGACAGTCGGGTCGGCCATGAGCGTGCCGCCTTCGGGGGGGAGTCTGCCGGGGGTGGCGCTGCACGGCGCCAAGCTGGCGGAAGCCGAGCGCTGGCTGGCGGAGCGTCCGGGGCAGATCGATCCCAAGGTCGTGCGGATGGTGGTCGGCGGCGTCGCCTATCGGGATCGCCGGGCGCAGACGACGCAGCTGGCGGCCGCGGCGCCGCGCCGTCTGCCGTGGGTGCTGGCGCTGCTCTTGGTCGTGATGGCCGGCGGCCTTTTCGCCCAGTGGCAGCGGCAGAAATCGCAGAACGTCGAGCGCTACTCCCAGCTGGAGTCCGAGCGCGGGGCGCGCGCGGCGCTGCTCGTGCAGCAGCCCGGCCAGGACGGCACCGCGCTCGCGCTGGCCATCTCCGCCGCCGCGCCGAGTCTGCGCACCGGGCGCAAGACGCCGCCTTTGGCCAAGGACGGCCTGATGCTGACCTACAGCTCGGCCAAGAGCTCGCGGCCGCTGCACGGCCACAACGACAGCGTCGAAGTCGCGGTCTTCGATCCGAGCGGCCAGCGCATCCTCACCGGCAGCCACGATCAGACAGCGCGGCTGTGGAACGCACGCACCGGCGAACAGCTGCTGGTCCTGGGCGGCCACACCGGCATGATCACCAGCGTCGGCTTCTCTCCCGACGGCGGGCTGGCGCTTACCACGAGCAACGACGGCACCGCGCGCCTGTGGGACAGCCAGACCGGGGCCCTGCGCTGGGTGCTCAAGGGCCACACCGACCGCATCGACATGGGGGCGTTCTCGCCGCTTGGCGATCGGGTGGTCACGGCCGCCTCGGATCGCAGCGCCCGGATTTGGGACAGCCGGACCGGCCAGCAGCTCGCGGTGCTCAGCGGCCACACCGACCGGGTCATCGGCGCGGCGTTTCTGCCCAGCGGCCGCGCCGTCGTGACGGCCAGCTTCGACAAGACGGTGCGCCTGTGGGACAGCCAGAGCGGGCGGCAGCTCAAAGTGCTGTGCCGCCACACCAACCGCGTCAACCTCGTGGCCGTGTCGCCCGACGGCGAGCGCGTGGTGAGCGGCAGCTGGGACCAGACCGCCATCCTGTGGTACCTGGGGTCCGCCGCGACCGCCGCGAGCAGCCCCGCCGCGCCCGCACCCGGCGCCGCGGAGATGTCGGTCGTCCTCGATCACGGCTCGCCGCTGCATGCCTTGGCGATGTCCCCGAGCGGCGACTTCATCGCCACCGCCGGAACCGACGGCGTGGTCAAGCTGTGGGACGGCCACACCGGCGCGCTGCGGGCGCGGTTCGTCGGCCACTCCGGCGTAATCGACGGCCTCGGGTTTTCGCCCAGCAGCCAGCACCTGATCTCGGCCGGGCACGATCGCACGGTGCGGCTGTGGGACGTACGCACGGAGCAGAACGTCGCCGTCCTGCGCGGCCACAGCAACTCCGTCTTCACCGCCGCCTTCGCCCCGAGCGGCGCCGAAGCGGTGACGGCCAGCTACGACAAGACGGCGCGGATCTGGGATGTGCGCAGCGGGACGCCGGTCGCGATCCTGCAGGGCCACACCCGGCCGATCGCCAGCGCCGTGTTTTCCCCCGACGGCACCCGCATCGCCACCGCCGGCTACGACTACACCGCGCGGCTGTGGAGCTGGCCCAGCGGCGAGCCGCTGGCGGTGATGACCGGCCACCGCCATGTCGTAAACTGCGTCGCGTTTTCTCCCGACGGCGAGCGGATCGCGACCAGCAGCACCGATGCCGATGTCCGGTTGTGGGACGGCCACACCGGGCAGCTGTTGAACGTGCTGTCCGGGCACCGCGGACCGGTGTTCACCCTTTCTTTCTCATCGGACGGCCGGCGCCTTGTGACCGGCGGGGACGATGGGACCTTGCGCAGCTGGGACGTGGCCACCGGGGCGCCGCTGCGCACCGTGCCCGGCCACGGCGGCGATCTGGTCTGGACCGAGTTTGCCCCCGACGGCTCGCTCCTGGTCAGCACCGGCACCGAAGGCGAGACCTACCTGCGCGATCCCGAGACCCTGCACGCGCGCCGCTCCCTGCCGCTGCACCACAAGGTCGTAAACTCAGCGGTGTTCCAGCACACCGCGGCCGGACTGCGCCTCATCACCGCATCTGAAGATCGCACGGTGCGGGTGTGGGATCCGGCGACCGCGACGCAGCTTTCGGCGCTCGAGGGCTTTGCCGACAACATCATCCTGGCGACGCTGTCGCCAAATGGAACGCGGCTGCTCATCCTGGGCAAGGACGGCACGGTGCGGCTGTGGGATATGCAGGCGGAGATGCCCCTGGCGGTGCTGCCGAGCTTCGACGACGATCTGACCACCGCCGCCTACGCGCCGCCCGACGGCCGTTACTTTCTCATCGGCAGCGCCAATGGTTTTGTCCGCGTCTATGCTGATGACTACGCCGCCAACTTTGCCGGCACGCTCACCGATGCCTGCAACCTGCTGCGCCATCAACCGGAGTTCGAATCGGTGAAAACGTATTGTCCCTAGTCCAAACTTGTCGGTCGGAGGATAAATTTTCCGTCGCTGTAGCGCAGATTGAAGTTTGCCCATGCAGCGCCTCGTAGTAAAAACCCGCGCAGTCCCTCGATTGAAAAAGGACCGGATATTCCGATGACTAAAGCCAACTCCAGCTCCTTCTCCTCAAGCTCTACCGATCAGGAAAGCTCGCCGCAGGTTGACCACGGACTGTTTCCGCGCAACCTCAGCGCGGACGACGAGGCCCCGGACACCGATGCGGCGGCCAGCGACAACGGCGGCGGCACTTCCGGCAACCACGGCAACGGCAACGCCGGCTGAGCCCGCCTTACCGCGACCCTCCTACGGCACGAGCTTGTAGCCGTACCCGTACACAGTCAGGATGTGGCGCGGGTGGTGCTGGTTTTCTTCCAGCTTCTTGCGCAGCTTCACAACAAAGTTATCGACGGTGCGATTGGTCGGGTAGGCCTCGATGCCCCAGATCTTGTCGAGGATCTCGTCGCGGGAGACCGGCTGATCGGCGCGCTCGAAGAGCATCTTGAGCAGCTCGACCTCATAGAAGGTCAGGGTCTGCGTCTTGCGGGCGCGGGTCAGCGTGTGCTTCTTGAGGTTGATCTCGCAGCTGCCGATGCGGATGGTCTCAAGCTCCTTGCCCTGGGTGCGCCCCAGGCGCCGCAGGATGGCCTTGATACGGGCGAGCAGCTCGCCGATGGAAAACGGCTTGGTGACGTAGTCGTCGGCCCCCGCCTCCAGGCCGCGGATCTTGTCGAGCTCCTGGCCGCGGGCGGTGAGGATGATGATCGGCACCACCTGGTTGAAGGTGCGGATCTCCTCGCACACCTGGTAGCCGTTGATGTCGGGGAGCATGAGATCGAGGATGACCAGGTCAGCGCCGCGCTCGCGCATCTCGCGCACCCCGGGGCGGCCCTCCATGTGGTTTACGACCTCGAAGCCCTCAAACTCCAGCACATCGGTGAGCCCGCGCACGAGGTCCGGCTCGTCTTCGACAAGGAGGATGCGCTGCTTCTTGACCGTCTCCCCCGCCGCGGCGCCCGCGGTGCTCGGTGAGCTGCCACCGGCGCCGCTCGCGGGGCTGCTGCTGCCGGAACTGCCAGCGGGAGAGCTGCTACTTGATCCAGAGTGGCTGGTTCCCATTGCTATGGCCTTATACCCCCAGGCTCGCATAGATCAGGTTGGCGGCGGCGGATTTTGCTCCGCCGGCGCCTGACTGCTCGCAGGCGGCGGCGCGGCCCCGCCCTCTTCGCGCTCCACCGGCGGCACCTCGGGATTTTCCGGGTTCTCGGGCGGCAGCTTGCGGACCGGCAGGGTGACCAGGAATGTCGAGCCCTTGCCCGGCTCGCTCTCGACCCAGACGCGGCCGCCGTGCGCTTCGGTGATGTGCTTGACCAGGGCCAGACCGATGCCGGAGCCGCGGATGCTGGTGTTGCGCACGGCGCGGGTGCGGTAAAAGCGCTCGAAGATCTTGCGCTGCTCATCCGCGGCGATGCCCAGGCCCTGGTCGGTCACCGCCAGCTGCAGCTCATCGCCGCGCCGCCCCGGCCGCAGCCGCACCGTGATCGGGCCGCTGCCGCCGTATTTTACGGCGTTGTCGACCAGGTTCAAAAGCAGCAGCGTCATCGCGTTCTCATCGAGCAGCGTCGTCGGCAGCGCCGCCGGCACGTCCACCGCGAGCTGGCGGCCCTCGCGCTCCAGGCGGTAGCGGTAAAAGTCCAGGGCGCGCTCGACCACTTCGCCGAGATCGCCGGGCTTCATCTCATAGGCCGCTTTGCCGCGCTCGATGCGCGAAAAGTCCAGGACGTTATCGATAAGCCGCGACAGCCGCTCCGATTCGCGGGTGATGATCGCCGCATACTCCTTGCCCTTCTCCGGTGTCTTGACCTTGCCGAGCATGAGCAGCTCGGCAAACATCCGGATGAGCGACAGCGGCGTCTTGAGCTCATGGCTGACGTTGCTGATGAACTCACTTTTGAGCGCGCTCACCCGCTGCTCCGAGGAAATCGCATAGACGAGAAACCCGGTGCCGAGCAGCATCACCCCGAGCATGAGGCCGATGAGCAGCATGTCCGACAGCACGCGCTTCTGCGCTCCGGCGCGCAGGCGGGCGCTGTCGAGCGGCGCCATGAGCAAGCGCCACTGATAGATCGTCGTGTCAAAGCGCTTGTCGTAGACATACATCCCGGCGGCGCTGATCGCCTGACCGTAGACGACCTCGCCGCGGCTGCCCAGGACCGAGACGAGCACGCGCCCGGCAATCGGCTGAAACAGCTCGGGAAAAAAGGTCCCGACGAGGTAATCGAGGTTGACCTTGAGGATGATGTAAAAAACCCGACCGCTGTCCGGGTCCAGGCGCTTGATGTAGCTCAGCAGGTAATCGGTGCCCTCGTGCTGGGTGTGCAGGTGGCGGTGCGAGCCGGGGCGCAGCTCGGTGAGCGGCAGGGTCGGCAGGATCCGCTCGGTGAATAAGCGCTGGAAGGCATCGGCGTGCGGGCCTTTGCGGCTTGGCTTTTTGGTTACATAGCCGTCTTTTACCAGCTGCAGGTTTTCATCTAGGACTATGGCGGTCTCCACCAGGTTCGACAGGCGGACGATCTCCGACCAGCGGCGCTTGAAGTCCTGTAGATGCTCTAAATCGACAAGGTTAAAAAGCTCGCGGTCGGAGTCGATGATGAAGCTCTCAACGCGGTTGCGCGTCTGGTCGCCAAGCGCGTTGAGTCCGTCGATAACCGATACCTCGCTGTTGTGCGCTAGCTGGCGGGCGTTGCGATAGGAGTAGCGGGCAAGCGCCAGCGCGGCGATGAGGATTAGGGGAAAGCTCAAATACAGCGGTGAGATATGGCGTCGAATCCGCATGTGAAGGAATTGCCGTCCTTGCTACTTGCTACCGGCACGACTGCCAGACATTGCATGCCGCGCGGCGCCGGCTCGAAATTATTGGTGAGCGCGCCGTTTCATGGGCCAATTCTATCAGCTTTCAGTTTTCGTCGCAAAACTGGCTTGACACAATTATCTGTTGCGATTGAAATGCCGAGCAGACAAAGATTAAGCAATAAATTTGTCACTCAAGGTGAAACGACTCTCTAAGGCGTCGCGAATAAGAGGCGCCATCCCTGCGCAAACTCCAAGGAGGTTCTAAAATGGCGGCAAAGAAAGGCCCGGCTCCGGCCACTACTGGCTCTCTTGATATCAACTCGCTGTTCGAGCAAGAGCTGCAGGCGCGTAACGAAGACCTGCGCCGGCAGGCCGCGCTGACGATGTTTTATAAGCTCCACCCCAACAACAAGGTGAACGTGGAGCAGTTCATCGCCGGCATCAAGCAGCACAAGGATGTGTGGGCGGTGGTCTCGACCATGGGCGTGGTGGATTTCGCCGAAGCAATCCTGGGCGGCAAGGGACGCGCCACTGCGGCGCCGGCAAGCGGCAAGCCGACGCGGCGTACCCGGCTTAATGAGACCCAGAAGAACACCCTCAAGACGGTGATCCAGAAGGCGCTCGGGGACAGCAAAGATGGTCTAAATCGCAACGAAATCGCCAAAGCCGTCTCCAATGATCAATTGACCACTATCGGCGTTAGCCGCGATGAGCTGGCCAACAAGCTGCGCCAGCCGCTCGGGGAGCTCGTCTCCGATGGCAAGATCCACACGGTAGGCGAGAAGCGCCTGATGAAGTATCTGGTAGGCAGCGGCTCCCGCAAGAAGGGCTAACGCCCTATCGGGATGGTCACAAACCAAAGTACGGAACGGCACGGGTTCCCCTTCCCGGCGATGTTTTCCGGTGGACCGTACGGCCCGCTGAAAGCATCTCCGGTCAGCCCGCGCTTATTGGCTTCCGACAGACTTTCAAGATGTGACTAACGGGTAGGCGAAAGCCGTAGGGCCTTGCAGCGCCGCCGGTAAATGCCGCGGGCGGCGAGCCAAACCGCGTAGTGCTCTTTACGCCTCGGCGTGGAGGGTCTGCGCGGTTTTTTCTTTTTGCAATCGACGCGAGTCGCGGCCGATTTTGAGGATGCGCAGTAATAGGCTGCGCTATTAGGAAATAGCGAAATGACCAGGGGGACGGAGCGTATCGGCGGGATGTCACAAGCTCAGTCGGAATCGGCACGGGTTCCCCTTCCCGGCGAGGTTTCCGTCGGACCTTGCGGCCCGCCGAAAGCATCTCCGGTCGGCCCGTGCTTATTGGCTCGGGTCACAAGCTAAGTAGAACCGGCACGGGTTCCCCTTCCCGGCGATATTTTTTTCGGACTTTGTCCGAAAAAAACATCTCCGGTCGGCCCGTGCCTATTGGCTACCGATGGGGTTTGAAGAGGTGACCACGGAATAGGACGGGGCCGGCGGTGAGGTCACGGCCGGCCGTTGCCGCGATAGGTAAAAGGAGTAAGGCAGGTAAAGACGGACAGAGGGAGGACCGGAAGGGGCGGTCGGGTGGTTACTCTTCTTCTTCTTCGACGGTCTTCTTGGCGGCGATGACCTTGTCGGCGAGGTGCTGCGGCATTTCCTCGTAGTGCGACATCTCCACCGCGAAGCTGCCGCGGCCGCCGGTGGCCGAGCGCATGAACGCCGAGTAGTCCAAGGTCTCCGACATCGGCACCGTGGCCTTGACGACCTGGCTCTTGCCCTTGCTGTCCATGCCGGCGATGTGGGCGCGGCGGTTATTGAGGTCGCCGATGATCGAGCCCATGGTCTCATCGGGGCAGGTGACCTCGATCTTCATATAGGGCTCCAAGATGATCGGCTGCGCCTGCTTGAACGCCGCCATGAAGCCCTTGCTGCCCGCCATTTCGAAGCTGCGCGAGTCGCTGTCGACATCGTGGTACTTGCCGTCGAAGACGCGGACCTTGATGTCGGTGCACTGGTAGCCGGCCAGGCCGCCGCGCGACATGCGGTCGCGGATGCCTTTTTCGACCGCCGGGATGAACTGGCGCGGGATGGCGCCGCCGACGATCGCGTCTTCGAAGACGAAGCCGGTGCCGCGCGGGGCGGGCTCAATGTCGATGTAGCAGACGCCGAACTGGCCTTTGCCGCCGGTCTGTTTCTTGTGCTTGCCTTCGATGTTCTTGGCGCGGCCGCGGATGGTCTCAAGGTAGGGGATGCGCGGCGGGTGCAGCTCGACCTCGATGCCGGCGC
This sequence comes from uncultured Myxococcales bacterium, assembly GCA_937879845.1. Classification (GTDB taxonomy): domain Bacteria; phylum Myxococcota_A; class Polyangia; order Palsa-1104; family JAEUJZ01; genus CALFML01. Next base: position 49,389 of record CALFML010000475.1, read on the forward strand.
GGCGCAGCTTCTCCAGCGTCGCCTCGATGTGCACCGGGCCGCAGCCGCCCAGCAGCGCCTCCTTGGTCACCGGATCGTGCTCGATGGACAGGGCGATGTCCTCTTCGGCGATGTCGTGCAGCTTCTGGGCGAGCTTGGCCTCATCGGTCTTGGCCTTGGGCGACAGCGCGTAGCGCACCACCGGCGCCGGGATCTGCGGCTTGGCGAACTTGATCGGGTCCTTCTCATCGCACAGCGTGTCGCCGGTGTGGGTGGACTTGAGCTTGGCCAGGCCGACGATGTCGCCGGGATTCGCCTCGGCGACGCTCACCCGCTTGCCGGGGGTGAAAAGATAGAGCTGGCCGATGCGCTCGGACTTCTCGGTCGTGGCGTTATAGACCGGGGCGTCGGAGGTGAGCTTGCCGGAGATGACGCGCACCATCGCCATCTTGCCGACTTCGGAGGGCACCATCTTGAAGACGTAGGCCGACAGCGGATCGCTCGACTTGGGCGAGCGCCGCGCTTCGGCGTCGCCCTTGCCGCTGCCGGTGCGCGGACGGCTGACCGCCGCCGCCGGCAAAAGCGCCACGATGCTGTCGAGCAGCGTCTGCACGCACTTGTTCTGGGTCGCCGAGCCGCACAGCACGGGGAATACGTCGCGGGTGGCCACCGCCTTGCGCAGCCCGGACGCCAGCTCTTCATCGGTCAGCGTCCCGGCATCGAAGAACTTGGCCATGAGATCGTCAGATCGGAAGAGCACACGTCTGAACTCCAGTCACGCCAATGTATCTCGT
>CALFML010000476.1 GCA_937879845.1 uncultured Myxococcales bacterium
TCGCCGCCGCCCCCACCGGCATCGCCGCCGCCGACATCCGCGCCCTGGGCCGCGCCTTCGCCGGCGCCCGCACCGCCGTGTGCTACGGCCGCATGGGCGTGTCCACCCAGGCGTTCGGCGCCACCACCCAGTGGCTGATCAGCGCCCTCAACATCGTCACCGGCAACCTCGACCGGCCCGGCGGCGCGATGTTCACCAGGCCCGCCTTCGACCTGGTCGCCCTGGCCGCCCAGCTCGGCGAGACCGGGCACTTCGACAAGGGCCGCAGCCGCGTGCGCAAGCTCCCCGAGCACGGCGGCGAGTACCCCGTCTCGACCCTGGCCGAGGAGATCCTGACCCCCGGGCGCGGCCAGATCCGCGCCCTGGTCACCCACGCCGGCAACCCCGTGCTCTCGACCCCCAACGGCGCCACGCTCGACCGCGCCCTCGCCAGCCTCGACTACATGGTCGCCATCGACTTCTACCTCAACGAGACCACGCGGCACGCCCACCTCATCCTGCCGCCGACCTACTCCCTGGAGCACGACCACTACGACGCCACCTTCCACCTCCTCTCGGTGCGCAACACCGCCAAGTACTCCCCCGCGCTGCTCGCCCCCGCCGCCGACACCCGCCACGACTGGCAAATCCTCGGCGAGCTGACCGCGCGCCTGGGCGCCCGCGGCTCCGCCTGGCTCACCCCCGTGCGCCGCAAGCTGTACGCCGCCCTCACCCCCCAGCGCCTGCTCGCCCTCGGCCTGCGCCTGGGCCCCTACGGCCTTGGCGGCAGCGGCCTGTCGCTCGGCAAGCTGAAAGAGGCGGTGCACGGGATCGATCTGGGCCCGCTGACCTCGTGCCTGCCGGAGCGGCTTTATACGCCCGATAAGAAGATCCGACTCGCGCCGGAGATCTTGAGCCGCGACCTTTTGCGGGTGCGCAGCAAGTTCTTTAGCGACAGCGTCACGGCGTCGGCCGCGGGCGGCTACGACCTGCAGCTCATCGGCCGGCGCCACCTGCGCAGCAACAACTCCTGGCTGCACAACAGCCACCGCCTGGTCAAAGGCCCGCCGCGCTGCACCCTGCTCATCCACCCGCAGGACGCCGCGCAGCGCGGCATCACCGCGGAGCAGCGCGTCCACGTCCGCTCGCGCGTCGGCAGCATCGCCCTTTCGGCTGAGCTCACTGACGAGGTCATGCCGGGCGTCGTCAGCATCCCGCACGGCTGGGGCCACGGCCGCCCGGGCATCGCCCTGGCCACGGCGCAGAGCCATCCCGGCGTCAGCGTCAACGACCTGACCGATGACCTGCTCTTAGATGAGCTATGCGGCAACGCCGTCCTCAACGGCGTTCCGGTGCGCGTCGAGGCCGCCGGCGAAACCGGAGCACCGCCCGCCGCGAATTCATAAGCGCCGCGGCGCTGGGCAGGGACTATTCCGGACGTTGCATCCGGATGTTTGAGCTATCAAGGCGCGGCTTCGCTGCTTACCGTACGGCGTAGCCCTGCGCAGGCTCTGCCCGGCTCCGCTGCGCGCCGAGCGGCGTAGCCCGGCGCAGCCCTGCATCGACCCTGCCCGGCTCCGCTTGGGTGTCGATGCGCAGGGAGCGATAGGAGTTCTTAGCGTCCGGCCGACGCCTGCGCCAGCAGCTGCGGCAGGGCCGCCAGGTCGAGGTTGCCGCCGCACAGCAGCGACACCACGCGCAGGCCGCGCACCGGGGCGTGACCGAACAGGGCGGCGGCGGTAGACAAGGCGCCGGTGGGCTCGACGACCTGCTTGAGGCGGGTCAGGACAAGCTCCAGGGCGCGGGCGATATCGGCTTCGGGAACCGTCACGATGCCGGCGAGCAAGGCGCGCATGATCGGAAAAGTGTGCCGGCCGATGGCCTGGGTGGCGACGCCGTCGGCGATGGTGTTGGCCTGGGCGATGCGCACGATGCGGTCGGCGGCCAGCGACTGCTGCGCATCGTTTGCCGCCGCCGGCTCGACCCCCAGGACCTTGATGCCCGGCCGCAGCCCCTGCAGCGCCGTGGCGATGCCCGAGATAAGACCGCCGCCGCCCACCGGGATGAGCGCCAGCTCGGCATCGGCCACCTGCTCCGCGAGCTCCAGGCCGATGGTGCCCTGGCCGGCGATCACCAGCGGGTCGTCAAACGGCGGCACGAGCGTCGCCCCCTGCTCCGTGCAGATCTTCTGGGCGATGGCCTCGCGATCTTCGCGCGCCCGGTCGTAAAGGATCACCGTCGCCCCGTAGCCGCGCGTCGCCGCGAGCTTGACCTTGGGCGCATCGCTCGGCATGACGATGGTCGCCGGCACGCCCAGGAGCTGCCCCGCCAGCGCCACCCCCTGCGCGTGATTCCCCGACGAAAACGCCACCACGCCGCGCTGCTTCTCGGCCGGGCTCAGGCACAAGAGCCGGTTGAGCGCCCCGCGCAGCTTGAACGAGCCGCAGCGCTGCAGGTGCTCGCCCTTGAAATAAAGCTCGCAGCCGGCCTGCGCCGACAGCTGGCGGCAGGTGAGGATGGGCGTCTTGTGGATATACGGAGCGATGCGCGCCGCCGCCGCGCGCACATCGTAAAGCGACACCGTCTGCGCCGTACTCGCCATAGCCAATCCTACACCGACGTGATGCTGAAGTAGCGGGCCTCCGGATGGTGGCTGATCAGCGCGGAGGTGGACTGCTCGGGGACGATCTGGAACTCCTCGGACAGGGTGACGTTGATGCGATCGGGGGCAAGGAGGCGGAACAGCGGCACGTGATCCTCCAGCCGCGGGCACGCCGGGTAGCCGAAGGAATAGCGGCTGCCCTGGTAGCCCTGGCCGAACAGCTGCTCGATGAGCGGCGCATCGTGCGAGGCGATGCCGAGCTCGTGGCGCACCCGCTTGTGCACGACCTCCGCCAGGGCTTCGGTGGCCTCGACGGCGAGGCCGTGGAAGTGGAGGTAGTCGTCGTAGCGGTTCTGGGAGAACAGCTCGGCGCCGACCTGGCTCGGCTGCTCGCCCATGGTGACCAGCGATACGCCAAGCACGTCGAAGCCGTCCTTTTCCGCCTGCTCGCGGCTGCGGAAAAAGTCCGACAGGCACAGCCGGCGGCCCTGCGGCTGGCGCGGGAAGCTGAAGCGCTCAGCGACGGTGAACGCCTTCTTGCTGCCGAGCGGGTGGAGCACCACCAGATCGTTTTTCTCCGAGTAGCAGGGGAAGTAGCCGTAGATCGCCCGCGGCCGCAGGTAGCGGCGCTCGATGGCCCGCTCGCACCACCTGTAGAACTTGGGCTCGACGGTCTCGGTGACGAAGTGACGGTATTCCTCTTCGGAGCGGCGGCCGCGCCGGTACTGCCACTGGCCGCGGAACAGCACCCGGCGGTTTATGTAGCCGAAGATCTCGCGCAGGTTGAGGTCCTTGCCTTCCAAGATCCGAGTGCCCCAAAACGGCGGCGCCGGGATGAGCGGCGCCGGCGCCACGTCCGACGGCACATAGGCCCCCGCCGCGGCCAGCGCGATCTCCTCTTTCTCCGCCCGCATGAGCGCCTTGTGCGCCGCCTGCGCCGCCTGCCGCTTGCGCCCGGGTCCGGTGAGGGTGCGCTCCTCCGGCTTCACGTGCCCGCACAGCTCGTCCATAAGCCGCAGGCCGGTGAAGGCGTCCAGGCCGTAGTAGACCTCCCCGGTGCCGTAGGCGGCGGAGAGCTGGCCCTCGACATAGCTGCGGGTGAGCGCCGCTCCGCCGCACATCACCGGGATCGACAGCCCGCGGCTGGCCATGAGCTCCAGGTTCTCCTTCATCACCACCGTCGATTTGACCAGGAGCCCCGACATGCCGATGACATCGGCCTTGTGGCGCTCGGTGGCTTCCAAGATCGCGTCCACCGGCTGCTTGATGCCGAGGTTTACGACGCTGTAGCCGTTATTCGACAGGATGATGTCGACAAGGTTCTTGCCGATGTCGTGCACGTCGCCCTTGACCGTCGCCAGCACCACGACGCCTTTTTCCATCCCCTGGAGCTTCTCCATGAACGGCTCCAGGTAGGCCACCGCCGCCTTCATGGTCTCCGCCGACTGCAGCACGAACGGCAGCTGCATCTGGCCGCTGCCGAACAGCTCCCCGACGGTCTTCATGCCGGCCAGGAGCACGTTGTTGATAAGGTCGAGCGGCCGATAGCCGGCGTTTAGCGCTTCCTCCAGCAGCTTGTCGATGCCGATCTTTTTGCCGTCGATGATGCGGCGCTGCAGGCGCTCCTCCAGCGTGCCGCTCTCCGCCGCGGGACCGCCCGAGTCGACGACCTGATCGTTGAAGCGCTCGATGAACTTGAACAGCGGATCGTAGCCGGGCTGACGGCGATCGTAGATGAGATCGCGCGCCAGCTGGACCTCCTCCGGCGACAGCTTGGCCAAAGGCAGGATCTTGGCCGGGCTGACGATCGCCGCGTCCAGCCCGTGCAGCAGCGCCTCCGACAAGAACACCGAGTTTAGGACCTGCCGCGCAAAGGGCTTGAGGCCGAAGCTGATGTTCGACAGACCAAGCAGCGTGCCGACGCCCGGCAGCGCCTCCTTGATGCCGCGGATGCCCGAGAGCGTCTGCACCCCGGCGTCGCGGCTGTCCTCATCGCCCGAGCCGATCGTGAAGGTCAGCGGATCGAACAGCAGCGCCGACGGCGGCAGCCCCCAGCGGCCGACCGCGATGTCGTACAGGCGCCGCGCCACCGCGACCTTGCGCTCCGCGCTCTTGGCCATGCCCTGCTCATCGATCGTCAGCGCGACGAGCGCCGCCCCGTACTCGCGCGCCAGCCGGCAGATGTGATCTGCCTTTTCCTCCCCGTCCTCCAGGTTCACCGAGTTTATGACCGCCCGCCCGCCGAGCTGCTGCAGCGCCGACTCCAGCACATCGAGCTGCGTCGTGTCGATCATGAGCGGCAGGGTGATCTGCGTCGTGTAGCGCCGCAGCACCTCGCGCATGTCGCGGACCTCGTCGCGGCCGACGTAGGCGACGCAGACATCGACAAGGTGCGCGCCCTCGGCGACCTGCTCGCGCCCGACTTCGACCAGGCCCTCGAAGTCCTCGCGCAGCAGCATCTCGCGGAACTTCTTGCTGCCGTTGGCGTTGCTGCGCTCGCCGATGATGAGCGGTCCGGGATCCTGCGTCAGCGGCACGGAGATATAAAGCGAGGTGGCCTGCCCCGACGCCTGGGCGTAGTCGGGCCGCGGGCGCGAGAGCTGGGCCGCGCCGCCGTCCAGGCGCTTTTTCACCGCCGCGATGTGCTCGGGGGTGGTGCCGCAGCAGCCGCCGACCAGCCGCACCCCGTAGTCGCGGATGAAGCGCTCTTGGAAATCGGCCAGCGCCTCCGGGGTCAGATCGTAGGTCGCCACGCCGTTGACGTTGCGCGGCAGGCCGGCGTTGGGCAGCACCGACACGAAGCGGGTGGCGTTCTGGCCTAGGTACCGGACATGCTCGTGCATGAGATCCGGGCCGGTGGCGCAGTTTAAGCCGACGATGTCGACATCCAGCGCCTCCAGCGCCGGCAGCGCCGCCGCGATCTCGGTGCCGATGAGCATGGTGCCGGTGGTCTCCATCGTCACCTGGGTGATGATCGGCACCTCGCGCCCGGCGCGCTCCATGCCCCGCCGCGCCCCCAGCACCGCGCACTTTATGCCCAGGATGTCCTGGCCGGTCTCGATCTGGATGATATCGGCGCCGCCGGCGACGAGGCCGTGCACCTGGACGGTGAACGACTCCAAGAGCTCGGCAAAGCCTATGTGCCCGAGCGAGACGAGCTTGGTCGTCGGGCCGACCGCCCCGGAGACAAAGCGTGGCCACTTGGCCGTGCTCATGCTGTCGGCGGCCTTGCGGGCGACGGCGGCGGCTTTGTAGGACAGCTCGTAGGCGCGGTCGGCGATGGCGTACTCGCCAAGGACCAGCGGCGTGCTGCCGAAGGAGTTGGTCTCGATGATGTCGGCGCCGACGCGCAAGTAGGCCAGGTGGATGTCTTCGATCACATCCGGCCGGGTGGCGACCAGGATCTCGGGACAGCCGTCCTTGCCGTCGAAGTCGTCCGGGGTAAGCTGCGCGCGCAGGATCATCGTGCCCATGGCGCCGTCGCACAGAAGCACGCGGTCGGCCATCGCCTGCAGGATCGGAAAGCGGTGGACGCGCTCGCTCAGCTGGTATCGCGGGCGCGGCAGGTGGGAAACACGAGCGTCGGCGGACGACGACGCCGGAGGCGGAGGATTTGTTGGCATGACAGGCTCGTAGTCTAGATTTTAGGAAGCATCCATAGCACGCGCGCCCTACAAACTGGGAATCGCGCGGCGGCTGGATTTGGAACCAGGCCACAACAGCGCAAGGAGCGCCGGCAGCACCAGGAACGCGGCAAACAAACACAACAGCACGGCCAGCGCCCCGCACAGCCCGAGCTGGCGCAGCCCGGCAAAGTGCGCCGGCAAAAGGCCGAGAAAGCCCGCCATCGTCGACAGCGTGGTCAGCACGATGGCGCGTCCGGTGGTTGCCAGGACGCGCGCCGGGTCGCGTAGCTTTTCTGCCGTGGCTTCGTGGCGGTGGACCAAAAAAATGTGATCGTCGATGCCGTAGCCGATGACCAGCGGCACCGCAAGCAGGTTGTACAGATGCAGCGGCAGCCCCAGAAGATGCAGCGCTGCGCCGAACAAGACCCACGACAGCGACAGCGGCAAGAACACCGCCAGAAACGGCCGCAGCCGGCGGTAGTAGGCCAAAAGCAGAAGCGCCACCGCCAGCACCGACAGCGCAGTGATGCGGCGCAGGTCGCGGCGTAAGAGAGTGCGCAGCTGGTCTTCCAAAAGCGGCAGCCCGGTGAGCGCCCCGCCGGCCGGCCCCGCGGCGATTTCCTGAAGCGCCGCCAGCGTCGGGGCCAGCGTCTCATCGGCGGCGGCGAACAAGAACAGCGCGACCAGGCGCTGCGCCGGGCTGCCAGTCGCCGGATCGGCCGGCACATCGGCCACGTGGCTGCGGACTAGAAATCCCAGCTCGGTCGCCGCCAGATCGCTCATGGCAAGCGGCGCCGCGCCGGCGTTGCGCAGCAGGTCGATAAAGTCGCCAAACGGCGCCACATCAAAGCCCGCCGCATCGAGCGCCGACGTGAGCCGTGCCGCCGCCGCCGCGGGATCCAGGCGCCTAAGGCGCGCTTGCCGGTGCGCCTGGGTGGCCTGGGCCGGCACCAGCGTCCCCAGCGCCTCATAGCCGCGCAGCTTGCCCTGCTGGCGCAGCTTCTCCGCCGCATCGAGCCACGCATCGGCGCGCGCAAGCGCCTTTTCCGGGTCGGCGTCTTTTATGAGCGCGACCAGGAATCGCTGGTGCTCGCCGAACCGGCGTGAGACCTCCTGCTGCACCAGCGCCGGCGGCATGCCGCCAAGGTCCATGCTCAAAAGCTCGCGGCCCAGGTCGGCGCGCAGCATGAAGGGCAGCGCCAGCCCGAACAGCGCGACCGATCCGAGCAGCACCGGCCGCGGCCAGCGGGCGCCGAGCCGCCCGAGCGCCGCCAAAAAGCCGTCCCGCCCTCCGGCCGGTGCCGGCAGCCGGCCCAGCCACAGCCGCTCCGGCAGCACCAAAAGGAGCGCCGGAAACACGGTGAGCATCGCGACGCAGTTTAAGCACAGCCCAAGAGCCGCCAGGATGCCGAGCTGGTTCAGGCCGCGGAAATCCGACAGCCCGCAGCAGAAAAACACCAGCGCCGGTCCCAGGGTCGCCACCACCGCGGGGCTGGCCAAGAGGCAGACCGTCTCGCGCACCACCTCACGCGGGTCGCGGCGGGCCGACTGGGCCAGCTCCTCCCGCAGGCGGTTATAAAGCTGGATCGGGACATCGATCCCGATCGCCACCAGGATCGTCGCAAAGGCCATCGACACCGCGCTGATCCGGCCAAAGAGCAGCGCCGCCGCCACCGCCGTCCACAGCCCCGCCAGGGCAAGCGGCAAAAGCACCACCGGCAAGATCCGCAGCGAGCGGAAAAATAAGCCGAACAAAAGCAGCACCGCGCCCACCGACAAGAGCGTGGAGCGGGTCATGTCCTGCTCCATGTAGCGGCGGAAGTACGGCGGAAAGGCGTAGCTGCCGGTAAACGCCACGCGCGGGGTTTTGGCGCTCGCGAACTCGGTCTCGGCCACGGCGCCGCCGTTTGTCACCGCCAGCGCGCCGAGCTCGGCGACCAGGCGCTCCCCGCGCTCCCACAGAAGCGGCGCGAAGCGCGGCCGGATCTTTATGAGCAGCGCCGTCCCGTCGGCGGTCCGCAGGTAGCCGGAGCGCGCATCGACCTGCAGCCCGCTCGACAGCCGGGCGGTGATGAGCGGCACGAGCTCCAGCGGGTCCGCGGTCAGAAGCGGCGCCAGCGCGCTGCCGCCCGGCGCCGCGAGCAGCGACCGCAGCTCCGCCGCCCGCTGCTGCAGCGCCTCCGGCTGCAGGCGCCGCTCCAGCTCGTCGAGGTCGGCGTCGTTTAGGAGCAGCAGCAGGTGGTCGCGGAGGTAGCGCAGCGAGTCCTTGGCGATGCGGTAGGTGACCTGCTGCACCTCCGGATGGCGGCTGACGGCGGCGGCGTAGCGCTCGGCGAAGTCGATGAGCTGCTCGGGATCCTGGCAGGTGACAAGGACGATCAGCTCCTGCCCCGCCGCGAGCTGCCGGTTGAAGGTCGCAAACGTCTGCGCCGCCGTCGAAGAGCGCGGCAGCAGATCGACCAGGTCGCCCTGCAGGTTGATGCGGCGCAAAAGCGGCGCGCACACGGCGCTCAAAATGAGCAGCGCGGCGAGCAGAAGACGCGGACGACGCAGCATGCGGTCGAGAAGCTTCATCGGGACTACCGTGCTTGGGATGCGAAAAGGGGGAACTCTTCCGGGGCTTGGGCGGGCTGTGGGCTGACGCGCCGGCGGCGCGCCGCGCGTTACGGTAAGGCGCTCCGCCTATCCCTTTATCCGGATGATGTAGGTCAGGCGGGCCAGGTTGCGCAAGACGTTGGGCACCCGCTTTACCAGATTTATCGACGGCGGCCGTTTTTCCGCGATGTGCACCGGGATCTCGCGCAGCTGCCGGCCTTCGCGCTCGGCGCGGATGACAAACTCCGAGGCGAACAGATCCTTATCGACGACGCAGCGCTGCACCGTCCCGAGCAGGCAGTCGCGGCGGAAGGCCTTGAGGCCGTGCGTATCGGTGCCGTGAAAGCCGACCAGCACGCGCAGCATCCCGTTTATGGTCAGCGTCGCCACCCGGCGCAGCAGCGGCCGGCGGTCGTTGGCCCCGCTCATCGCCTTGCTGCCGACCACCATCTCGGCGGCGCCGGTGGTGAGCAGCTGCAGGGCGCGGGTGTAGAAATCGACATCGCACAGGTCGATCTCATCGCACAGGACGTAGGTGCCGGCGGCGCGCAAGATGCCGGCCTTGAGCGCCGCACCGTAGTTCGGCCGTCCGAGCGAGTCGATCCGCACCTGCGGGTAGCGCCGCGCGAGCTCCTCGCCGATGGCGACCGTGCCGTCGGAAGAGCCGTTCTCGCTGAGCAGGATCTCGTAGCTTTTCAGGATCGGATACTGGGCCGCGGCGGTGGCCAGGCGGTCGATGAGATCGACGACCGCAGCATGCAGGATGCCCTCTTCGTTGTAGACGGGGATGACGATCGACAGGTCGGGGGCAGCGGACATTACGTCGCCTCACCAGAATAAGAATAAAGCGGGGTCATAAGGCAACCCGGCCGCTGAGCCGCAGCAGGTACCCAGGCGGAAAGGGCGCTGACTGTAAAAAAAGCTCGCACGGGGGCTCTATACCCTATCGCATGGGAAAAATTTTTGCTCGGGTGCGTCATGCCGCGCCGGCTGCGGCATTCGCCAGGGCGCTGCGCTCTTACCACAGGAGGCCGGGGCGCGGCAATCAACCTAGCCCCCAGGCTGCCGGCAAGCGCCCGGCCGGTTGCGGCGCCGCCCAACGTGGTATGATCCATACGGATTTGGTCTGAGCACTGGCCGCGAGCCGGTTGTAGGCACGCGCCTATGCCTGTAGGTGAACAGCGCCGCCCCGCTTTGCCTCGCGGAGGAACGATGCCGATGACCGCTTCCCGGACAACGCCTGAAAGCAGAGCCTGCACGGCGCTCGCCGCCCTCATCGCTGCCGGCGGGCTGGGCCTGCCCGGATACGGGGTCGCCGGCGAGCCGCGCCCGCCCGCTCCGCCGGCGAAGCCGACCGCTGCCCCCGCGGCCGCGGCGGCTCCTGCGGCGGCCCCGGCAGCCGCGGGTAGCGCGGTCTTTTTCACCGTCGAGGGAAATCCCGAGCACGGACCCCTCACCCTGATTCCCCTTTCTTGCTACGACGCGGCTAAGAAAGCGCGCCTGGTCGGCGATGCGTGCCTGGCCCTTTTGCCGGCCGGTGCGACCGTGCAGACGGCCGGCGGACCGCTGCAGGTCGGCGAGGCGGCGGTGCCGCAGTGTCCGCGCCAGCCGATGATGCGCGGGCGACGGCTGACTGGCAAAGCCAAGCCGGTGCCGCTCCTGTATGGCGCCTGGCCTTCGCTGCAGGCGGTGCGTTACGCGCAGGTGCCGGACAAGAGCCTGGGCGGCGCGATGGCGCCGGTGGAAAAGCTCATGCGCAAGGCGATCCGGGCGGGGACGGAGCTGGTTGTCGCCGACCTGGCCATCTACCAAATCATCGGGCTGCCGCTGCGCAGCGACCGGCCGCCGCAGAAGGTCTACTCGGTCGCCGTCCCCGACCGGCGCGGCGCCACCCGGTGGAGCGGCCTACTCATCGGCGATGTCCAGGGCAAGCAGGCGGCTGTCGCCGGAGCCGATGAGCTGCCCGGCGTCAAGCAGCACTCGATGCAGATCGTCGGCTCGATGGACATCGACCGAGACGGCATGCTCGAGCTCCTGGTAAATAGCGGCGGCAAAAACCTCGACCGCTATTCGGTGCGGGTCTACGACGGGGCCAAGCTGGATGTCGCCAGCTACTGGCACAGCTGCGGCGATTAAAACGGAAGGCCCGGCCGGCGCACACGACCCGCGCCGTTCCGGTTTTTCGTTGGCGAGACGGCGCAGCGGAGCGCTACTTGAGCAGGTACTCCTGCATGAACAGGATGGTGGCGTAGAACTGGAAGTCCTGGTTGCGCTTCTTGGCGAAGCCGTGGCCCTCGTCTTTGGCAAGCAGGTACCAGGCCGGGGTCTTGTTGGCGCGCACCGTCTTTATCATCTGCTCCGCCTCGCTCGCCGGCACCCGCGGATCGTTCTGGCCCTGGACCAGAAACAGCGGCTTGGAGATGCTCTGCGCCCGGCCCAGCGGCGCGATGCCGGTGAGGAAGCTGCGCATCTTGGTGTCGCGCTCATCGCCGTACTCGACGCGGCGCAGGTCGCGGCGGTAGCTCTCGGTACGCTCTAGGAACGTCACCAGGTTTGACATACCGACGACGGCCAGCGAGCAGCGGATAAGAGCGTTGTGGTGCGTCGCCGAGACCAGGGTCATGTGCCCGCCGTAGCTGCCGCCAGTGACCATGATGCGGTCGCCGTCGAGGCTTGGCTGCTGCTTTATCCACTTGTACAGGGTCTCGGCGTCCTTGTAGGAGTCCTCGCGGTGGAAGCCGTCGTCGAGCTTGAGGAACGTCTTGCCGTATCCGGTCGAGCCGCGGACGTTGGGGAACAGGAGCGCGACCCCGAGCTCGTTCAAGTAGTAATTGTTGCGGCCCAGGAACGTCGGCCGGAACTGCGCTTCGGGTCCGCCGTGGATGTTGACGACCACCGGACGCTTCCCGGTGAAGCGCTTGCTCGGCATGTAGAGAAAGCCGGTGATCTCGCGCCCGTCGAAGCTCTGCCACTTGACGAGCTGCGGCTCGGAGAATTCCTCGGTCGGCAGCCCGCCGGTCTCGCTGTGCGTCCAGCGCTCGAGCTTGCCGGTGCGCAGGCTCACCGAGTACACATCGGCGTTGCTGCGCGCCGCACTGAGGGTAAAGCCGATCTCGGAGCCGCTTGGATGAATCGCCAGCCCGCCGACCACGCCGACCGGAATCTGCGACAGCGGGCGGAACTGCTTGGTCGCGGTGTTCATGACGTAGACGCGGCTGATGCCGTTCTCATTGGTGGCGAACACCAGCGTCTTGCCGTCGCGCGACAGATCGTAGTCTTCGACATCCCACTTGATCGAAGTGGTCAGGTAGGTATGCGTCTGCGTCGCCAGGTCGACATAGGCGAGGCGGCGGAACTCCGACTCCTTGTCGGTCGTGACGTAAAAGCCCTTGCCGTCGGCGGAGAAGCGGGCGCGGAAGTACGCCACTTTCTCCGGCAGCCCTTTGGGGGTGATGAGCTTCTTCTCCGCGGTCGCCAGATCGACCAGCCAAAGATAGCTCTCGTTGGCTGACACCTCTTCGCCGAGGATCAGCCGTCCGCGCTCGCCGGCATCGGGAGCGAAGTCTTCGGCGCCCCAGCCGCCGCCGGTGAGCTGCAGGAGCTGCTTGTCGCTGCTCTTGTCGAGCGGGTTCATCACCCACAGGTCGTTGTCGCGGCCGTTGCGGCGGGTGGACATGTACGCGATGCGATCGCCGCGGCGGTTGAAGATCGCCCCGGTGTTGCGCGCCTTGCCATCGGTGAGCAAGGTGATCTCGCCGTTTTTCACATCGTAGCGGTAGATCTGGAACCACTCGCCGCCGCCGACGTCTTTGGAGAAGATGAAGTACTCGCCGCGGGTCGGCTCGTACGTTCCCACGCCGACGCGGTCGGGGAAAAACGTCAGCTGGGTGCGCGCGCCGCCTGGCATCAGCACCCGGTGGATCTGCGGTACGTCGGCAAAGCGGGTGATCGTAAGCAGCTCGCGCCGCAGCGGATGCCAGTCGGAGAAGCCGGCGGCGCGGAACTCGGTGTAGCGGCTGACGCGGTCGGCGAGCTCACGCGGGATCGCCGGGACCCCTTCGGCCACCAGGTTCTCCCCGGGGGCCACAAACTTGTTCGCAGCAGCAGCGGCCGCAGCAGCGCTGGCGGCCGCTGGAGCCGGGGCGCTGGCCGCCCCCGCTGCTGCACCAGCCGCCGGTGCCGGCGCGGTCTGCGCCAGCGCCGCGTCGGGCAGCGCCCACAGGCTCACTACGGCGCCGAGAAGCAACCCCAGACGGCAGACACCGCGCTGAGAAACCAGGTTTGCGACATAAAAAGGATGCACCTTCACAACAGACCTCCTAGGTGGCCTTGGGAGCCCTGGACCATCGCTTCACTGCCGCGCCCTACGCCGCCGCAGGCACCGGCGGCAGCGACCGTTGTCGGCAACCAGCGCCGCGGCGTTTCCGGCTTTCCCAAACGACTTTCCCAAGCAGTTTTCCTAACGGATTTCCCAGTGGATTCGATTCGACGGTGATTTGGCGCGCGGGCGGCGCGGCTTCCGTCCGGGCGGCAGAACGACCGGCAAAAGGGCCTGATTAGTAACACAGAAGATCCGGAAATGTTCGCGGCGGGGGCGCGGTCACGGCCTCTGCCGCCGAGCTCGCCAAAGCCCCCGTCGTCAAGCCGGGCTCCGTCGCCAGCGCCCAAGCCGCACCGCGACCGCGGGCTCGCGTGATAAGATGACCCGCGGAGGCTACTTACGTGATTCATTGCTTTACTGCCCAGGCGCCGCTTGCCCGGGCCGGCCGGGCTGGACTGTTTATTGCCAGCATCCTGGCAGCCGCTCTTTCCAGCAGCTGCGTGCCCGAGGCCGATCTCGCCTCGGACGGCGTGCTCACCGCCGAGTGCGGCCAGCGCGAGCGCATCGACGCGCAGGTCAAGCAGCAGGCCGCCGCCGACTTCGCCGCCGCCGGCAAGCCGTGCCAGCCCTACGATATGCAGCTCACCACGACCAACCCGCAAGAGACGCTATGGCGGGTGTGCTGCAGCGGCTCCTCGTTCAACTACATCTACTTCCCGCAAAAGTGCGTGGTCCGCAAAGCCTCCGGGCCCAACCTGTGCAAGTAAGCTGAGCCGCACCGGCGCCGCGCCAGCCGGGGGACTCGGAAGACGTAGTCGGCGCTGCCGGGGAGCGGCGGGTCGGCGTGCCGCTGCCCGCCGCGAGACTCGGCAGGCAGCGGCGAAGCAGCGGAGCTTTTTTTGTAGAGGGACGGGGAGGGCCTAGTTCCGCAGGGGCTTGTTGTTCTGCAGCATGTACATCATGCGGTCGCGCGTCTTCTCTTCGCCGCAGAGCTTGAGGAAGGCCTCGCGCTCCAGGTCGAGGAGCTGCTGCTCGCTGAGCTTGACGGTGGGCGCAGTGTTGCCGCCGGTGAGCACGCGGGCCAGGGCGCTGCCGACGACCAGATCGTGGGGCAGGATCTGGTGCGCCTCCAGCATCATCTGCAGGCTGGAGCGGATGTTGGCGTAGCCGGACGGGCCGGGCAGGCGGATGAGCCGCGGCCGCGGCGGCCGATACCCGGCCCGCAACAGCCCGAGCGCCGTCTGCTTGGCGTCGTAGATCACGTGGTCGCGGTTGAGCGTCACGCCATCGGTCTCGCGCAGAAAGCCGGCGCTCCGTGCCTCTTCCGCCGAGGTCGCGACCTTGGCCAGGCCGATGGTCTGGAACACCTGCTTGACCGCCACGAACGGATCGGCGTCGTCGGGCTGGCCCGCCATCGCCCGGCACAGGAGCTCCTTGCAGCCGCCGCCGCCCGGCACCAGGCCGACCCCGACTTCGACCAGGCCGATGTACAGCTCGGCGTGGGCGCGCACCGCGTCGCCGTGCAGCGTCACCTCCGCCCCGCCGCCGAGCGTCAGCCCGAACGGCGCCACCACCACCGGCACCGGGCTATAGCGCAGGAGCATGTTGGCCTGCTGGAAGTCGTCCACCGCCTTGTCCAGCATCGACCAGTTGTTCTGGCTCGCCGTCATCACCACCAGCATCAGGTTGGCGCCGGCGGAAAACGCATCGGTGGCCTCGTTGCCGATGACCAGCGCGGCGCCGCGGCGGTCGCACTCATCGATCGCCCGCCGCATCATGCTGACCACGTCGGCGTCGATGGAGTTCATCTTGGTGTGGAACTCCAGCGCCAGCACGTTGTCGCCCAGATCGACAAGGCGGGCGCCGTCGTTCTTGGCCGCGACGCAGCCGGCGGCGGCGAGCCCCGAAAGCGACAGCTCACGCGGCGAGCTTGGCACCGCGACTTCCAGGCCGCTCTTTATATCGAAGAACTTCCGCTGCCCGGCCGGACCGCTGTAAAACGAGGTCCGCCCGCTCTTTAGCATGTCGTACACCCAGGCCGCCGGCCGGATGCCTTCTTTGTCCATGCGCTCGACGGAGTTTTTCACCCCGATGGCGTCCCACATCTCAAACGGGCCAAGCTCCCAGGCATAGCCCCAGCGCATCGCCCGGTCGATGTTGCACAGATCGTCGGCGATCGCCGGATCGTTCAGGGTCCCATCGGCGGCGTTACGCGGACCGATGCGCCGCGAGGAGTACGCCAGCATGTGCGCGGTCGCCTTCCAGGCCAGCTCCGCCGCCCGATCGCTGCCGGAGAGCACCGCCGCAATCCGCTCCGCCGCGGTGTTGAGGTTGCGCGCCGCGCCCAGGCAGTCAAAGCGCACCTTGCCCTGGGCCTTATACTCCAGCGTCTTCAGATCCAGGGAGAGCACGCCCTCCTTGGTCTTGTGGTAAAAGCCCTTGCCGCTCTTGTCGCCGCGCAGGTTGCGCCCGACCATCTGCCGCAGGAGCTCCGGCACGGCGAAGGTCGGCCGCGCCTCATCGTCGGGCAGGTTGTCGTAGCAGTTCTGGGCGACATCGATGACGGTGTCCAGGCCCACTAGGTCGGCGGTGCGGAACACCGCGCTCTTGGGCCGGCCGAGCGGCGGACCGAAGATCGCGTCCACCTCTTCGACGCTGAAGCCCGCTTCGAGCGCCAGCTTGATAAGGCCCATCATGCCGTGCGTGCCGATGCGGTTGGCGACGAAGTTGGTCGTGTCCTTGCCGAACACCACGCCCTTGCCGAGCACCGTCTCGCCGAACTCGGCGACCTCGGCGAACAGCTGCGGGTCGGTGTCCTCGCCGCGGATGAGCTCCAAAAGGCGCATGTAGCGCACGGGGTTGAAAAAGTGGGTGATGAGGAACCGCCGCCGCATGCTCTCGCCGCGCCCTTCCATGAGCTTGGCGATGGGCAGGCCGGAGGTGTTGGAGGTCAGCACCGCGGTCTCGCTGAGCAGCGGCTCCAGGCGCGCGTACAGGGCGCGCTTGACCGCCAGATCCTCGCGCACGACCTCGATGATGAGGTCCTGCTTGCCGGCCTCGGCCAGGTCGTCTTCGAGGTTGCCGACGCGGATGCGCTCCAGGTCGCGCGGGTGGAACAGCGCCGCCGGCCGCGCCGTCTTGAGCTTGTCGAGCGCCGAGAGAGCGAACTTGTTGCGGCTCTTCTTGTCACTGGTCCCGGCCGCCAGATCCGGAGGCACGATGTCGAGCAGCAGCACGTCGAGCCCGGCCCCTGAAAGATGCGCCGCGATGCCGCTGCCCATCACACCTGCGCCGAGCACCGCGGCCCGCCGAAACTTGCGTCGCGGCGCCGCCGGCCGTTGCGTCTTTTCTCGAGTCTCCATCACGAATTCCTCCGACGAATTTTGGCCCGCAGTCTATCACAAGTTCAAAGCTCCCCGCTCGCCGGCGCCGCACAGCGGCAAAAGACCGCCGTTCTATGCGCCACTGCGGCGCGCCGCTGCGGCGGTCCGGGGCGTCCGGGTAAAAGTGCTAAACCTAGGGGCATGAACAAAGAGCAGAACCCCCAGCCGCCGCCGGGTCCCCCAAAAGCCGCGCCGCCGGCGATCGCGCCGTCAACGGCGCCAGCCGGCTTGTCCCAAGGCGCGCAGCGCCTGCTCGCCGATGCGACGCTGCCTACGCCGGTGCGCCAGTTCCTGCTCTCAGGCGGCCAGCTGGAGCGGATCGTCCTTGATGCCGAAGGAACGTGGCGGCATGAGGGCGAGCCGTTTGAAAACCCGGCGCTCATCGCTCTTTTTAACCGCTCGCTGCAGCGCACCGCGGGCGGAACGTGGGTGCTGCACGTCCCGCCGTTCACCTATCCCATCGAGCTCGCCGACACCCCGTACTATGTGCGCAGCGCGCGCCATGAGGACGGGCGGATCCTCCTGCACCTGGGCGATGAGAGCGAGCAGCCGCTCGACCCCGACACCCTCCGCTACGTCGAGGGCCGCGGCCTGTACTGCCGGGTCCAGGGCGGCGCCGCGCGGCTCCTGCGTCCGGCGTACTTTGCCCTGGCCGACCAGATCGCGGAGACCGCGGACGGGTTTTATCTCGAGCTCGCAGGACGGCGTAGCCGGATCGCCCAGGTGAGCTGGGAAGAGGCGCGCACGGACGATTCCGCGCACTGACCAACGGTCGCGGCACGCGGCTTTGGATGCGGGCGGAAAAGGTGGCAATCCTTAACGCGCTGCGTTGAGGCGAATTCTACTCGTTCGACCACCGCGCCCCGTCGGATTTGTCACCGAATTGTCATAGCAATGTGCGTGGTTTTTTCGGCCCTTTCTTTGCACTATCAGGAGGACATGGAGCGTTCGGCATGATCCCAGATAGCGCGAGAATGCACACCCCGATGCATCCCATCCGCAATGCAGGACTGGACACATCGCTTGTGCCTTCCGGGTTGACCTCCGGGTTACCCCCCGCGCTATCTCCGGCCGGCCTGTCACCAGTTCTGCGCGATCGGAGCGTTGATAATTTCGCAGCGCGAAGTAATTTACGCACCCCGCCGGTCAACTCAGCGCTGCTGATCCTGCAAAAGTGTTTAGGTATCGCGCTTTCAACCGTGGCTTGGCTGGTGTTTTTGGCGGGGCTCGCGCACCTGATAATTGCCGCGGTGCACAATCAGCAGGGCGAGCTCGGTTTGGGGCTCGACTCGACGGTGATGGGAGCAAAGTACTGCTTGGCGAGCTTTGTTCTGGCGGCCGTGGGATTGCCGCAGTGGGTCATCTGCGCCCGGCGGCTGCGGGAGAGCCGGGCGGCACTGAACTAACGCTCACGCAGGGTACTGAGCCGGCGTGCGGAACGGGCCCGGCTCAGCGCTCGGACTGTCGTAAGAGATCAGGCTTGCTTGGCGCCGGGGTATTTCTGGAGGGCGATGCCGAGGAGCTCGACGGCGCGGCGGAGCGGCTGCTCGCCCAGCACGTAGGCGATGCGGACCTCATCCGCGCCGGAGCCGGGGGTGCGGTAAAAGCCGGGGCCGGGGGCGAGCATCACGGTCTCGCCGCGGTCGCTGAAGTCGTTGAGGAGCCACTCGCAGAAGCGCTCGCTGCTCTGCACCGGCAGGCGGGTCATGAGATAGAACGCCCCTTGCGCTTCCGGAGCGACGACGCCGGGGAGGCGTCCGAGCTCCTGCATCAGCACATCGCGGCGGCGGCGGAACTGGGCAATCATGCCGGCGACAAACGGTCCGGGCTCCTCCAGGGCGCCCAGACCCCCGAGCTGGCCCAGCGTCGGGGGCGATAGGCGGCTCATCGCGAAGCGGGTGGCGGCGTCGATGATCTCAGCGTTTTTGGAGAGGAGGCAGCCGATGCGCGCGCCGCAGGCGGAGAAGCGCTTGGACAGGGAGTCGATGACGACCGACACTTCCGCGGCGCCGGGGATCTGCAGCACGCTCTGCGGCCGGGCGGCCTCGCCGTCGGCGTAGATGAAATCGCGGTAGACCTCGTCGCAGATGAGGATGAGGCCGCGGCTGCGGCAGAGCTCGACGACTTCGCTGAGGGCGGCGCGGCTGTAGACGGCGCCGGTGGGGTTGCTGGGGTTGCACAGGAGGATGGCGCGGGTGCGCGGCGTCACGGCGGCGGCGAAAGCGGCGGGCGGCGGCAGGCGGAAGCCGTCCTCGATGCGGGTCGGCAGCGGCCGCAGGGCGGCGCCGGCCATGAGCGCGAACATGCCGTAGTTGGGGTAGTACGGCTCCGGGGTGATGATCTCATCGCCGGGGTCGCACAGGGCGAACATCGTAAAAAGGAGCGCCTCGGAGCCGCCGGTGGTGACAAGGACGTCCGCTTCGGTGATCGGCACCGCCAGGTCGGCGATGGTGGCGGTGTAGTACGCCGCCAGAGCCTGCCGGTACGGATACAGGCCGGCGGAGGGGCTGTAGCTCAGGACTTCGCCGGGGCGCAGCTGGGCGCGGCTGGCGAACGCGGCGGGCGTCGCGATGTCCGGCTGGCCGATGTTGAGGTGGTAGATCTTGGTCCCGCGCTCGGTGGCCTTGCGGGCCAGCGGCTCCAGCTTGCGAATGGGGCTCGCCGGGGCCTCGCGGCCGCGGCGTGAAAGAACCGATGTGGACATGAGCGATGTCTCCGGATGAGGCGCCTTGAGTCTGCTAGCCGCATGCTAGCCAGCCGGTGTCTAGTATCTCTAAGTATGTATCGATATCACGACTGAACTGCCGGATGAAACCGGCGGTGACGGTGGCAGGGCCGCCGCAGGCGGATTGACCCCTCGGAGGGCGTCCGATACCGTGAGGGATTATGGGTACATCTTATTCGGGCTCTTATCGCGGCGTGCTTGGGGTGGGTCCGGGTCGACGATCGCTGTTGCGCTGCGCCGGCGGGCTGGCGCTGGTCGGGGGGCTGGCCGGGGGGCCGCTCGGCTGCAGCAGCGGTCCGACCGGACCGGGGCTGAAGCTGGAGGTGGCGGCGACGGCCGGCGCCCAGACCTGCCTGCGCGGCACCACGGGCATGCCGTTTACCGCGCTGCTCCGCGAAGGCACGCTGCGGCTGTCGGTGCTCCGCCGCGATCCCGGCGGGACCAAGCTCCAGTGCGACCTAATCGCCGCGGTGCCGAGCCAGCGCGCGAGCATCGATCTGGGTCCGGTGGATCGCTCGCGGGTGGACATCTTCGCCGAGTTTTTCGACCAGAGCGGCATGCGCGTGCTGACCGGCGCCGCGCTTGGCACAAGCAGCCTGGGAACCGACAGCGGGCCGCAGAGCCTGCCGCTGTTTCCGGTGGGCGACTGGAGCTGCCCCGCGGGGGCGATGAACGCAAGCCGCGCCTTTCACTCCGCGACGATTCTTCCCAGCGGCGACGTGCTGCTCCTAGGCGGCATCGAAGCGGTGTCGGGGTACGGACCGGATGTGTTCGGCCTCATCAGCTCCGCCGAGATCTATGACGCGCGCAAGGGCACGTTCATCGCCCTCGGCGGACCGGCCGGCGGTCTGACGCCGCGGGCGTTCCATCAGGCGGCGGTGCTCAGCGCCACCGATACCCAGGTGCGCATCCTCGTGTACGGCGGCGTGACGGCGCCAAGCTCCGGTCTGCCGGTGCTCCTGGCGCCCAACAGCGCCTCGCCGATCCGGCTTTCGCCCGCCGGCACCGCGGCCCCGGCCGGCCCGGATCTTTTGGTCTACGACATCCCGACCCGCACCCTAAGCAGCTCTTCGGTTCAAGGCAGCCCCGCGCACGCCACCGCTTTCGGCGGCGGCGCGGCCCTGCCCGGCGGCGGCCTGGTCGTCGCCGGCGGGTCGACCTTCACCCCAAGCGGCGCCTTCAACCGCACGAGCCCCACCGCGCTCAGCAAGCTCAGCGAGATCGCTCTCGCGCCGCCGGGCGCGGCCTCCGCGAGCCTTGTGTTCTCGCCGCCGGCCGCGACCGGTCCCTGGCTCCTTGGGCCGACGGTGATCCCGCTGTCGGCGGCCACCGCCCTTTTGCTGGGAGCGCAGGTACCGGAGATGGTCACCGATCCGGTCAACATGCTGGCGCTGCCGCTCACCGGCCTGCCGCAGGGCCTCACGCTGGCGAGCCCGAGCGGCACTGCCGTGATGGGCTCACCGACGGTGTTTCACACGGCGACGCGGCTCGGCGCGGCGATCGGGACGGGGACGGCGGCGCCGAGCGCCCAGATCCTGGTCACCGGAGGGTTTGTCATGACCGCGCAGCCGCCGCAGGTTCCCGGCCAGCCGCCGACGCCGGATTCCGCGGTGCGGCTGTATACGGTGAGCGATCCGGCAGGCGCCGTCGGCCCGGTCAGCTATCAGCCGGTCGCCGGCTACCAGCCCACCGGCATATGCGGCACCGCCGACGGCCACTACCGCCCCGCCGGATTCGAGGCCGCCACCGCGACCACGTCCGGGCAAAAAGTCCTCATCACCGGCGGCACCCCCACCGTGCGCTACGGCGCCAACCAGTGCGTCGACTGCGAGCCCAGCGATCCGGCGACGAGCAAGCTGTTGTGCGTACTGAGCCAGGTGTCGCTCTATGATGCCGCGACCGGCCAGCTCACCGCCGGTCCGAAGCTTAACCTGGGCCGCATGGGGCATCAGCAGTCTTCTTTGCCCAACGGCACGATCCTCCTCACCGGCGGGCTCACCCGTCCCGGCGGCGACACCACGACCGCCACCGCGGAGGCGGAGATCTACAACCCCCGCGCCAAAGACCCGGCGCAGCCAGATGTCGAAGATCCGGTGTTGAGCGCGCTCGATGACGGGCAAAAAGGGCAGCGCCAAGGCATGGGGCTGTCCAGCCCGTGCCCGATCCTCAACTGAATCACGCTGTTAGGAAGCCGGCTCGGTTCATATATGCTCCGGGCATGAACGCTCGCAGGCTGGCTCGTTTTTTGGCAAAAGGCTTGTCGCTCGGGCTCATCGGCAGTGGGACTGTGGCGCTGGCGGCGACGCCCAAGGTGTGCGGCAACGACGCCGCCCTGGGCAGCTTCGATCCGGTGAGCTGCCCGACCCTCCGGGACGACGGCGTGGCGCCGGATGAAGCGGCCGGCGACGGCATCTATACCGTCGAGGTGATGCTCAGCCCCAAGCCCGTGCTCGAGTACAAGATCCTGCCGAGCGGAGCCTTTGACGGCACCCAGATCGGCCAGAGCGGCACCTGCGACCTCGCCGGGACCCGCAACAACACCTACGGCAACATCCAGATCCCCGACCCGGATACGAGCCGGCCGGTGCGCTTTTTCTACGACAGCCGCGTGATCGCCGACTCGCACTACGCCGCCCCGCCGGGCAACCGCTCTGGCGGCGACGATCTGATGCCGCGCTCCCCGGCCGCGAGCTGCCCGCAGTGGCTGGCGGTCGGCGATTTTCAAAACGTGCCGTTTGACCGAGCGATCGGCGCCGTGGAGCTGACCCTGCAGCGCCCCGGGGTCTTGGTCGGCCGCCTCACCGCCACCAAAGCGACGGCGGCGGGCTGGCGGTGGAAGGTGGTCCAGGGCGGCACCGCGGCCGGGTTTCGCAAGTACGGGCCAAGCGGCTGGGCCGACGACCCGTGCGACGCCGACAACGTCGTGGTCGCAAGCCCCGTGCGCCCCGGCGACATCGTCTACTTCACCTGGTACAGCGCCGGCGGCCGCCTGCGCACGGATGTCCAGGCGCCGGACGACGACCTCGATGGCGGCATCCACGGCGGACTGCCCCTGTGCCCGCCGCCGGTAAATCCCGCCGATCTGGGGGCGGTCGCCGACTTGGCGGTTTCCACCGCCGATGGCGGCTCCGGGCCTACAGATCTGAGCGCCCCCGGCGACGCCGACGCGGCGCGGCCGCTGCCCGGCATCCACTGCAACTGCGAGCTTGGCCGCAGCGTCTACAGACCCGGCCCGCGCCAACCGCCAGAGCGGCCGCTGACCCTCGCCGCCGTCATCGCGAGCGTGTACCTTATCGGCTTGAGGCGACGCGCCCGCGCAGCCAGAAACGTAGCCAAAACCGCAGCCAAAACCGCAGCCAGAACCAAAACGGCCGCGCAGTACCGCTTGGGAGAGGCGAGCTAACTTTTGTAGATATTGACCGGAAGAGACATGACCCTTTACTGTCATATGAGCGGAGGCAGCAGCCGGATGAATTCATCCAGATCTTGGTCTAGATTGTCGTTACTTGGCGGGCTCTTCGCCGTGGCGCTGGCGAGCAGCCCGGCCTACGCCGCCGACCCGCCGGCAAATGGCTCGCTCGTTTTTGACGCCCGACGCGCCCTGCCGCTGTTTCCGAGCCTGGGCTACCGCGACGGCTTCTTCATCGAAAGCAGCCTCATCGGCGACTTCGGCCTTCATATCCGAGCCACTGGCATCTACGGCCGCGACCCGCTCGGCAGCTCGGCGGACAACGGCAACAACGCCGTCATCGACAACCGCTTCACCCTGCACGCCGCGGCGATCGTGTCGCTGGCGGAGTGGGTGGAGCTCGGGCTCACCATCCCGTTCGTCCTTTATCAGGACAGCTCCGGCTTCAACCTCAGCACCTCGGCGGTCGGCGACCTGCGGCTCCTGGGCAAGTTCAACCTCCACCTCCCCAATAAGTGGCCGCAGCTGGCGCTGTCAGTGGGCCTGGGGTTTGAGACCGCGTCCAACCTCTCCGGCATCGGCGCCGGTGGGATCAGCGGCTACCCGCGGCTCATCATCGATATGCCGCGGCTGCTGGGCAAGCGGCTGCAGATCGCCGCCAACGCCGGCGCGGTCATCGCCGGCATCACCCGACCGTGCACCGCCGACGAGCTGGCCGAACAAGCCGCCGCCAACAACGAGACCGGCACCGGCATGATGATGCCGATGATGGCCGGCACCACCGAGTGCGAAAAGCGCGCCCTGGGCCTGGGCGATCACTTCATCTACGGCTTCGGCATCTCCGGCCTGGTGTCGTCGGATCAGGGCCTGTACATAACCACGGAGCTCATCGGCTCGGTCTCGGTCGGCATCGATCAGGAGACGCGCACGCCGCTGTTCTGGGACATCGGCATCCGCCGTGCCCGCGCCAACGCCACCTACTTTTCGGCCGCCTACGGCATCGGCCTGACCAGCGGCAGCCCGAGCCACA
This sequence comes from uncultured Myxococcales bacterium, assembly GCA_937879845.1. Lineage (GTDB taxonomy): Bacteria > Myxococcota_A > Polyangia > Palsa-1104 > JAEUJZ01 > CALFML01. The sequence goes on from CALFML010000476.1 coordinate 23,671, forward strand.
CGGTGCTCGTCTCGCTGGGCCTGGTCTGGGAGACCAAGCCGCCACCGCCGCCACCCAAGCCGGGCGGAGGTGGACCGACGCTGAAGCTTGACATCAACATCACCGGCTTACCGCCGGGCTCGGCGGCTCAGGTGGGGGGCAAGGACATCAAGGTTCCGGCGGCGGGCGCTCCGGCGGCCGGTGGTGCGGCTCCGGGTGCCAAGCCCGCAGGTCCCGCAGGCGCTGGAGCCGCAGGTCCCGCCGGCGGCGGCAGTGCCTCCGCTCCCAAGCCGGTGTCGGGGACCATGGAGATCCCAGTCCCCGACGGCCTGATTCCCGCCGATGACAAGTCGGCGGGCGGCGGCGCGGGCGGTGGTGGCGGCGGCAAGCCCAAGCCCAAGAAGTAGCTGCGCCACGCGTCCTCCCTCTTAGCTCCCCAAACGCTCGCCCATTAGAAGCCCGCGCGTCTCGCGGGCGCAGCCGCAGCTTTTTTACTGAGCGACTCACGCAACTGCAGCCGCCCGCTACTTCGGGAAGCGCCCCACCAATTCGGGAAGCACCCCGCCAATTCGGAGCATCGCCGCGCCGGGCCGGACCGGTGCAGGGCGGCGCGTCTGCATGTCTGGGCTTGGCGCAGCCTCGCCGCGCGCCATACTCCTCGGCCCTGCACCGGTCCGGCTTCGCTTTGGACATCCACGTTCAGGGAGCTGTACGTGCAGCGCCGAGCAAGTTGCGAGCGGAGCGGGGCGCCAACTTGCGGAGCGCTGCACTAAGTTTTGCGGGGGAACGTTCAGGCTGGCGTTAGGGCGGGCTTGGCTTTTATTGCTTGGCGATTACCAGGCGGCGGCGTCGGGCAAGCGCAAGCAGCGCCAGGAGGATGCCGGCAGCGGCGGGGGCGGGGGCGGGGCGGGAAGCGCGGCCGCGGGCCATGGCGCAGCCGCCTTCGTGCATCGGCGCCTCGTTCTGAATCTGGACGGTAGCGCTGTTGTTGGGGAGGCTGGGATCAAACTCGTTGGCGCTGGCTTGCGCGGTAACGGAAAACGCCGCGTCGCCGAGCGGCGGGATGACCTGGATGGACAGCGGCGGCGCGACGCCGGTCTCTTGGCGCGGGCGCTCGCACACAAGGCCGGTGTCGCTGGCGCCGCAGGTCCAGCCCTGGCTGCCGCTATCGGCGAGGGTCCCCTTGAGCGCCGCGACGCGAACCTTGATGCCCGTGGCCGGGGTCGGGCTGAGGTTGGTGAGCGTGATCTGCGCGGTGACGGGGTCCTGGCCGTGCGCGGTGGGCGGGGCGGCCTGCAGCGCCACGGCCAGATCCGCCTCCTGCCGGCACTGGCCGACCTGGCAGGTGCCGCCGGTGCACGCGGTGCCGTCAACGATGCCGCGATCCTGCGGGCAGGCCGCTTCGCTGCCGCTGCACAGCTCCTCGGCGTCGCAGCTACCGGCGGCGGCGCGGCACAGGGTCGTCTTGGGTTTGAAGTCGTTGGCGGGGCAGCTCGGGCTGACCCCGGAGCAGAACTCGGCGACGTCGCAAGGACCGGCCGCGGGGCGGCACTCCGCCAGGCTCGGCTTGAACTGATCGGTCGGGCAGCTGGCGCTGGTGCCGGTGCAGAACTCCGCGCTGTCGCACAGATCGGCGGCGGCGCGGCAGACGGCGGTGTTGGGTTTGAGGATGTCGGCGGGGCAGTCGATGCTGGTGCCGCTGCAGGTCTCCGCGGCGTCGCACAGGCCGGTGGCGGCGCGGCACTCGGTACCGCTTTTTTTCATCGCGTCGGCAGGGCAAGCGGCCGCGGTTCCGGTGCACAGCTCTTCCGCATCGCAGAGGCCGGCGGCGGCGCGGCAGGGGGTGGTGCTGGGCTTGAACTGGTCGGCGGGACAGCTCGGTCCGCTGCCGGTGCAGAAATCGGCGAGATCGCACAGGCCGGCGGCGGCGCGGCACTCCGTGGTGTTGGCCTTGAAGGAGTCGGCGGGGCAGTCGCCGCTGATGCCGGAGCAGGTCTCGGCGACGTCGCACATGCCGATGGCGGCGCGGCACTCGCTGCCGCTGGGCTTGAGGTTGTCGGTCGGACAGGCGGCGCCGGTCCCGGTGCAGTATTCGGCGACATCGCACAGGCCGGAGGCGGCGCGGCACATCGTGGTGCTCGCCTTGACCGAGTCGGTGGGGCAGGTGGTCTTGACGCCGTCGCAGGTCTCGGCGACATCGCAGGCGCCGGCGCCAGGGCGGCACTCGGAGCCGCTCTTGGCGGTGGCGCAGGTTCCGTCGCTGGCCGCCCCCGCGGCGACGCTGCACGCCTGGCAGTCGGCCGCGCCGGCGCCGCAGGCGCTGTTGCAGCACACGCCGTCGACGCAAAAGCCGCTCAGGCACTCGACGCTGCCACCGCAGCTCAGGCCGTTGCCCTTGGGCATCCCCAGCACCAGGATGAAGGCGACGCCGGACTCGGTCTTGCCTGATATGGTGCTGAAGGGCGCGCCGGCCACCGCGTTGTCGCCGTCGATGGCGAGGCCGCGCCCGAAGCCTCCGTCCTTAGCGCCCAGCGGGGCGGTCAGCGACTGCAGCGGGGTGAAGGTCATGGCGGCGCGGGTGAATACATAGACCGCCCCGCTGCCGCCGGCCGCATCGGCGCCGATAAGAGCGGTGCTGCCCGAGACCACCGCCATCCCGCCGAACCCGTCCCCGGCGCCGGGGGAGGTGGCGGCGAGCTTCTGCTGCTGCGTCCAGCTCGTCCCCGCGCGCACGAACACGTACGCCGCGCCGGCGCTGGTCTTGCCGGCGGCATCGGCATAAGGAGCCCCGAGCGCCGCGGTGTTGCCGCTCAAGCTCACCGCCTGCCCCAGGTGATCGCCGTCGCTGCCGTCGGAAGAAGTGAGCTTTTGCTGCTGCGTCCAGGTCGTGCCGGAGCGCACGAACACGTACGCCGCGCCGGCGTCGGTCTTGGAAGCGACGTCGGCAAAATCCGCTCCGGCCAGTACGGTGTCGCCCTCGATGGCGACGCTGTCACCGAGCTCGTCGTCCACGGCGGCATCGCTGGCGGTGAGCTTCTGCTGCTGCGTCCAGGTCGTGCCGGAGCGGACGTAGACATAGGCGGCGCCGGCGGTGGCTTTGCCGGCGGCGGTGGCGCCGGGAGCGCCGATGACCGCAGTATCGCCGGACACGGCCACGGCAAAGCCGAAGGCGGCGTCCTGCGCGGCATCGGCGGCCGTGAGCTTCTGCTGCTCGCTCCACAGCGTCCCCGAGCGGACAAAGACATAGGCCGCCCCCGCCCCGGTCTTGCCCGGCAGGTTGGCCTGGAACGCTCCGACCACCGCCGTCGTTCCGGACACCGCCACCGAGCGGCCGAAGAAGTCGCCGGCCGCCGTATCGCTGCCCTGGAGCTGCTGCTGCACCGTCCAGATGAGAGGGTCGATGGTCACCGGATAAGCGGCGCCGGCATCGTCCACGCTCAAGCGGATGCGGCCGTCTACGACCGCCAGCCGAGTCGGCAGGGCGCGGCCGCGCGCATCGCTGGCGAAGACATCGGAGTAGCGCAGCCAGGTCTTGTGCGATGAATCGAGAAGCTCGACGTAGCTCGACTCCGCCGGGCCGCTGCCGTGGAGCTGCGCCGTCACTTCTGAGCCCGTGCTGACCTCAAGCTCGATGCCGGCCGCGGGAGCGCAGCGCGGCGGCTGCGCCAGGGTGAAGCCCTGCTCAAGGCCCAGGGGGCCGTTGACGTACCACTCGGTGACGGCGGGACGGACGTACTCGGCGCGGTTGCGGCGGGTCTGCGGCTCGACCGGGGCCACCGGCGACACCGCGCCGGCGCAGCCCAGACCCCACAGCGCCAGCGCCAGCTCAGGAGCGGGGCCGGCTTCCGCGGCCGTAACCCGCACCCCGGCTGCGGACAGCGCGGCGGTAAGCCGCTGACCGCGGTTGTCCCCGACGGCCCGCCCGTCGGCGGCTTGAAAGGCGTACTCGGCGCCGGCCTCGGCCTGCACCGCCGTGACATACGCCGCGCGCAGGGCCGCGGTCGCGGTTTCAGCCACAGCCGGAGGGCGCTCATTCCCAGACGCCGGGCCGGACGCGGCCCCGGGCTCTGGGGCGGGACCGCTGCAAGTCGCAGCCAGCAGCAAAAGAGTCGGCCGCAACAAGTGGAGCTTGCTGCCTTGCACGCGCGCGCGATTGAACATAACGAGCCTCCGATTCGACTGTCGCGGGGAACCGCAAAACAGAGCGCGAACATAGACAAGCGTGATTCGCGCTGTCTAGGACCCATCTCATGGACGCTTGGGAGGCTCGCTGCGGGCGGGGCCCGACAGCGTCAGGGAACGCGGGCTCAGGCGGCGGGTACGATGACGATCACGGTGCGGGTGTCGAGGACGGCGCAGCCGCTGGCGAGGGTCTGTACGGTCGCCTTGAACACCTGCGGCTTGCTGCCGGCGGCGATGAAGTCGTTCTTGGCATCGAGGGTGAAGCGCACCGCGGAGCCCGGCGTGACCCCGGTGAAGTGATCGCCGCTGGCGACCGGCGACTTGAGCCCGGACGGCACCGCGGGCGGCGTACCATCGACGGCGGTGATCGCGGTCAGGAAGTCCGCGGTGGTCTTGCCCGCGGGCAGCGCCGTGCCATCTTCGCCTTTGCTGCCGCCGGACCGCGCCAGGTTCACCTCCACCGGGGCAAAGCGCACGAGCTGGGTGATGGCATCGGCGGCGCCGGGTCCGGTGCCGGTTCCATCGGTGCGGATCTGCATGACCAGCGGACACAGACCCCGGGCGTCCGGCGCCTCCCCCGCTCCCCCGAGCCCCGTGCAGCACTGTCCGCCGGCGCAGCCAGCGGGACGGCTGCCGGTGTCGCCCCACGCTTGGGGCGGGACGGCAGCGCCGGTATCGCTGGCCAGCTGCCGCAAATCGGCGGTGGCGATGCACTCGGCGCCGGAGCCGGTGTCGGCGGACAGGCCGATGACGCGGGCGCAGACGTTCTTGAGCGCGGCGGTCGTGTCGGCGCGGCTGTGCGCCGCCAGGGCCACGGCGCCGCTGTAGTCGGTCTTCGCACCGAAGCACATGCGCGTGGGCTCGCCGAGCGTATGGAAGGTCGCATCGGTGATCATCGTGACCACCGGCAGCGCGCCATCGCGGAACTCGACCCCGCCGCGTCCTTTGGTGTGGTGCGGCGGCACGTTGACGACGCCGGAGACCACGTTGCCGTTGCCGGTGGCGATCTGATACAGGGCCTCGAACTGCCCTTCCGGCAGATCGCTGCCGCAGCCGCGCGGGGCGCTGCCGCGGAGCAGCTTGTCGAAGCCGCCTTTGGCGGCCATGAGGTCGCTGGTCATCGGGTTGAGCAGGATGAACGGCTGATCGTCGCCGCTCCCGCCGCAGCCGGGACTGCCGTAGGAATCGGCCGGGAAGTCCTCTACCGCGCCGACACCGACCCAGGCATCGCCGGCCGCGGCGTGCACCGCCGGCAGGATGGTGGCGTCCAGGCTCCGCCGGATCTCATTTATCTCGCCGCCCATGCTGCCGGTGGTATCCACGGCAAAGAAGGCATCGAGCGCCTGCACCGTGGTGCCAAATGAGACCGTGCTGGAAGTGGTCGTGGCGCCGTAGGGAAGGGTCAGGAGCAGATCGGGGCTCGCGCCGCTTGTGCGCAGCCAGGCGACGGTGAGCGCGGTCTTGACCGTCGCTTCGACGCCGCCTTCGCGGTAGCGGATGGTGATGCCGGTAAAGCCGACCTGGGCGGTGGCGCGGACCGCGCTTTCGAAGCTGCCGGCGGCGAGCGTGCCGACGGCGGGGTTGTCCAAGGTATAGGTCGCCGCGGCGCTGACGTTGGCCGTCGAGCGATCGTTGTAGCGGGCGAGCACCTTGAACGTCCGGGTGCCCTTCTGGTTGAGATCCACGAGCAGGGTGGGATTCTGCGGCGTCACCTCGATCGACCGCAGCTGGCGGGTAAACGGTAGCACCGATGACAGCGGCGCCGTCTCGCTGCCTGGCGGATCGTCGGCCGCCGGGCCAGTGCCGTCGCAGCTCAGCAGTCCCCCCACTGCCAGCGCGGCGCAGCAGCCGGCGGTGCGCAGGATCCGCGAAAGGGGCTCGCGGGCCGGCGGCCGCGGGAGTTTTGCGGCACGCGGTCCGGGACGAAGGAATCGGCGGAGACGAAACTCGATGGGCATCTTGACCTCCTGCGCAGGAAACTCGCCGCGGGCGGCGCGCATGGCGGCCCGGGCGGCAGAACTTATCACGACCTTCAGAAAGACCGCCCACGCGATGCCGCGGCCCGCCCCCTGTCGCCGGAAAAACAACCCGTGCCGCTCCTGTGCTACTAAAAGCCCATGCGGTACCAAGCGGCTCTTCCCATGCTCATCGTATTAATCCTCGGCGGCTGCGGCACAGAAGAACCCGCAGGCGAAAGAGAGTGCAACGGCAGCGCGGCGAACTGCCTCCGGCGCTACGATCAAGTGACCTTCGCCGCCACCCACAACGCCTTCAGCTACGCCGCCGGCGGCGATGTTCGCTACCTGTTTCCCAACCAGGACCTGCCGATCGCCGACCAGCTGCGGGCGGGAATCCGCGGCCTGGGAATCCGTCCCTGCCCCTACTACGGCGACGATCCCGCCGAGTCCGGACGGGTGTATGTGACGCACAACTTCGATCTCATGGGACTGCTCGGCAGTGAGCCGCTCATCGACATCCTCGATGAGGTGCGCATTTTCTTGGAACAGAATCCCGATGAGATAGTCACTCTCTTTGCGGAGAGCGCGGTCCCGCCTGCGGCGATTGCCGCGACGTTCGAAGAAGCGGGACTTTTGCCCTACTTGTACGTTCACGATCCGGCGCAAGGCTTTCCGACTCTGTCGCAGATGCGCAAGAGCAACACCCGGCTCGTGGTCTTTAACGACAGCCAGGACCCGGGACGTCCGCCGTGGCAGCACTACCTCTGGGATCTCATCGTCGATACCGACTACAACATCACCGACCGCAGCCAGTTCACCTGCGACTTCTACCGCGGCCGCCCGGAAAACCCGCTGTACTTCATAAACCAGTTCATCTACGCCGAGCTCGGCGGCAAGGTCGTGGTCCCGGACCAGATGCTGGCGCAGCTGGCCAACGATCCGGTGCAGATCGTAAGCCGCGCCAAGAGCTGCCGGGAAAAGACGCAGCGGATTCCGAACTTCATCTATATCGACTGGTACGGCCAGGGCGATGTCGTCGGCGCCGTAAAGACCCTGAACGAGCTGCCGCGCTGAGGGCGGCGCGCCCAAAGGAAGATCGTGTTAAAGTAGCCGAGTAAAAGTGTTCGTAGTCTTTGGGCAAAGGGGGAGATGAACATGTCTTTTTTCGGCGGCGATACGAGCGAGCTCCTAAGCTCCGTGGTGAGCAAGCTCAAGACCGAGGTTCCCGATGCGATCTATAAGCATGCGACGCAGCAGAACCTCGCCGATACGGCGCTGGCGGCGGTGATCCAGCACGCGGTGGCATCGTTTGCCGGCTCGCTTTTGCCGGCGGGAGCGCTCGGGGGGGCGATCGGCGCCAAGGCGAACTCGCTGCTCGGCGGGATGTCGTCACTGCTCGGCGCCGCGGAGTCGCTGGGAGTCGGCTCCCTGGTGCAAAAGGCGCTGGACAGCACGGACGTCGACGAACAGCTGCGCGACGCGCTCATCGACGGCTTTGCCCGCTACCTGCGCGACAACGCGGGGCACCTGGCCAAGGTTGCGCTGCAGGCCATCCGCAGCGGTCTGGCCGCCCAAAACCGCTGACTCCCGGCGGGCGCCCGGCTACTCTTTGTACGCGCTGTGGTGCCCCGTCGGCGTAGGGGCACCGCTGCCTTCCCGAGTCGCGGTCTGCCGTCCGTTTAGGACAATGTCGTAGTGGATTCCATAGCCGATGTGCTGGATGTCGTGGCAGGACAGACCGAGCCCGGTGCGCAGCTCGTCTTCCCAGTTGCTGGGCACGGTGGTTAATCCGCCGCATCCCGTCCCCAAAGCCGCTCCGATCACCAACAAGGCCCACAGGCTCGCCGACTTCACGTTCAGCATGGGCTACCTCCGCCCGGCTCCGTTCTCAATTACTATAGGCGCGGATTTTTACCTGCCGCAACTGCCCGGCGTAGGTATTTGAATTTACAGCTAGCCGGGCGACAAGTCGGCTCGGGCCTTTCAGTCGCATCTGCTAACTCCGTCGGGAGCCTTAGCCGTGGGCCGACCGGAGATGTTTTCGGCGGGGGCTTGTCCCAAGGCGGAAACATCGCAGGGTAGGGGGACCCGCGGCGCGCCTGTTTTGACTTGTGATCATCCGAAAGGCTCTGGCTGGGGCTTTCCATCGTTAGGTTTAGGTAATAGTCCTATACCTCCACGTCCGGATGGCGCGCCCCATGGCAGCTGATCTGAATACTCCATACGACTTCAAATGTGCTTTGTATCACAATACACGCTGAGCCGAATACATAAGTTCCCGGGCGTCCCACCAATTCCCATTATCCATCGCTGTATGTCTATATATATCGTCGGTGATACAGCTCGCCGAAGCGGCGCCGCGCAGTAAACAGTGTGATATACGTATCAGTTCGAACCACTACACTGTGACCAACGTCAACATGGCTACCTGATTAACTGTTATTAATTTTATTGCTCTATTTATTCATGATATTTTGTTCGTGTCCGAATCATTTATTTGGAGTTTTCCATGAAACCAAGATCACTGGAATTGTCCTTCCTACCGAGTCTGTTACTCATTCTGGCCGGAGTCGTAAGCTATGGCTCTGGCTGCGACACCACCAGTCAGGGAGCAACGTACGCCATCCCGGATCTGGCGGAGCCGGACCTTGCGACCCCGGGCAGCGGCTGCGGCCTTGTGACGTGCCAGTCCGCCGGCGCCACCTGCGGCCTCATCGGCGACGGCTGCGGCGGCACGATCGACTGCGGCAGCTGCAGCTCGCCGACCACCTGCGGCGGCGGCGGCACTCAGTTTCAGTGCGGCGGCAACAGCGGCTGCATTCCGATCACCGCGGCGCAGGCGTGCAGCGCGCTCAGCGCCACCTGCGGCGAAGTCTCCGACGGCTGCGGCTCCACCGTCAGCTGCGGCTCCTGTCCCGCCGGCCAGACCTGCGGCGGCGGCGGCACGTCCTTCCAGTGCGGCTCGGGCGGCAGCGGCACTTGCACGCCGCTCACCTGCGCCATGCTCGGCTCCAACTGCGGCACCATCGGTGACGGCTGCGGCGGCACGCTGAGCTGCGGCACCTGCGCCGCCGGCATGGCCTGCGGCGCCGGCGGCGTCGCCGGAGTCTGCGGCTCCACCACCTGCACCCCGCGCACCTGCGCCCAAGCCGGCGCCACCTGCGGCTACGTCGGCGACGGCTGCGGCGGCATCATCGGCGGCGCCACCGGCCCCGGCTGCGGCACCTGCAGCGGCTCGATGATCTGCGGCGGCGGCGGCGTCGCCAACGTCTGCGGCTCCCCGGTCTGCAACACCACCCTGTGCATGAACCAGAAGGCCTGCCCGATGGCCGGCGTCTCCACCACCCTCACCGGCACCGTCACCGCTCCGGGGCATGACAACGTCACGACGTGGGGCACGCCGGATCCGGTCCCCGGCGTGTTCGTCTACGTACCCAACAGCGCCGTCATGCCGTTTGCCGCCGGCGTATCGTGCGATCAGTGCAGCGCCGGCGTGACCGGAACGCCGCTGGTCAGCGCCACGACCGCGGTGGATGGGACGTTCACCCTGTCCAACGTTCCGTGCGGCGTCGACGTTCCGGTGGTCATGCAGCTTGGCCGCTGGCGCCGGCAGATCACCGTTCCCAAGGTCGCCTGCTGCACCAACACCGCCCTCACCAACGCCCAGACTCACCTGCCGCGCAACAAGAGCGAGGGCGACATTCCCAAGATCGCCATCGTCACCGGCTCCGCCGATCCGATGGAGTGCGTCCTGCCCAAGATCGGCATCGACACCGCCGAGTTCACCCAGCCGAGCGGCACCGGCCGCATCAACTTCTACCAGGCCAGCACCGCCGGCGCCGGCGCGACCCTCAGCGGCACCACGCCCAAGGACACCGCCCTGTGGGGCAACCTCGCGACGATGAAACAGTACGATCTGATCATCATCGACTGCGAGGGCGCGGCCTATGACAAGTCGGCGTACTACAACAACATCATAAGCTACACCGCCGCCGGCGGCCGCATCTACACCAGCCACTTCGGCTACGCCTTCCTGCACGGCCAGAACCAGAAGGCCCCGCCGGCCTTGAACACCGCCTGGGACGCCACCGCGACCTGGAACGTCAATCAGACAAGCCCGCCGAACCAGACCGGAACCATCGATCAGAGCTTCCCGCGCGGCATGACGTTTGCCAACTGGCTCAAGCTCGTGGCCGGCGGCAACCTCGGACAGGTGCAGGTCAACACCGTGCGCCACGACTTCGACGCAGTGGTCGCCCCGTCGCAGCGCTGGGTCTACGGCACCACCAACGGCAAGACCACCGGAACCGTCATTCCGCTGCACTACACGTTCAACACCCCGGTCGGCGTCATGCCGACCGCCCAGTGCGGCCGCGTCATGTTCAGCGACTTCCACGTCAACACCGGCGCCGCCGGTACGGGGACCTTCCCGGGCGAGTGCAACCTCGGCACCGGGGTGAAGCTGTCGGCGCAGGAGAAGGTGCTGGAGTTTATGCTGTTCGATCTGACCTCGTGCCTCAAGGCGGACGTGCCGATGTGCGCGGCCAAGACCTGCGCCCAGCAGAACTTCAACTGCGGCATGCAGGGCGACGGCTGCGGCGCGGTCATCGACTGCGGCAGCTGCACCGCCCCGCAAGTCTGCGGCGGCAGCGGCGTTCCCGGCGTCTGCGGCAGCGGCTGCACCGCCAAGACCTGCGCCCAGCTTGGCTACAACTGCGGCCCGGCGGGCGACGGCTGCGGCAACCTCATCGCCGGCGGCTGCGGCACCTGCCCCACCGGCCAGACCTGCGGCGGCGGCGGACCCGGCAAGTGCGGCGCCGGCGCCTGCACCCCGGCGACCTGCGCCGGCTTGGGCTTGAGCTGCGGCAGCACCGGTGACGGCTGCGGCAATACGCTGAGCTGCGGCACCTGCCCCGCCGGCCAGGTCTGCGGCGCCAACGGCATGCCCGGCAAGTGCAGCGCCCCGACGTGCACGCCGCGCACCTGCGCCTCCGCCAACGCCAACTGCGGTACGATCGGCGACGGCTGCGGCGGTACGCTGAGCTGCGGCGTGTGCCCGACCGGCCACACCTGCGGCGGTCTGGGCCAGCCCAACCAGTGCGGCTCACTCGGCTAGACTCCGACGACCCGCTAACAAACCCTCCGCCGAGCGCGAATTTTCCCTAGCGGCTCGGCGGAGCGGAAAAGTTCCGCGCGTCCTGCAGAGGGAGAAGATCGCTCCCGATGAACGCGACCGGCCCTCGCGGCGGACCGCCGGGTTTTTCCGCCTCGTCGCGATGGCGGGAAAAGCGCCGCAGGGGCGCGTCCGCCTTTGCCGCGGCCGCAGCTGTCGTCCGGGCGCGCGGTGCCGCCGAGCGGCGGTGCGCACGGTCGGACGCGGGCTCGGGCCGCGCCGTAGTTTGACCGCGCCCTGCTATAAGAGCTGCGCGCATAGGAGGCGCCGTCCATGAACCGCCGCGAATTCATCCTTACCTCCGCTGTTTCCGCTGCCGCTTCGACGCTCTCCGGATCGGCCGCAGCCGCCCAGGCGGTGGACAAGCAGAAGCTCGTGTACCTGTATGGCGACGGACTCCTCCTTTCGCCGCTGGAGCATATGAAGGTCCTGCAAGAGCTTATGGCGCAGGGAACCGTCGAGCGCGACTTCTACTGCCGCGGCGGCGTGGTGACGGCGCTGGAGCAGCGCATGGCCGCTCTGCTTGGCAAGGAAGCCGGCATGGTCTTTCCCACCGGCACGATGGCCAACCATCTTGCGCTGCGCACCCTGGCGGGCGAGGAGCGCCGCATCCTCGTCTCGCGCGAGAGCCATACCTACAACGATGAGGAAGACGGACCGCAGCTTATAAGCGGACTCGCCATGGTGCCGCTCGGCTCCGGCAAAGCGACCTTCACGCTGCAAGAGGTGCAGTCTGAGATCCAGCACTTCACCGGCGGCTACCGCAAGGTTCCGATCGGCGCCATCGCCATCGAGTCCCCGGTGCGGCGACGCGACGGCGCACTGTTCGATTTTGAAGAGATGAAGAAGATCTCGGCGTTCGCCCAGACCAACAAGATCCGCATGCACCTTGACGGCGCGCGGCTCTTGCTGGCGCCGCCGTATTCGAAGGTCGCGCCGGCGCAGTACGCGGCGCTTTTTGATACCGTCTATGTCTCGCTCTACAAGTATCTGGGGGCGCCCTTTGGCGCGATCCTGTGCGGTCCCAAAAAGCTCCTTGATTCGATGCGTCCCGTGCGGCAGAGCCTTGGCGGAGCGGTCTTTGGCGCCTGGCCGGCCGCGTGCATCGCGCTTAAGACCTTGGAGGGATTCCCGGAGCGCTTTGCCAGCGCGGTCGCGCTCTCCGAAGAGTTCCTGCGGCGCCTCGCCGCGGATCGGCGGGTACGGGTCGAGCGCATCGCCGGCGGCACCAACATCGCCCGCCTGCACCTTGCGGGCGTCGATGGGACAAAGCTGGCGCAGAGCCTGGAAGCGGAAGGGATTCGCATTCAGCGGCCGGAAGACGGAGTTTTAGAGGTGCAGACCAATGAATCACTCCTCCGCAGCTCCGCGGAGAAGCTGGCGCAGACGTTCCTGCGCGCTTTAGGATAAAACAGAGCCGCGCCGCCGCGTCCGCCCGCGTCCGGCGGGAGTTTTCCGCTGATTTTCCCGCCCGCTCCCAAGTACCGCTGATCGCGACATAAATCCGCTCCCTGATTTTTCCCGATGGACGATCCCCTTATGGTGCGCCGCGGCCATGGCCTGGCCGATTTGGCAACCGATCGTCAGCGCGGCGTTGCCAAGCCCCGTCGGCAGCTGCCGCATACGCTCGCTTAGCGACACGCCGGTGAGGAGCTCCATGATGATGTAGGCGGTGCCGTCCTCCAAAAGGCCGAACTCGAAGATCTCGACCAGGCCCGGGTGCTTGATCAGGTTGACGGCGCGCGCTTCGTTGAGGAAGCGGCTGGCAAACTGCGGATTCTGCGACAGGTCCGGATGCAGGACTTTGACCGCGCCCTTGCGGTCGATGTACTGATGCACCGCTTCGAAGACCGAGCCCATCCCGCCCTGACCGAGCGGCCGCACGATGCGGTAGTTTCCAAGACGCTGACCAATCTGAATCGGCGCCCCGACCTTTTCGCCCTGCTGGCTAGTCTGTTCCGGCATCTTGACCCCGATCGCGCTCACTTTCCCTTTTAGAACCGTGAGTGCGGATTCCGGGCAAAAAGGCCCGGCGATCCGGGCGCGGCGGCGGATTCTTTTTTAGGCAGGGGACTTTAGGACAGACCGGATCAGTGCAGGATGCGCGGCTTGGCCGGGCCGTGGCCGATGGGCTTGCGGCCGGCGAAGCCGGCGTGGGGATCGTGGTAGAAGTCGATGCGGTCTTCGCCGAAGCGCCAGCACAGGTAGACCTCGCGCCCCTCGTGCACGGCCCAGAAATCGCACAGGCCCTGGTCGGGATCTTTGATCTCGATGCCGCGCTCCGTGATCGCATCGAGCTCCGCGCGCAGCGCTTCCATGAGACCGCTCACCCGCGCCTTCAGGGCCGCGATCTCTGACCGCCCTTCCGCGGCATCGTCCGCGGCCGGCAGGTTCTGCTCCCCGGGGCGGTAGCCGCGCTGCTCCAGGCTGTGATAGTGGCTGCGCAGCTGCGAGCGCAGCTGCAGGATGCGCCCGAAGCACTGCTTCAGCCAAGGCACCATGGCGTTGGCCTCGTCGAGGGTGAAAAAGCGTCGCTCGCTCATGCTCGGTCCGATCCGGCGGCGGCCGCCGGCGATGGCGATGAAGTTTTGGCGATCACCCGGCCAGGATAACGCCGATCGCCAAGCCAAGGGGGAAATGTGCGCTGCGCACCCGCGCTGTGCGAATCTGACACGCTGAATCAACCTCGCCCAGCGCACGGCAGAGGGCGCCCAAACGGCCGGACGCGGCGCCCGCGCGGACGCCGGCGCAACAAAGGGCGCAGCCGGACGCCGCGGGCTGTCGCACGGTCTGGCTAGGGATTGAGCTGGGGCGGATTGGCGCAGTGTAGCTAGTTGACACGGCTCGGGTGGGGAGCGGAGTCGGGGCCGGAGCAGAGGCAGGAATCAGAGAGCGAGCGGTCGAGGAGCCCGCGCAGCGATTTCAGGCTGCGGCCCAGGATGGTCCCGGCGCTGCCGTCGATTCCGGCCTGGCCGTGCTTTAAGACATCGTAGGCCAGCGTGGCGGAGGTGAGCAGGTTGCGCAGCTCATGCGCCAGCCGGCCCAGGCGCTGCGTCTCGGCATCCTGGTTGCCCTGCTCACGCAAGCGCCCGTATTCGCTCACCGCGGCGGCCTGCGCCTCATCCAGGCAGGTGTTGAGCGTGCGCAGCTCGCTCGGATGGATGGTGATCACAAGCTCGGCGGCGAGCTCGGTGATGGCCTGGCGGATGTCGCTGTAGTAGCGAACGACGTGGCCCAGGGAGAAGCCCTGGTGCAAAAGCGCCGTGCCGTGCGCCGCAGCGCTCGCCGCCAGCTCATCGCGTGAGGTCGCGGCGAGAAACGCCGCCGAGTCGCTCATCGACATGCGCAGGGCCTCGGCGAGCTGGCCAAGGAGCAGACCGATCGCCGCGGTCAGCTCCTCTTCGCTCTTGCACGGCACCGCCCGCGCGGCGAGCTTGTTGCGGGTCCGCTCGACAAGATTGCTGCGGTTAGTCCGGATAAGCTCATGCAGCATCGGCGCTTGCGACTCTAACCAGACAGCGAATCCATCGCCTTGATCCATCTGATCTTGACCCATGACGGCCTCCCGCGGCGAAGCCAAGCATCAGTCGTGCCGAAAGCCAAACGCCTCCGCCCGACACCTCCCTACCAGTGGCACGCAGGATGCACGAGTGATGTTGCATGCGAGCAAAAACCATCGTTGCTGATGACGACCCGGCAATCCTCGATCTGATCACTCAACACCTGGAGTCGCGCGGGATGGAAGTCCTGCGTGCCGATAACGGCGTGGTGCTCATCGAGCTTGTCGCCAACCACGGCCCCTTTGACTTGATCGTCACGGACATCTCGATGCCGTGGATGAGCGGGCTGCAGGTGGCGCTGTCGGCGCGTCACGCCGGCCTGCGGACTCCGGTCATCGTCATCACCGGGCTGCGGGACGACGCGCTGATGCGGCAGATCGGTCACCTGGGCGACAACACGATCTTGCTGCGCAAGCCGTTTGAGCTGGCGGAACTGCGCGGCGCGGTGGAGATGCTGCTCCCGTCCTTGCCTCTTCCTTAGAAGCCGAGCCGACGTCGCGCGGATCCGGGGTGGGACGGTTACTGGCATGTCGCTTGCTTTTGTAAAGTCGTTGTTACTGCGGGGGGAGTTCGATGCGTATCGGCGATCATGTTGGTAGTTACCGCCTTGTGCGCTTGGTGGCAGAGGGCGGCATGGGTGTGGTCTACGAGGCGGTAAACGATCAGCTGGGTCGCCGCGTCGCGGTCAAGCTCATGCACAAGTGCTGGGCCAACGACCCGGAGCAGCGCCAGCGCTTCTTCGAAGAGGCGCGCTGCGTCAACCGCATCAGCCATCCAGGGCTGGTCACCGTTCATGAGTACGGCCAGCTCCCGGACGGCAATGCCTACACGGTGATGGAGTACCTGGAGGGCTGCACCCTTTCGCAGTGTCAGCGGGAACGCCCCGGAATGCCGCTGCCGCTGAGCCAGACGCTGCGCATCGCCCGTCAGGTCGCCTCCGCCCTGGTCGTGGTGCATGAAAAGGGCGTGGTGCACCGGGATCTCAAGCCCGATAACCTGATGCTGATTCCGGATCCGGAAGTAGCCGGCGGACTGCGGATCAAGATTCTCGACTTCGGCATCGCCAAACAGAAGCTGCCGAGCAGCGACGCCCTGCCGCGCTGCCGCACCCGTCCGGGCTCCGGCATGGGCACGCCGGGCTATATGGCGCCGGAGCAGATCTATGGAGCGAGCCGCGTCGATGGCCGCGCCGATGTCTATTCGCTGGGAGTCATCCTATATGAACTGCTGAGCGGCCATCGTCCGTTCTGGGGTCAGGATGCCGAGCAGCAGATGCGCTGCCACCTGACCACGGCGCCGCCTCCCCTGTCCCAGGAGGCCGCGACGGCGCCGGCAGCGCTGCGCAGTCTGGTCCACTCCATGCTCGCCAAACAGGCGCCGGAGCGGCCGACGATGTGCGAGGTGCTGTCGCGGCTGCAGGCCGTGGAAGTCGCGACCTCCGGACATTTTGCCGCCGGGCAGGTGCTGGCGGCCGCGGCGCGCCCGCTGCGCTCGGTCGCAAGCTTTGGACTCGGCGGACTGCTGCTGGCGGCCATCCTGTCGCTGGGCTGGACGCGCGGCGCACAGAAGCCGCCAGCGCAGGCAGCAAGCTTGGGCCCGCCGCCCTTTGTCGCCACACTCAATGCCGCATCCGCGGATAACAGCCCGCGCCCGGAGCCGCCGCTGCGTCCAGCGCCGCTGCGTTCCCTGCGGCCGCAGGCGCCCAGCGCCATCGCCCTGAGCGCCATCGCGCCGCAGCTTTCGGGTAGTGCTGCCAGCATGCCGGTGCAGCTGGAAAAACGCAGCGACCGCGCCGCCGCAGCCAAAGCCGCGCCCAAGCACCGGCAGTCGCGCGGCCGCTTTACGGTGCGCAACCCCCTCAATCCCAATGAACTCCATATTCTCCATTAGAAAAAACGCGGCTCTTCTAGTCTGCATTCTCGCCGCCTGCGCCCCGATGCGGGCAGAGCTCGACGGCTCGTCGCGGCAGGTCGTCCAGGCGGACGACCAGGCAAAAATCTGGACGGCCGGAGTCACCTGTTACGCCAAAGGGCAGTTTCTGGCGGCGGCGGACCTCCTGCAGCTGGCGTACCGGCTCAAGCCCGCCAGCCGGATCAGCCAGAACATCGGCATGGCCTACCTGCGCGCCGCCCAAGATCCGCAATACCCGGAGCTATTGCGCCTGGAGTATGTCCGCCGCGCCCTCCCCCACCTGCGCAGCTACCGCAGCTGGCTGACCAGCCAGTACAGCCGCACGCACTCCATAGGGGGCCTCCTCGCCGAGGCCAACCAGCAGATCACCGACTCCGAGCGCCTGGAGCGCGAGCTCCGCATGCTCACCGTCCCCCCACGCACCGCATCAAACTAAGCGTGACTTTGCGCCGCGGAGGAATCGGCGCGCAGAGACTTCTTATGCAAGGCGTTGGTGACAAGACCCAAAGGCAGGAGCGGCAGCACCGTAACGAACAGCAAGCTGCCGACCACAAGTCCCGCGAGCCCCCCCAGAATCAGCCGCAGCCAGCCCGCTTTGGTGAGCGTGGGCGGCGGCGAATCGGCGGCGATAAACTGGGCGCGCGCCTGGCCCACCGGCATTTCCAAAAGCTCGGCAAGCGGCAGCCCGTAGAGCGACCGACTGGCCAAGCCGCGGGCGAAGGCCTTGATGATCCGCCGCGGCGAAAAAATCAGTCCGCCGGTCATCCCGCCCAGGTTGAGCACCCAGGCCGCATAGAAGTCCTTGCAGCCCGCCCCGAGCTCCCAGGCCGAGATCTCGAACTCGCCGGTGAGATCCGTGTCGTAGCCGGTCAGGATGTGGTGCAGGTCATGGACCTTCACCGCGCGGATGCGCGCCGGCGTATTGGGAAACGGGAACGGAATCGGGCCGAGCTTGAAGTCCACCCACGCATCTTCATAACCACCGCTATCGCCGAACTTGTTTACTGCGAAGTACAGAGCGCGCGCGGCGCGCAAAGAGAGGCTGGGGTCGTACGTCGTCCTCATGACTTGCTCCTAGAGGAGGTCCTTGGCGCGGCGACCGGCCGGCTGACGGCTTGGCGATCGTCGCTCCTTTTAATGAGTATACTCAGTGAGTACACTCATTCAAGTCGATCTTGAAAAAATTTTCCGGGTGATAATGATTCCCGTAGGTACTGAGCATGGTCATCCAAAAGAAAGCCACGCGCGCCGCCCAGAAAGAGGACACGCGCGAGCGCATCCGCCGCGCCGCCTGGGAGCTGTTTTCCACCCAAGGCTTCGAACAGACCACCACCAAAGCGATCGCCGAGCGCGCCCAGGTCGCCGGCGGCACCGTCTTTGTCCACGCCCGCGACAAGGACGACATCCTGTTTCTGGTCATGCACGACCGGCTGAGCGCCGCCGTGGACGAGGCGTTCGCCACCTTGCCGGAGGCGCCGTTTCTCGACCAGCTGATTCACATCTTCGGCCGCTTCTTCCGCATGTACGCCGAAGCGCCGCGCGTCGCCCACGCCTTTGTCCGCAGCCTGCCCGGAGCCAGCGGTCCCAACGCCGCGCGGGTCAACGCCCTCACCTTCGCCTTCATGCACCGCGTCGCGACCCTCATCACCAGCGCGCAGCACAAAGGCGAGCTGGCCGCCGACATCAATCCCATCCAGGCGGCGCAGAACTTCTTTGCTCTGTACTTTATGAATCTTATGAGCTGGCTGGCCGGGTTTGTAACGCTGGAGGGCGCCCTGGATCCGGGGCTGCGCAGCGCCGCCGCCCTGCAGCTGCGCGGGCTTTTGCCGCGCTAAGACAGACGCCGCGGGCCCATCTCAGGGCTTCACGTATTTAGGGGCGTCTCACCAGACCGCTTCGTGATCTTCGGTGACGCCGGGAATGTCGGTGATGCGCACGACGCGGCCGCTGGCATCGCGCAGCCGCCCGGTGAAGGTGCCAAACGGCTGGCGGTAGCGCGAGCTCAGGGCGAGCAGGTTCACATCCTCGGATCGCTCGCCGCGCGGCGTGAACAGGAGGTCCACCGCCCCGTCCGCGCTGCGGATGCTCCACGGCGCGGTGCCGAGCGCCGGCGTGAACGCCACCGCCGGCAGCGCCGCCGGCTGCCCATCGATCCACAGCGCGTTCTCGTTAAACCGCCCCTGGGCATCATCGTGAACCCCGAGCGCCAGGTTGAACCCGACCCGCCGTCCGTCGCCAAGACGCCCGCCGGCGGTCGCCCAGCGCCAGACCGTGCGCCGCGGAAAGAAGGCCTGGGTGAAATCGAGGCAGGCATGCGCATCGTCGAGCACGTGGCGCTGCCCGCGAAAATAGAGGGTGCCGTGCGCCGCCAGGCCGGCCCGTTTGATCGTCAGGCCGGGTCGTCCGGAGCCGCGGCCGACGTCGCTTACCACGGTGAGCGGCGTCCCCTCGCCTTGGATATCAAGCTCGGCGCGAATTTCCGGCAGGACGAAGGAAGCGGTGAGACCGCCTTGCCGGGTGGCGGCCAGCGTCACCGTCCGTCCGGGTGCTACGGCGACGCTGGCGCCGTCGGGCGGACCGATGTGCATGCCGGCGGCGGCGGGCGTCTTCCAGGCCTTCTCACATAGCTCGCTGCCGCGGGCGATGTAGGCGAACGTCACGCCCAGGTAGCCGATGTCGGCGATGGCCACGCCGACGGCCCACTCCTGGGTGAAGACCCCGGCGTAGCGCCACAGCTTCTGGCGCAGGCCGCGCAGCCGGCCGCACGGCAAGAGGGAGTCCGGGATCAGGCCGGCGTACGCTCCTTCCCGGGGAGCGCCTCTTTCATCAAGCAGCGAAGCGGGTGGCGGCGCGAGATCGTTCATGCCGCAGCTTCTCCGCGAAACCCGGACTCAGTCAAGCCAGTCCAGCGCCGCCGGCGCGCGGGAGTGCAAAAGGACCGCAGCGGAATCGACGACCGGGAAGGCTGTTGCCAACGCGTCGCGAGCGGCCCGCGCGCAGGGCTTGGCGCGGAGCGGCCTCGGGACCGCGGCCAACTCAGTCCTCGGTGAGCTTGGCGTATAGCTCTTGCGCCATGTGGTAACGGCCCGCGGCTTCGTGCTCTTCGGCCAGCGCGCCAAGGGCCGCCCCCGCTTCCTTGCTCTCCCGGGTGCCGGCGTATTCTCTATAGATGTCCAGAAGCAGCGAGGCCGCGGTATTGACCTTGCCCGCCTTGAGCGTCGACATGGCGATGCGGAACTTGGCCTGGCGCGCCCGGACGCGAAAGTCCGCCGCGCCGGAAGGGGCGGACTCCGATTTGGTCCCGGCATCGACTGGGACCGGGGACGCCGCCGCCGCCGCGGGCGCTGCGGAGGCCGGCGCTCCGGCAAGGTCGGAGTCTGCCGCATCGCCGCTGCTCATCGCGTCCTCCCCAGCTCCGGCGGCGGCGCGGACGCCGCGGCTTGGGCAGGGTGCACCGGGCCGATGAGCGGTGGTTCTATGAGTCGCACGCAGCGATCCTACCCGATCCGCCGGACCAAGCCTATCGAAAGCGCCACCGACGTCCGAGGACACGCCGCGCAGCGCATTTGCCGCGCGCTCGGCGTACGATGGGAGCAAAAGAGGCATGGCTCCCCGCATGACAGAATCTTCCTATCGGCCGGATCCGCGGACCCCCGAGCTCGGCCCCGAGTTCTTCGATGTCGTCGAGCCGGCCCGCTTCCCGCGCCACATCCTGCGCTTCCGCAACCAGCGCTGGGCGGAGCGCGTGGGTCTTTTCGCGTTAAGCGATGCGCAGTGGACAGAGCACTTCGCCCGCTTCGTCGCGCTGCCCGGCAACCTGCCGCAGCCGCTGGCCTTGCGCTACCACGGCTACCAGTTTCGCAACTACAACCCCTACCTCGGGGACGGCCGCGGCTTCCTATTCGCGCAGCTGCGCGATCCCCAAGATGGGCGGCTCCTGGATCTGGGAACCAAGGGCTCCGGCCGCACCCCGTGGTCGCGCACCGCCGACGGCCGTCTCACCCTCAAGGGCGGCGTGCGCGAGATCCTCGCCACGGAGATGCTGGAAGCGCTCGGCGTGTATACGTCCAAGACCTTCAGCTTGTTTGAGACCGGGGAGTCGCTCAGCCGCAACGATGAGCCCTCGCCCACCCGCAGCTCGGTGCTGGTGCGGCTGAGTCACGGCCACATCCGCTTTGGCAGCTTCGAGCGGCTGGCGCATGACCGCAACGCCGCTGCCCTTTTCCGTCTGTGCGACTTCACGATCGAGCATTACTTTCCCGTCCTGGCGCAGGAGCAGAGCGCCGGGCCGATGCGGCTGTTTCAGGCGATTTGCACTCGCGCCGCCGCGCTCGGCGCAGCTTGGATGGCCGCCGGCTTTGTCCATGGCGTCCTCAATACCGACAACATGAACGTCACCGGGGAAAGCTTCGACTACGGCCCCTGGCGCTTTCTCCCGCACCTCGATCCGGAGTTTACCGCGGCCTACTTCGATCACTCGCGCCTTTATGCGTACGGGCGTCAGCCGGAGACCGTGCGCTGGAATCTGGAGCGGCTGGCCGACGCGCTCTCCCCTCTTGTACCGGCTGCGCAGCTCACGCGGGCGCTTATCGAGTACGAGGCGCGCTATCTCAGCGAGCTCAGCGCCCGCCTGCTCTTTCGCTTGGGAGTCACAGCCAAAGATCCGATCGCGGATGCGCTCCTCGGCTCCCGCCTGCTCTGCTTCCTGCAAAAGAGCCGGCTCCCCTTCGACCGCCTGTTCTTCGACTGGTACGGCGGCGAGCTCGCCGCTCCCCGCGCCCAGCGCAGCCCCCACGCCGCGGCCTACACCGGCGAGGCGTTCACCGCACTGCGGCACTCGCTGGCCGGACGCGCGCCCAGCCGGCCGCAGGTGCTGGGAGACTCCTATTTCCGCGGTCCCGGACCCACCACCATGCACATCGATGAAGTGGAACGGGTATGGGAAGCCATCGCCGCCCGCGATGACTGGACTCCCTTAGAGGAAAAGATCGCCGCCGTGCGCCGCCTGGGTGAGCTCAACGGACCGCCGCCGCCGCCGCCGGACCTTTAGCCGGCCCTCTAGTACGAGACCGGACAGCCGACGTCCTTACTTGGGTCGCGCGTGCAGTCTTTGTGATTGGCGTTGTTGAAGCACTCCGTAAACGTGTCCTGATCCGGGCAGACATAAAACTGCTTGTTGATGCAGCAGTTGTAGGTCTGCGTCCCGCCGATGTTGTTGCCGCAGCTTGGAAGGCTGCCCGCCGCTAGCAATGAAAAAAGTAGCATCCGCTTCATCATGAAACCTTTAGCAAAACTCGCCTGTCGGCGTGAGCACTTTCTTGCACCCGCGGCGATCGCAGCGGCAGCAGCGCGACCCGGCACCGCGACTCTGCGCGCTTTTTTAATAAGAGAGCGCGAGCTCGAAGAGCCGGCGCGCCCGGCTGCGCTGCGCCTCCCGCAGGAGGCCGGTGGTCCGAGCGGCGCGCTCCCCGGCGACCTGCGCCCGCGCGATCGCCCGCAGACGCTTGAACAGCGGCGCCACGGCGGCAAGCGTGGGGTCGCCCGCGGCCTCGGCGTACTTGGCCAGCAGGCGGTCGCTGGCGTCTTGGCGCCCCAGATCGTCGAGCTCCATGGCGAGGAAGCAGACCTCGGCGGCGACATCGGTGAAGCGCTGGGCGAGCGATGACTCCAGCGGATCGATGACAGACCACGGGCGGGTGAGATAGACGTGCTTGAGCCGCAGATCGCCGTGGCCTTCGCGCACCCGGCCCTCGGCGATGCGCTGCAATAGGAGCGGCCGCAGGTCCTGCAGCCACGCGGCGGTCTGCTCGCGCAGCGCGGACTGCTCGGCCGGGGCGAGCAGCGGCGCCAGCTCACTTGCGCCGGCGGGCGGACTTTGCACCCCCACCGGCGGCGTCAGTCCGTGGTGCAGCGCCGCCAGCCAGTGCTCCGGCGCCCCATAGCCGTCCGCCCGCCAATCGACCGGGCAGCCGGCGTGGAAGGCGGCGCAGGCCGCGGCGACGTCATCGATCATCTCGGCGCAGGTATGGAGGCTGGAGAACAGCCGTTCCAGCTGCAGCTCGTGCGCCAGCCGCGCCATCACCACCATCGGCTCGCCCGCGGCATCGTAGGCCATAAGGCGCGGCTGCCCGGCGGAGAGCAGCGTCCACACGCCCATGAACATATGCGGCGAGATGCGCTGGCCGATCGTGATCTCGGTGCGCGCCGCCAGCCGCCGCTGCGGCTCGGTGCGGTAGTCGATCGCCCCATGCACCACCGGCTTGCGCAGCTTGAAGGCGTGGGTGGCGGTCAGAAAGACGAAGGTGGTCGGCGTCTCATACTCGTTGAGGATGCGCGGCGAGCCGGCCTGCACGGCGACTCGACCCTGCTTCCATAGGCTGATCCAGTCCACGGCGGCGGTACTCGGCATGCCGGCTCATTTGGTCTAAATCCCCGGCCCGGTGCAAGCAGTTAGTTTTTCGCTGCTGCGCCCAAGGCCCGCTCGAGCACGGCGGCAAGTCCGTCGGTGGTCTCATAACTTGGCAGATCGCATAAGGCGACGAAGCGGGCGTCGGTGGCGTCGTCGCCGGCGCGCAGCTCGCCGCGCGGCTCGGTCATGCGGTAGTCGAGGATTACGTAGTGATAGCGGTCGGTGATGAGCTCAAAGACCTCGGCGAGCGGTCCGGGCGTGGCGGTGAGCCCGGTCTCGGTCAGGAGCTCGCGCGCGAGCGCCTGGCGCAGCGTCTCCCCGCGCTCGACGCGGCCGCCGGGGACCGTCCAGCGGCCGGCGCTCGGCGGGTGGCCGCGGCGGATGAGCAGCACCCGTCCTTGTTCATCGGTGACGATCGCCGCCACCGCCAGCTCGGGGCGGTTGCTCACGACAGCTCGACCGAAGGGCACAGCGGCGCGAGCGTGCACTCGTTGCAGCGCGGCTTGCGGGCATTGCAGACCCGCCGCCCGTGCCAGATGAGCCGATGCGCGCCCATGATCCAGCGCTCCTGCGGCCACTTCGCCATCAGATCTTTTTCGATCTTCACCGCATCGCTGTTGCCGGTCAGGGACAGGCGCTGCGACAGCCGCGTGACGTGCGTATCGACGACGACGCCGCTCGGGATGGCGTAGGCCGTTCCGAGCACGACGTTGGCGGTCTTGCGCGCGACGCCGGGCAGGCTGAGAAGCTCCGCCATCGTGCGCGGCACCTGTCCGTCGAACTTCTCGACGATCTTTTTGGCGGCGAGGCGGATGCTCTTGGCCTTGTTGCGGTAAAAACCGGTGGAGTAGATGATGCGCTCAAGCTCCGCCGGATCGCTCTCAGCGAGCGCTCGCGGGTCGGGGTAGCGGCGGAACAGCTCCGGCGTAACCATGTTCACCCGGTCATCGGTGCACTGGGCGGAGAGGATGACGGCGACCAGGAGCTCGAAGGGGCTGCGGAAGTCGAGCTCGCAGTGGGCGTCCGGGTACAGCGCATCGAGCCCGTCGAGGATCTGGGTGATCCGCTGCTTCTCGGCTTCGCCGCCGCGGCGCGCCGCCGGTTTTTTGGCGGCTGACTTGGCAACTGACTTAGCGGTGGCCGACTTGGCGCCGCGCCGGCTCGGCTCGGACTTGGCGGCGGCACGCTTTTTCGCTGCGGTTTTCGCGGATTTGGCAGCCCCGGTCGCACTCTTCACGGCGGCTTTACGACCCGCGGGCTTTGCCTCCGCCTGGGAGACCCGCCGTGAAGCAACAACGCTGGGTGCGTGCGGAGAGTCGGTCCGGGAGGAGCTGGAGCGGCTGGATTCGAGGCGCATGCAGGGGCGATACCGCGGCGGTGCCGCCCGCGTCAAGCAAGCCCGAGCTTGTGCGCGACGGCAGCCCTGCGCTTGATACAGCGCCGCGCAAATTCGCCAGCGCCGCGGCGCCGGACCGGGTCTATTCCGAGCGCCAATGGCCAGCGCGCTACAGCTGCGGCGCGGCTTACGCTTACGCAGATTCGGCTCGGCGCGGCCAGGTCGTCCGTTTGCAGGAGGCTGTAATTAGCGCGGGGCTGTAGCTGGCGCAGCGACCGCCGGCTTGGCCGGCCCAGGGCCGACCGCCGGCGTCGCCGGCTTGACCGGAGCCGGAGCGCCGGGGGTGGGGACGGCGGGTTTAGCCGGGACGATGGCGCTCCCCGCGCTGGACGCGGCCGGCTGGCCTAGCGCCGCCTGGGCCTGCAGCTCGGCGCGGCGGCGCTCGGCGTCTTCCAGGCGCTCGGCTTCGTCGCCGCGGTCGGTGGGGCCGATCGGCCGCTCTTGCTTGAAATCCGGCTTCTGCGACGAATTATGCACGTGCAGCGTCGGCCACTTGGTCACCTCCGGCGGCCGCACCGAGGTCCATCCGGGCGGCAGACCCGGCTGCAGCGACTCGAACACGTAGTGCGCGTCCAGCGGCGACACGTTGATGCAGCCGTGCGATTTCACCGAGCCGAAGCGGTCGTGCCAGTACGCCCCGTGGATGGCGTTGTGCGCCTGGAAGAAGGTCGACCACGGCACCATGTTCACGAAGTAGCCCTTGTCGTCGTACGGCTGGCTCTTCATGGTGATCGCGGCGACGCGCGCCCATACCGGGTAGTTGCCAAGCGGCGTGGCGTTGTTGCGCCCCGAGGAGATCAGCGTCGCGTACACCGGCCGGTCGTTCTGATAAAGGACCAGCACCTGCTCGCCCAGGTCGGCGTCGAACCACTGCGGGTTTTCGCCGGTGCCGGGCGGCCGCGGGATGCGCCGCACCTCATTGACAGCCCACGACGGGATCCAGAACGTCGCGTCCGGCGCCGGCAGCGGAGGAGGAGGCGGCGGCGCCTTGGCGTTGGCCGCCGGTTTTTTCGCCGGAGGAGGAGGCGGCGGCGTAACCGGCTCCGGCAGCGGCTCGGTGGCAAGGGGGAACTGCGCGGTGGGCGCGGCGGCGAGGCGGATCTGCACGTAGCGCTTGCCCTTGACCGTCTGCTCCGCCAGGATATCGACGCGGGTGCGCCGCGGCAGGGTACCGACGGCGGCGGGCAGCTCGGGGCTCTGCTGGAGCTTGACCGTGTCGGGCAGGATCCAGCCGAACGGCAGGTGCATCTTCTCGTCGATGACGATGCCGTGCCACTGCGAGGTGTGCTCCATCGAGTAGGTGCCCTTGATGGGCAGGATCTTGCCTTCGACGCTCTGATAGTAGGTCTGGCCTTCGTGGCGGACCGTCTTGTCGATGGCGATCGAGTCGCCTTTCTGCAGCTGCCGCTCCGGCTCCACGCCGTCTTTGAGCGCGTCGAGGTTGGCCCACATCGGCAGCGGCTCGCTGGAGCCGACCATCACGTAGCGGTACGGCACCCGCTCGCCCGGCACGATCTTGAGGAAGTTGTCACCGGTGGCGGGCTCGGTCGTCGGCTTGCCGTGGTCGGCGCAGAGCCAGCCGAACGGCTGCATCGCCAGCCAGCGCTTGCTGTGGCAGTAGTGCGATGACTTGCTCAACGTCTCGCCGCGCACCGCGATGCGCGTGCCGGGAACCACGGTGCCGAGCATCGGCGCCCCGTAGTAGGGACGCGCCAGGACCTGGGCTTCGCCCTCCTCGAGCTTGGCGACCTCGAAGACCTTGACCTCGCTCGGGGTGGGCTCGGGCTCGGGCAGCAGCGTCGGGGCGGTGTAGGGGCGGATTTCGCCTTTTTTCAGCTCGCGGAACTTGCCGTCGATCCAGAACTTGCGCGGTTTTTTCGGATCGAGCGGTGCGGCCGCACCGGCAACGCCGCCCGGAGCCGCGGCACCGGCGACTGCACCGGCGGCAGCGCCCGCGGCGGCGACTCCCGGTGCCGGAGCCGCGGGCGGCTTGACCGCAGGCGCAGCCGGGAC
>CALFML010000477.1 GCA_937879845.1 uncultured Myxococcales bacterium
CGATCAGGTTCAGCAGCACCTCGCCGTAGCGCGCACGCCGGGAGGCGCCGAGCTCCACGAATCCGTCGAGGTCCTCGAGGCTCTCGGGCATGCGCGGCAGCCAACCGTCCCCGATCCATGCAGCGCGTGGTGAGGTGCCGATCTCGCTGTGGGCCCGGTCGTTGTAAGTGGTGACGAACGATTCCAGGGCGGTGTCGAGCTCTGCCAGTGACAGCTTCGGCGTGGGCCAGGGGTGCCCCCTGGTGATGTGTCCGGCGAGATCTGCCAGGAGCTCGGTGTTGACGGTGCCGAAGAACCTCTCGACCTTCCCGCGGCCCTGCGGGCGAGCGACGGTGGAGTGGACCAGCCGGATGTGCAGATCTACGGCGGTGGCGGTGAGCTGGTGGCTGATGAAGTCGCTGCCGTGGTCGACGTAGAGCACGTCGGGGATGCCGCACATCGGCCAGGCGAGGTCGGTCTTGTGCCAGATCGCCTGCCGCAGCGCCAAGGCCGTGTTCATCGCTGAGGGTGCGCCGAGGAAGACGGTGTAGCCGCAGATCGCCCGGGAGTGGTCATCGATGATCGCGGTCAGCCACGGCCGGGCAGGTTTTCCGTCGGTGCCCACCACGAGGATGTCGAGCATGGTGTGGTCGGCCTGCCACATCGCGTTGGGGTGCTCGGCACGCCGGCGCAGCGCCAGCTCGTACTTGTCGCGATATGACGCCGGCCCTTCCAGGGCGAGGGTGACCATGCCCGGGTCGAGGTCGGCGACGATCGCGCGCACCACGCCATAGGAGGGCGCCGGCCATCCCCCCTCCTCGCAGATGGCGCTGATCTTGCGGTGGATGGTGATGATCGTCGGGCGGGGCTTGCTCAATGCCAGCCCCTCGATCAAGGACACGAGCTCGGAGGGCAGGTGATGGCTGCCGGCATCAGCGCGTCTTCGCGTACCGAGGCCCGTGTACCCCTCGGTGCGGTAGCGGGCGTGCCAGCGCTCCAGGGTGCGCAGCCCGACACCGGTGTCCCGGGCCAGGGCGGCGAGCGGGATCTGGTCCTCGACATGAAGCCTGAGGATTTGCCAGCGCTCGGCCGCGTCCATGACCTACACGGCGCTTCTCGACTGCCTTGGTTGCACCATTGGGGCGCTGTTGCGGTTCAGAGCACGGTAGATGGTGGCGCGGCTGACGCCCAGCACCGCACCGATCTGCGCCACCGTCATCTCGTTCTGCTCATACATCCGCCTCGCCGCCTTGACCTGATCCGGCGACAGGGCGGGCGGTCGCCCGCCTTTGCGGCCACGGGCCCGGGCGGCGGCCAGTCCTGCGTTGGTGCGCTCACGGATCAGGTCACGTTCGAACTCGGCCAGCGCGGCGAAGACGTGGAACACCAGCCGCCCGCCCGAGGAGGTCGTGTCGATCGTCTCCTGCAAGGAGCGGAACCCCACGCCCTGCTCGGACAAGATCTGCAGCTGGTCGATAAGATGCCGGATCGAGCGACCCAACCGGTCCAGCCGCCACACCACCAGCGTGTCCCCCGGGCGCAGCTGGTCCATCAGCTTCTCCAGCTCGGGCCGGTGGTCCAGGGAGCCCGAGATCGTGTCGACGAAGACCCGGTAGCACCCGGCGGCGGTGAGCGCATCGATCTGCAGTGCGGCGTCTTGATCGGTCGTCGACACACGCGCATAGCCCAGCAGATGCCCCATGGCGTTGACTGTAGCGATACTCATCCAGCACGGGAAGTATCGAGCCATAGAATCCGGCACTGAGTTTCGTTACAAACGCTATGGATCGAGAACCGCGAAGTGTCAAGCATCCTGAGGAGTACGGCAGCCCTCGTCGTCGTTGTAGCGGAATCGTTCGTTTACGGGACGACAGGCCGTCCCATATGACGCACCGTCACCGGACAACCCTTCTCGGGCGGTCTTGCGAACATTCGGGCGTGGGTTTCCGCCGATGACCTGCACCGCCTCCGCAACGGGTTCCTCCTACGGGACGGACAACTGGACCGACCGCAACCGCTGCGAGGGCGGACCACTGAGCGTTAGGGGGTCCCGTCCGGCTCCGATGCCCTCTCCAGGCTTCGGACCGCTGCCAGGCGGTGGAGCTCAGACCGTCGGATGAGGAGTGCGGCAACGGGCGCCCGCGATCGCGCTGGCGGCGTGATGATTGGTCGTCATTCGCGCCCTTTGGTTCCTTCGCGCACCATCCGACGATGTTCGCCGCGGCCGGCGGCGTGCCCGCGTTGCGGGCGGAGTCGTTCAGTCGCGAGCGATGTGAAGGGCGACCCAGAGCGCGCACCTTCGGCAGATGTAGGCCGGTTCGCTCCCGAGTGCGTGGAGCGACCTTCGTGGCCGCTGGCGGCCGCAGCACGAGCATCGTTGCTGGGTGTCATCGGCCATGTCGCGATGGTGCCACGGGCCGGTGACCTTCGCGGGTCACAGGTAGCGGCAGACGTCCTCGGGGGAGCATGTGGCCGGGTCGCCGGTGGTGGCGTGCTCGCGCAGGATGGCGATCGTGGTGCGTAGCTGCGCGAGCTCGGCGAGCTGCCGGTCGATGACCGCGAGGCGGGTGTCGAGCAGGTCGGTGACGTGCTGGCAGGGGGCCTGGCCCCGGTCTCGGATGGCCAGCACCTGGCCGATCTGGGCCAGGGTCAGCCCGGCGGCTTGGCCCCGGCGGATGAAGTGCAGCCGGTCGAGCACCTCGGGGCCGTAGTCCCGGTACCCCGCCGGGCTGCGGTCGGGGTCGGGGAGGAGTCCGACGTCCTCGTAGTACCGCAGGGTCTTAGCTGTCGTGCCCGACGCCTGAGCCACCTCACCGATCCGCATGCCACTCATTCTGCCTTGACCTTCCAGTGCACTGGAAGGTCGATCCTGGTCCTGAGGCGCGGCAACAAGGGAGGACTTATGACGGCAACGGACAAGGGCAGGTCGTATGACCTGGCAGTGATCGGGTCCGGTGGGGCGGCGTTCGCGGCCGCGATCCGCGCCACCACCCTGGGCAAGCGGGTGGTGATGATCGAGCGCGGCACCATCGGCGGTACCTGCGTGAACACCGGGTGTGTGCCCTCCAAAGCCCTGCTCGCGGCCGCCGAGGCCCGCCACGTCACACTCGACGCCGCCCGGTTCCCCGGTCTGCCACTCCCCGACGCCCCACCGGTCGACATGCCCGCCATGGTCGCCGGCAAGGACAAGCTCGTCGGATCGCTGCGCAGCGAGAAGTACGCGGCCCTGGCCGCCGAGTACGGGTGGGCCCTCCACCCCGGCGAGGCCACCTTCGTCGGCACACCGACTGAGCCGGCACTCCGCGTGACCGGCCCGGACGGCACGGCGGAAACCGTCCGGGCCGCGCACCACCTCATCGCTACCGGCTCCACGCCCTGGGCGCCGCCGGTCCCCGGCCTGCAGGAGGCCGGTTATCTGACCTCGACGACCGCGATGGAGCTGGACCACGTCCCGGAGTCGCTGCTGGTCATCGGCGGCGGCTACGTCGCCATGGAGCAGGCCCAGCTCTTCTCCCGCCTCGGTGCCCAGGTCACCATGCTCGTCCGCTCACGGCTGGCCTCCCACGAGGAACCCGAGGCCGCCACCGCCCTGGAAGAAATCCTCGCCGACGAAGGCATCGAGATCATCCGCGGCGCGGTGCCCACCGCGGTGCGCCGCGACCCGGCCACCGGCGAGGTCACGGTCACCGCCACCACCGCCGACGGCTCACACGAGCTCCGCGCGGCCGAGCTCCTCGTTGCCACCGGCCGCCGCCCGGTCACCGGCACGCTCGGCCTCGACACCATCGGCGTGCGCGCCGGCAAGCGCGGCGAGGTCATCATCGACAGCCACCTGCGCACCACGAACCCGCGGATCTGGGCCGCGGGTGACGTCACCGCCCACCCGCAGTTCGTGTACGTCGCCGCGGCCCACGGCGCCCTGGTCGCCGACAACGCCCTCACCGGAGCCGGCCGGGAGGTCGACTACCGCCACCTGCCCCGGGTCGTGTTCACCAGCCCCGCCCTGGCCTCCGTCGGAATGACCGACCAGCAGGCCCGCACTGCCGGGATCCGCTGCGACAGCCGCGTCCTGCCCCTGGCGCACGTCCCGCGCGCCATCGTCAACCGTGACACCCGCGGGCTCATCAAGATCGTCACCGACGCCGACACCGGCCGCATCATCGGCATCACCGCCCTCGCCCAGGACGCCGGTGACCTCGCCGCCGCCGGCGTCTACATCCTCGAGGCCGGCATGACCACCGACCAGGTCGCCAACCTCTGGAGCCCCTACCTGACCATGGCCGAAGGCCTCAAACTCACCGCCCAAACCTTCACCACCGACATCACCAAACTCTCCTGCTGCGCAGCATGAACCCGCACAGGGATCCCTATACCGGAGCGTCGAGCCTGGCGACCTCTCTCGTTCGCTTTGGCTCCGTCAGAGACCGAACGCTCCTCCGCTGACGAGGATGACGATGCCGAGGCCGATCAGGACGATGGGGAACAGGATGTGTTCCCAGCGCTCGAGGACTTCAGCGATCGGCGGCCGGGTGGCAACGAACTTGGCGACTACGACCAGGACCGCGACGAGCGCGAGGAAGACGAGGCAGTAGGCGACCACTGCGATGGGTTCCACGCTGAGGAAGACGGGGACATAGACGCCGATGTTGTCTCCGCCGTTGGCGAAGGTGACTCCTGCGACGGTCCACGCGCTGACCTTCGTGCCCGTGACCTTGGCGTCATCGTCGTCATCGTCTCCGCGCCAGGCTTGCCATGCAGCCCAGAGACCGAGGGCCAGGGGGATGAGCCCGAAGTACGGGATAGCTGCTGAGGGCAGGAATGCTCCGGCTCCGATAGTCACCAGCACAGCGGCACCGAGGATGCAGGCGAACCCCACGTACTGGCCGACCAAGATGCGGGTGGTCGTCCCGCGTTGGCCCGCGCCGCGGGCGAAGAACAAGGAGAGCACGATGATGTCGTCGATGTTGGTCGCGATGAACAGGCCGATTGCCTGCAGGACCGCAGCCAGGATCACGCGCCCGCCTCTGCTGCGTCGCATCCGTGCACCGAGCAGGCAGGATCGATGCACGGGGCGTTCTCGTCAACCGCGAGGGTGACGTCAACCAGGGCGGTCAGCGCCTGCGTCAGGTGGGGATCGGCGATCTCGTAGCGCGTCTTGCGGCCCTCGGGTTCGGCAGCAACGATGCCGCAGTCGCGCAGGCACGCCAGATGATTGGACACGTTGGAGCGTGTGAGGTCCAGATCGCGGGCCAGCTCTGCCGGGTAGGCCGGCCGGTCGAGCAGCGTCAGGATGATCCGGGACCTGGTCGGGTCGGCCAGCGCGCGGCCCAACCGGTTCATCACGTCCAGGCGAGAAGCAATGGTCAGCATGCGCTGAACTATACAGCGAGGACTGAAGTGGTTTTACGCAGCCCGGAGTCGCTAAGCGTGCGAACGAGGCTGTGTCAGTTGGGGATCGACCCACGGGACGATTCGCCCGATCATCAGGGAACTCACGAAGCGGCGACAGAACCCCGCCACATAACGGCCAAGGCCACACTCTCGGTCCGCTCGGGCGCGGTGGTACGCGGGGACGGCACGGCGGTACGCGGGGACGGTTCTATTCGGTCCACTCGCGGCGCCAAAACGGTACGAAAAGAACCGTCCCCGCGTACCGCGCGCGTACGGAAAGAACCGTCCCCGCGTACCGTCCCCCGCGTGTGAGGCGGGTGGGTGACCTTGCGATGCGGCCTACCGACGGTTGTCCGAAATCCTGCTCAGAGTCGTGCCGCGGTCACGCCGCCCGAGCCTGGGCCGGGCATCGAGGCTCACCACTGGTGGGAACATTTCGGACTCGATGCCGGAGCCTCGCCGACGTCCGACCCCTCGGACGCCGCCGGCACCCGCGAGCGACTCCGTTAGGCTGTCGGGGTAAGGGCCCCGTGCGGGCCGCTTTTCATGCCGGAGGGAAACCAGATGCCGGGCATCGTGGTCGTCGGAGCGCAATGGGGCGACGAAGGCAAAGGCAAGGCCACCGACCAGTTGGGCGACCGGGTCGACTACACGGTCCGCTACTCGGGCGGCAACAACGCCGGTCACACCCTGGTCGTCAACAGCGAGCGGTACGCGCTGCACCTGCTGCCGTCGGGCATCCTCAGCCCGAACAGCGTGCCGGTGATCGGCAACGGCGTGGTGATCGACCTCGACGTGCTGTTCGACGAGATCGACGGCCTGGCCGCCCGCGGCGTCGATGCCGCGAAGAACCTGCTGGTTTCGGCCAACGCCCACCTGATCACGCCCTACCACCAGACCATCGACAAGGTGTCGGAGCGGTTTCTGGGCAAGCGCAAGATCGGCACCACCGGACGCGGCGTCGGCCCGGCCTACTCCGACAAGGTCAATCGCCTCGGCATCCGGGTGCAGGACCTGTTCGACGAGGAGATGTTGCGGGCCAAGGTCGAGGCGTCGCTGTGGCAGAAGAACCACCTGCTGGTGAAGGTCTACAACCAGCGTGCGATCGAGCCCGACCAGATCACCGAGCGGCTGCTGGGCTACGTGGACCGGCTGCGTCCGATGGTGGCCGACACCTCACGGGTGCTCAACGACGCCCTGGACGCCGGCGACGTCGTCCTGTTCGAGGGCGCCCAGGCGCACCACCTGGACGTCGACCACGGCACCTACCCCTACGTCACGTCGTCCAACCCGATCGCGGCCGGCGCCTGCACCGGAGCCGGCGTCGGGCCGACCCGGATCGACCGGGTGGTCGGCATCGCGAAGGCCTACACCACCCGCGTGGGGGAGGGGCCGTTCCCGACCGAGCTGCTGGACGCCGACGGCGACAAGATCCGCGCCGACGGCGCCGAGTT
The DNA here is from genome assembly GCA_937879845.1 of uncultured Myxococcales bacterium. Lineage (GTDB taxonomy): Bacteria > Myxococcota_A > Polyangia > Palsa-1104 > JAEUJZ01 > CALFML01. The sequence goes on from CALFML010000477.1 coordinate 6,825, forward strand.
CGGCACCACCACCGGACGCAAGCGGCGCTGCGGCTGGTACGACGCCCTGGTGGTCGAGGCGGCGGCCAGCGCCAACGCGTTCACCGACATCTTCCTGACCAAGCTCGACATCCTGTCCGGCTGGGAGAAGATCCCGGTCTGCGTCGCCTACGACGTGGACGGCGAACGCCACGACCGGCTGCCGATGACCCAGCACGACTTCTCCCGGGCCACCCCGATCTACGAACTGCAGGACGGCTGGAGCGAGGACATCTCCGGCGCCCGCAGCTTCGCCGACCTGCCCCGCAACTGCCAGGCCTACGTCCGCCGGCTCGAGGAGCTCAGCGGCGCCCGGATCTCCGGCATCGGCGTCGGACCGGGCCGCGAACAGGCGGTCATGCTGCACGACCTGCTCTGAGGTCGGTCAGGCCCGAGATCCCGGGGCGAGCGCGGGATCACGAGACTCGATCCCGTCATCCGTCATCCCGGCGGAAGCCGGGACCTCCGACTGAGGATGCGAGGTCGAAACCAGGATGACGGGGCCGTTCCCGTCGTCCCGACACACGCCGGGATCTCCCGCGCCTACGGCTCGTCCGGCAGCCGCGGATCGCGCACCCGGATCTCGACGATGCCCTGGGCGCGGGCGTCCTTGAGCAGCCGAGACACGGTCGCCGGCGAGACCTGCAAGGCCCGGGCGATCTGGTCGACCGAGCAGCGCTGCAGGTAGTAGAGACGAGCGGCCTCGGCCATGGCTTCCGGGCTTCGCGGGGTCACGGGTCTCCTTCTGGTTGATTCGCTGACGGTGTGCGCGGCCAGGGGGAGCGCATCGGCCAGGGCCGGGAGAACGCCAAGGAGTTCCTGCGCAACCACCCGGAGATCGCCGCGGCCATCGAAGCCGGGGTCCTGTCCAAGCACGGGGTGCAGCGGGTCGGCACCGAAGCACCGGCTGCCGCGGCCGGCGCTCCAGCCGAAGCCGCAGCTCCCGCCCCGCGCGGCAAGCGCGGCGCCGCACCGGCCGACGCCCGCGCCTAAATGAAGCCGCGCGGGCGCGGCGTCGCTCAGACCGGGGTGACGCTGCGCTTGCGCGGGAAGGCCGGCACCCGCTTCTTTTCGGCAAAGGCAAACCGCCGGACGAGCTCCCGGCGCAGCTCATCGCCGGCGACGATGGCGTCGATATGGAGATCGCCGGCCAGCTTGTACAGATCGACATCCTGGCGGTACTGCGCCCGCAGGCTTTCGATGTAGGCGGCGCGCTCGGACTCCGGCTGCTCTTGGATCTTGTTGAAGTAGACGGCGTTCACCGCGGCTTCCGGTCCCATGACGGCGATGCTCGCCTGCGGCAGCGCCAGCGTGACATCGGGCGCAAACCCCGGACCGCACATCGCGTAAAGCCCCGCCCCGTAGGCCTTGCGCAGGACCACGCAGAGCTTGGGCACCGAAGCATCGGCGACGGCGGAGATCATCTTGGCACCGTGGCGGATGATGCCCTGGCGCTCCACCGCCTTGCCGATCATGAAGCCCGGCACATCGGCCAGGAACAAGAGCGGGATGCTAAACGCATCGCACAGCCAGATGAACCGCGCCGCTTTGTCCGCGCTATCGACAAACAGCACGCCGCCTTTCCACTTGGGCTGGGAGGCGATGATGCCGATGGTGCGGCCGTCCAGACGGCCAAAGCCGGTGACGAGCTCGCGGGCGAACAGCTTCTTGATCTCAAAAAAGCTGCCGGCGTCGACGATCGCGTCGATGACCTGCAGGACGTCGAACGACTGGTTGTGGTTTTTGGGCAGGATGGCGTCGATGCGCTTCTTGTCGGGACGCGGCTCGCGGGCCGCTCCGGGAAGGGGGGCGGGGGCCGGTCCTTCGGCGCAGGACGGCAGGTAGCTCAGGTAGTCGCGGCACTTCTTGATGCACTCTTCCTCGGTCTTGGCCAGGAGATCGCCGCAGCCGGAGACCTCGCAGTGCATGCGGGCGCCGCCCATCTCTTCCAGGGTGGTCTTCTCGCCGATGACCATCTCCGCCATGCGCGGCGAGCCGAGGTACATGCTGGCGTTCTGCTCGACCATGAACACCACGTCGCAGAACGCCGGGATGTAGGCGCCGCCGGCGGCCGACGGGCCGAACAGCAGGCAGATCTGCGGGATGGAGCCGGACAGGTGCACTTGGTTATTGAAGATGCGCCCGGCGTGCCGGCGGCCGGGGAACATGTCGAGCTGGTCGGTGATGCGCGCTCCGGCGCTGTCCACTAAGTAGATGAGGGGGATGCGCAGGCGCCCGGCGGTCTCTTGGATGCGGATGATCTTTTCGACCGTGCGCTCCCCCCAGGAGCCGGCCTTGACCGTGCTGTCGTTGGCCATCACCGCCACGGGGCGGCCGTGCACGCGGCCGATGCCGGTGACCACGCCGTCGGCCGGCAGATCCTTGGCCTGGTGGTTGGCGAGCAGGCCGTCTTCGACGAAGTCGGCGCCGTCTTCTCCGGCATCAAAGAGGAGCCGCAGGCGGTCGCGGCAGAACAGCTTGCCCTCCGCGGCGTTTTTTTCGTGGTACTTGGGCGACCCGCCGGCGCGGGCGCGCTGCTCGGCGCGCTTGAGCTGGTCAAGGAGCTCGCCAGCTTCGGCGGAGCCGGCGGAAACGGGGGCGCCTCCGCCCGCGGCAGGCGGGACGGGAGCAGAGGAAGGGACGGAGCTTTGCGGCGGCACGTTGGGAGTCGACATGGAAGTCGAATCATACACAAAAAACGGGCGGCGCCCGCAGCCTGCCTGCGCCTACGGCGGGCCCGCGTCGGTTCGGATCCGGGCGGCGCCCCCGCGCCGGACTTCAGTAGGTCAGAAGCGCTTGGACGGTGTCGCGCGCGCCGCCGAGCCGCGCCCGTCCGCCGAGGGCGGCAAGCTCGATCACGAACAGGTAGCCGACCACGCGCCCGCCCACCCGCTGACACAGCTCGCCGGCGCACGCCGCGGTGCCGCCGGTGGCCAGGAGATCATCGACGATGAGGACCTCATGGCCGGCGACCGCGTCTTCGTGCAGCTCCAAGACGCCGGAGCCGTACTCCAGCACGTACTCGCCGCGGGCGACGCGATGCGGCAGCTTGCCGGGCTTGCGCACCGGGGCAAACCCCAGGCCCATGCGATCCGCCAGCGGCACCCCGAAGACGAAGCCGCGCGACTCGATCCCGACGATGCGGGTCGGGCGCAGCGCCTCCGCCCGCGTCTGTAAAAGGTCCAAGGTCGCCCCCAGCGCCTGGGCATCGGCCAGAAGAGGCGTGATGTCCTTGAACTGAATCCCCGGCTTGGGGAAGTCAGAGATGGTGCGGATGGCGCCGGCGACGTAGGCCAAGGCCTCACTGCCGCCGATGGGTCGAGGAACGGGACGGGAAGGAGGACCGAGCGCGGCGCCGGGTCCGTTTGCAAGCGAGCTCATTTTCGCCCAGTAGACCACGCCGCAAAGCACCGCAGCAACAGCTACCGCTGCAGCGGCTGCCGCGGCCGCCGCTACTTGGCCTTGGGCTTGCGCGGGGGAGACTTGGGCGCCTTGGGCGGACCGGCGATGAGCTTGGCCATGCCTTGCTTGACCGCCTGCTCGATGGCGTCCTTGAGCGCTTCGGTGAGGACCTCGCTCTCCTGGCGTTCGTTGATCGGGTTTCCGACCTCGATCTGCACCGTCGATTCGCCATCGCCGCCGAGCGAAAGGAGCTTCTCCGGAAAGGTCACCCCGACGAGCGACAGGCGGATGTTCTGCTCCAGCAGCCGGAACGTCTTGCCGGGCGGTGGCGGCTTGACCGTCCGCTCCTGGCGCAGGACGCGCAGGGTGAGCTCGTAGGCGCGCAGCTTCTTGCTCTTCACCTCCGCCTTGACCGCTTCGAGGTTGTCGAGCGGGGCGCTGAGCTCCAGCGTGACTTCCGGACGCTTGGCCAGCGCCTCCCGCAGAAAGTCGCGCGCCATCATCCCCGCTTTTTCATCGAGGGCGCTCTTGCCCGCCTCGGCGCCGCCTGGGGCATCGCCGCCCTCGCGCGGGACGTTGACCTTGACCGCCCCGGAGGCAAACTCCACCTCGGCAAGCTTCATGAAGTAGCGCGGGGCGGCAGCGGCGCGGCCGGGCAAGAAGCTCAGGGAAGCGAGCGTCAGGGCCAGGGCCAAGGGAAATACCGGGGCGAAAAGTTTCGGCGAGATAAACCTAAAGACCCTCATCGTACTACTGAAATAGCATAGCCCGGTAACCTCGCCCAGCTTGAAGTGGCCGGCAAAGCCGCCGATACGTCGGCCTAAGACCTACCTAGAGACCGCTCAAAGCTTACCAAATTACTTATCTGCCCGCCGGTGCGGGCCGCGTAAAAAGCGAAGCATGCGAAACCGCTGGCTGACCTATTCAAGTCGGGCAGATATTTTGGTATTGTCAAAGGATGGAAGGATTAGAAAGACCCGCCGTCTGGCGGAGTCAGGGCGCCGGCACAAGACCCCGCCCGGGCCCGCCGGCACAAGGTGAAGCTGCGGCAACCTTCAAAGGCACATCGGGCCGCAGCCCGGCTCGCGCCCTGGCGCGGTCGCCCTCGCTGCCGGCTCCGCCTTGGCTCTCGTTGCCGCTCGTGCTGTCTGCGAGTGTTCCTGAGCACCTAGGACAAGGAAAGCGCTTGACCAAGACTCGTCGAGCATCGTAAGTTATGCCCCAATTGCAGCGACGCTTGCGCACAGACAAGCATAAAAGCGGCAAGGAGAATGGTCAGATATGTTCTCCATTTTGATTAGCGAAAAAGGCGGAGAGACCAAACGACTCGACTTTGACCGCCCGGAGATCACCATCGGTCGGGTCGCGGGCAATGACATCGTCCTTCCCCGCGGGAACATATCGAAGCGCCACTCTCGCATCGTCTTCAAGGACGCGAAGTTCATCATCGTCGACTTGAAGAGCACCAACGGCACCTTCGTCAACGGCCGCAAGATCACAAGCCCCCTGGTGGTAAAAGGCACCGACAAGATCTACGTCGGCGACTTTATCATGACCATCGAGGAGGGCTCGGGGCCGTCGACCAGCTCCACCGCCGATATCGAGGGGGAAGGCGCTCGTCCGGGTCCGCCGCCGCCGCCGCCTCCGTCCAAGAGCCGACCGTTCGTGCCGGGGCGGGCGGAGGCGACTTCGATGGACATGCCGACGGGTCAGGCGGAAGATGCGGCCGAGGATGCGGCCTCCGCCAAGTCCCCCCTGGAAGATCCGGGGCCGTCGCGTCCACCGCTGCCGCCGCGTCTTGGCACCCGGCCGCCGCTCGGCGGACCGCCGGAGTCGGCCCGCGCCACGATTGCAAATGAGGTCATCCGCGACGCCGCCGCGCTTCAGCGGTTGTCGCTGAACCGCGAAGCGGACGCCGCCGCCGGGATGAGCCCCATCGACCGGCCGGTGATGTCTGCTGACCGCATCTCGGATAAGGCGACGATGATGGCACAAGAAGGTGGACGGGGGGCGCCGCCGCCGGCCCCCTCGCCGGCCGCGCTGACCCCGGTAGCTCCGGTTTCGGCGGTGAGCTCCAGCGCGTCTTCGACCCCGGCCTCGCCGCCTTTGAGCGTGAACAGCGCGGTGACGCCGCCGGGCGGAACTCCCGCCGTGGCGCCGCCGCCGCCGCTGCCGAACCGTCCCGCCCTGCAGCGGTCGGCCGGCGGCGGACTGGCACCGCTTACCCCGAGCACTCGTCCGCCGGTACCGGCGCGTCCTTCCACCTCCGGCACGCCGGCGCTGTCGCGACCGACGGCCAGCATGCCGGCGCTGTCTTCGGAAGATCCGCAGCGCCGCCGCTACATTGAAGCGCTGTCGCAGGTGGTCGGCAAAGTGCTCGATCAGGTCTCGCTGCGCGAGGGTACGCCGGAGCAGCTGAGCGAGGTCAGCTCGCGCATCGAGCGCATGTCCCGCGAGCAGGCCGACAAGGTCTTCCCGCTGCCGATGGGCCTTGAGGCCGACGTGCTGGCCAAGCACGTGATCGCCGAGCTCCTGGGCGGCGGACCGCTGGACGACTTCCTGGCCGATGAGACGATTCATGAAGTGGCGGTAGCCAGCCACGATCGCATCTACATCGACCGCGGCACCGGCCAGAGCCTGAGCGACCGGATGTTCTCCTCGCCGGCCGCGGTGCACCGGGCGATCCACCGGCTGCTCAGCCGGGTCGGCATCAAGCTCGATCACACGCTGGTCGAAGCGCGGCTGGAGAGCGGGGCGCTGTTGCAGGCGGCGCTGCCGCCGCAGGCGCGTGTCCCGTCGCTGGTCCTGCGCCGCGGGCGCAAGTCGGGCGGCCGGCTGCAGGACCTGGTCAACCAGGGCGTGCTCTCCGCGGCAATGTCGGAGTTCCTCGAGGTGTGCATGCGCGAGCGGCGCAACCTCGTGGTCTCGGGCTACGGCCGCGGCGTGATGCTGGGGGCCTTGGGCGGCGCGACCTCCGCCGGGGCGCGGGTGGTTACGGTGGAGCCGGTCAGCGAGATCGATCTGTCCGGAACCCACGCCGCCTGGATCGGCCTTATCGGCCGCGGCACCGAGATGCGCAACGTCATCGGCCACGCCGTGCGCATGCACCCCGATCACCTGATGATCACCGACGTCCGCGGCCCGGAGGCGCTGGAAGTCGCAGCCGCCCTGTGCGGCGGTCAGGGAGTCGTGGTCGGGGTCGATGCCGCCTCCGCGCGCGAGGCTCTGGGACGCCTGGAAGCGCTGGGCCGCCTGGCCGGTGAGTCGCCGTCCCGCAAGGCGCTGCGCGAAGAGCTGGCCCAGGCCGTAAATCTTGCCGTTCATGTCGGACGTACCGCTGCCGGCGCGTATCGTGTTATGGAGATCTCTGAGGTAACATTGGCTGACGAAGGCGGCATAGACTTGATCCCGGTGTTCACCTTCAAACCAGAAGGTGGCGACGGACAATTTGTCGCTACCGGCCACGTCCCCGCGTTTGCGGGCTAACCCCCAGCCAGGTTGAGCGTCAGTGTGGAGAGTAATCGCCAGCGATCGTGAAGGCCGTGAGATCGCCCGCAAAGAAATCGATGTGGGCGAGATAACCCTTGGTCGCGACGGCGACCGCATGCTGGTCCTGCAGTCGCCGAGCGTGTCGCGTCGGCACTGCCGCCTCCGCGCCGACCCCACGGGTCTGTCCATCACCGACGATGGAAGCGCTAACGGAGTGCTCATCAACGGCACCCGTATCAGCCCCAACACGCCGACCGCGATCAACGCCTCCATGCGGGTGGAGATCGCCGAGTTCCGGCTGACGGTGGAGCAGTTCGGCATGGCCGCGCCGATGGCCGGGCAGATGATGCCGGGCCAGATGATGCCGGGCCAGATGATGCCGGGTCAGATGATGCCGGGCCAGATGCCCGGCATGATGGCGCCGGCCGCGATGTCGGGCGTGGTGCCGCCGCAGATGCCGGGCATGATGCCGGGCATGGTGCCGATGGCCGGCATGTCGGGCGTGGTGCCGGGCGGCGCCCCCGCGGCGATGATGGGCGGGGCGGGTCCGGCCGATATGGTCCGCCTCATCGCGGAGGGCGGTCAGTACAGCGGGCGGGTGTTCGACCTGCCGCAGCTGGCCGAGATCACGGTCGGCCGCGGGGTCGGCAATGATCTGGTTCTCGACGATCCGTCGATGTCGCGCAAGCACTCCAAGCTGCGGCGGCTCGGCAACGGTCGCCTGGAGGCCGAGGATCTGAGCTCGGCCAATGGCACCTACGTCAACGGCCGCAAGATCACGACCGCCCAGCTCGGACCCGGCGACACGCTGCGGTTCGGCGAGGTCATGTTCCGCCTCGACGGCACCGGCGGGTCGGGCTCCAAGGCCTCGGCCGCGGTGCATGCAGGCGGCGCGGCGGCGATGGGCGCGCCGGGCTGGATGAAGGGGGCGTTCTTCGGCCTCATCGGCCTCACGGTCGTGGTGTGGGTGCTGTTCGTCCTCAAGCTGGTGTCGCCGTCCAAGCCGGAAAAGGGCGTCATCGAGTCGGCGATCAGCGCCAAGATCAAAGAAGCCGAAGACAAGGTCCACACCGCCCAGGAAGCCTTCGCCAAGCGCGAGTGGAGCAAGGCCAAGGAGTCCGCCGAAGCGGCGCTGGAGCTCGACCCCGCTAACCTCGACGCCAACCGCGTGCGCGCCCAGGCCATCCACGCCGGCGACGACGAGGCCAAGTACAAGCAGGGCATCGCGGAGCTCGACAAGGGCAACGCCGACGGCTTCAATGCGGCGATCCGCATCTACGACGCGATGTCGCCCGACAGCTCGTACCGCCAGGAGTTCGCCGACAAGCTGCGCGGAAAGCTTATCCCGGCCGGCGAGGACTACTATAAGAAGAAGATGTTCCGCGAGGCCGTCGACACCCTGTGCAGCGCCTACCGCGTCTCCCCGGCCAACCAGAAGCCGGGCACCAGCACGATCAAGATGCTGCACGACGCCGAGCGCAAGGCCAAGGTCACCACCCCCTGCAATCTCAAGTAGCCCCGGCTGGGGCTGCGGCGCTGTTCCCCCTCTTTCCCTCTCTGGCTGCTTCCATGCCTTTTTACGAGTCGCTCCGCACCGCGCTTGTGCGCTCTGCCGCTTTCGTCCACACCGCTGCGCCGCCGGCGACCCCGACCGCGCTGACCAAGGCAGAGAAACGCCTGGGTCGGCCGCTGCCCGCCGACTACGCCGACTTCTTGCGTTCCTTCGACGGGGTCGCGCTGTTTCATGAGGCGCAGGTGCTGCACCCGGTCGCGGCGGTGCAGCCGGTCGGCCCGGCGGCGCGCTTCCTCCATGTCGGCGATACCGCGGACGGGGCGCTGTGGCTGGATGCGGCCGGCCGGCTGCGGCTTGTGGATGCGGCGGCGCCCGACCCGATCGTGTGCGGCAGCCAGATCGAGCGCTGGCTGGAGGCGACGCTCCAGCGCGAGGCCATGGTCCTGGATCGCGAGGGCGAGTTCCGCGATGTCTTCGACGAAGACGGGGAGGCGCTGCGCCCGGAGGTACGCCGCAAGCGGGCGCAGGCCGGCGCCAAGCGGGACCCGGACGCAGCGCTGTACCTTTTAGAGCAAGCGGAGCTCTTGTGCGAAGACGCGGACCTCGATGGGGCGCGCGCGCTGTTGCAAAAGGCGGTGGCGCTCGACGCCGAAGCCGGACCGGCGTGGGAGCTTCTGGGGGCGCTGCTGCAAAAGCTCGGGCAGCGGCCGGCGGCGGAGCATGCGGCGCTGCAGGCGGCAGCGGCCACCTGGGATCCGTTTCTGCGCGCCTCGCGCCTGCTCGATGCGGCGCAGCTGTCGGCCGAGCACACCGCCCAGCACGCCGCCGCCGCCGCCGCCGCCGATCCCGAGCACGGCCTGCGCCTCTGCGAACAAGCCCAGGAGCTGCTCGCGCAAGGCGGGCGCCACTACGACGAGGCGCAGCGTCTGGCGGAGCGGCTGCAGCTGCTGCTTTTGCACGACCCGGCGGTCGCCTCGACCCGCGACCAGCTGCTGCAGATCCAGCGCGAGCTGCGCACCCGCGGGGCGCTGCGCGTCCTGTAGCGGGACCGCGCGGCAAGACTTGCCGGGTCTTTGCGCCGCGCCCGCGCCCGGACAGAGCTCAGCCGGGCCGCGCGCCGAACAGCGCGGTGCCGACTCGGATGAGCGTCGCGCCTTCGCTGATGGCGACCGCGAAATCCTGGCTCATCCCCATCGACAGCTCGCAGAGCTCGACGCCGGGCCGCCGCGTTTGAGCGTGGGTGTCGCGCAGCTCGCGCAGGCGGCGGAAGTAGGGCCGGGCCTCCTCCGGCGTGGCGGCGGGCGGCAGGCACATCAGGCCGCGGCAGCGCAGCGCCGGGGCGGCGGCAAAGGCATCCAGCAGCGCCGGCAGCTCGTCCGGTGAGCAGCCCGCCTTCTGCTCTTCGCCGGCGAGGCTGACCTGGAGGAGGCAGTCCAGGCGGAACTCCGGGTCGCCCGCCGACTCCTTATGCTTATCGGCGCGGGCGGCGAGCGCCGCGATGAGCTCCAGGCTATCCACGCTGTGGATGAGCGCGGCCCGTCCGACTACCAAGTGCACCTTGTTGCGCTGGAGCGGCCCGATAAAGTGCCAGCGCAGCGCGGCGGCGCCGGGCTGTCCGGCGAGCTCGCGGTGCTTGTCGCGCAGCTCCTGGGCGTAGTTTTCGCCGAAGTCGCACTGGCCGGCGCCCAGGGCCTCGGCGACCGCGGCGGCGGGCTGCAGCTTGCTGACGGCGATCAGGCGGACTTCCGCCGCCGGGCGGCCGCTCGCGGCGCAGGCCTCGGCAATGGCAGCCTGCAGGTCGGAGAGGCGCTGCGCTAGGCCTGCCATGTCGGCCACTCCTTGGGCAGAAGCCCCGCCGCATGCAGGTCGTCTATCACCTGACATAGCGGCATGCCGACGACGTTCTCATAGCTGCCGCTCACCCCGGTGATGAAGCAGGAGAAGCGGCCCTGGATGGCATAGGCGCCGGCCTTGCCGCGCCACTCCTGGCTGCGCAGGTAGCCGTCCACCTCCGCGGCGCGAATCGGCCGCACGGCCACGTCGGTGCGCACGATGCGGATCACCCGGCGCAGCTCACCGCCGTCGGCGGCGAAGTAGCGCAGGTGGTAGCCGGTGACCACAAAGTGCGTCGCGCCCGATAAGAGCGCCAGCATCTGCCGCGCCGCGCCCTCATGCGGCGGCTTGCCGAGCAGCGCGCCGCCGGCCACGACCATCGTATCGGCCCCCAGCACCGGCGAGCCGGCCGGAGCGCGCGCCGCCGCCGCATCGGCTTTCTCCTGCGCCAGCCGGGCGACCAGCGCCTCGCCGGACTCGCCGCCGCGCGGGGTCTCATCGATATCGACCGGCCAGACGGCATGGGGAACCGCCGCGGCGCGCAGCATCTCGATGCGCCGCGGGGAGGACGAAGCAAGCACCAACATCGACATGGCGGCAATCTAGCGCGAAACCGGCCCGCTGCCTCCTGTTGCTTTGCTGGCCTACGGCTGCGCGGTGATGCCGCTTCCGGGACGCCCGGCGGTCGCCCGGCCGCACTTCGCGTCCCTTCGCATGCGGCGGCGCACGTGATATAAGAGCGGCATGTCTGCGAGCAAACATCTGCGCGATCTGGTCAGCCACCGCGTCACCTTCGACTACGAGAACGGCTGCCATGTCACCGGCTACGTCAGCACGGTCCGCCCGGCTGAAGGCGAGCCCCTGACCATGGCGCTCACCCGCGTCGAGATCACAAACGATGCCGGCGAGGTGCTGGAGCGGCATCGCGAGCTCGTGCTGGTCCCGTCGGTCATGGTGAACTATCGCACTACCGAAGGCCCCTCTGCCAAGCCGCGCTAACCGGGGTCGGCAGCAGCAAAAGTGACGGCCTCCTCTTCCTCCGATACGGCGCTGGCGCTGCACTTGGCGCTGTTCTCGCACGTCGCCTGCCGGCCCGAGCTGGAGATCGATCTGGGCCAGGCGGCGCTGCTCATCGCCGAGCCGGAGTACGACGATCTCGACGTGGCGGTATACCTGCGCACGCTCGATAGGCTGGCCGACCAGGTGCGCCCGCGGCTTTTGAGCTCCGGCGAGCCGACGGTCAAAGCGGCGGCGCTGCTCGGCTTCCTGTCCGAAGAGGAAGGCTTCCGCGGCAACACCGCCGAGTACGACGACCCGCGCAACAGCTTCCTCAACGAGGTGCTGGAGCGGCGCCTCGGCATCCCGATCAGCCTGGCGGTGCTGGCGATGGAGGTGGCCCGGCGCTGCGATTTTACGCTGCACGGGGTGTCGTTTCCCGGCCACTTCCTGTTGCGGGTCGATGGCGGTTCCTACACCGCGGGGCGGGGCGAGGACCCAAGCTCGGCGGTGCTGTTCGATCCGATGACCGGACGGCGGCTCGCCGGCGACGATCTGCAGGCGCTGCTGGCGCGGGCGCTCGGGCGGCGGCGGACGGTGACCTCCGACGACCTGCAGGTCGCGACCAAGAACGCCATCCTCATCCGCATGCTCACAAACCTGCGCAACATCTACAACCGCCAGGGCGATGAGTCCCGCCAGCAGCTGGCGCACGAGCGCATCCGCGCCCTGCAGAACGCGGCGCAGAAGCCGCCGCCGCGCCCCGGCCGCCCCCCGCGCGTGGTGCACTGATGCCGGCGGCGCTGACGCTGCCTTCAGCGCCGCCGCTGTCCGTAGAGCCGCCGGGAAGCGGCGGGCGATTTGGCGGCGGCGCCGCAGCCGTTTTCCTGTCCCTGGCCCTGGCTTTTCACGCCGCCTGCCGACCCAGTCCGCCGGCTTCGCGCGTGCCGACGGTCGACGAAGCCGGTCCGGAGCAGGTTGTCGTCAACTATGCGCCGCAGCGCCTGCGCGCCCTGCCCGCTGGGAACCCGGAGAGCAGCTACCTCCTTCTGGGCAGTGAGCGGCCCTTGCTGCCGGCGGTCTTCCGCCCGCTTGGGGTGACGGCGCGCAAGGCCCCGCCGGATGTCTTCGCCCGCGCCGGGGAGCTGGCGTGGGTCGGCGGCCACGTGGTGGTCGCAGCCGCCCCGAAGAGTCCGGCGGCGCCGCAGCGCGTGGCGAGCGTGCTCGTCTACGACCGCGACAGCAAGGTGGCCACGTCCGCGGCTCTGCCCCTGCCCGCCGCCTGCACCGAGCTCCAGCCTGCGCTCCTGCACAGCGACGGCCGCGAGCTGTACGCGCTCGTGCGCTGCCCGGCCGAGGACGCCGCCGTGGTGCTGCATCTATCGGAGGCGGCCGAGCTGCGGTCCGCCAAGTGGATCGCCGACGCCGGCGCCGTCGAGCTTTTCCTCCACCGCGGGGAAGTTGACTACCTGCTCGCGGGCGCCCGGCTCATGCGCAGCGATGCGGCGGGGAAAATCCTCACCGCTGCGCTGCCCGACGGCGGGAGCGCGGCGGACGGGGAGACCCGGGAGCTGGTCCACACCGGCGCGCTCCTCATCGCGATCGATGGCCACGCCGGCCGGCTGTTTGCCGTGGATAGCGATACGCTGGTGCTGCGCTTCGAGCGGCCCCTGTACAGCGCCCGACCCGTAACCCGTCTGCGGGCGGCGCTAGGCGGACCGAGCCAGCTCGTCGTCGTCACCGCGGAGCAAGGCGCGGACGCGGCGACGCAGCTTGTCGCCGTCGCCCTGCCGCTCGCCCCGGCGCCGCGCGGCGCGGCCTTCCCGACCCGCATCCTGCTCGGCAGCGGACCGCCGCGCAGCGACCATGAGCTCGTCCCCGTTGCCGCAAACGACGGCGGCGGCGTCTTGCTCTTGCGGACGCACAGCGGCAACACCGGCCCGCTGGTGGCGCTGACCCGTCTGCACCTGTAAAAAGCCCGCCGCCCGGCGTCGCCCCAAATCGCCCTCGACCAACCGATCTGCCCCAGGAGCTTCCATGATCCAGATCCGCTTCGATGATCTCGCCGCCCTCAGCCAGCGCGTCGGCGAGGAGTTCTCGCCCTACGGCGACAAGGTGACGATCACGCAGGAGATGATCGACCGCTTCGCCGACCTGTCGCACGACCGCCAGTGGATCCACGTCGATGTCGAGCGCGCCCGCCGCGAGAGCCCGTTCCGCACCACCATCGCCCACGGCTTCTTCGTGCTGTCGCTCATCCCCAAGCTGCGGGTCCGCAGCGACCTGCAGATCACAGGCTACGGCAACGTGACAAACTACGGCTCCGACAAGCTGCGCTTCATAAGCCCGGTGCCCGCCGGCAGCACCGTGCACGCCCGCTGCCGCCTGGTCGCCGCCGAGGCCAAGCCCAAAGGCACCCTGTGCACCGAAGAGATCGAGATCTCCGTCGTCGATGCCGCGCGGCCGGCGCTCAGCTATCTCATGCTCATGATGTACCAGCCGGCGCAGTAGCGCGCGGCGGGGTGCTCGACGGCCCCGCCAACACGGCGCGCCTCGGTGGGCGGCTCGCGCTACACTGGGAGGAATCATGCGCTCGCTCTTCCGCAACGCTACCTTGGCCGCCGCCTTCAACCTGTGGGCCTGCGCCGATGGCTTTCACTCCGTCGGCTTCTACGACAAGGTCGATAACACGCTCGCCGGCGGCAAGGCCGCGGCGGCTGTCGGCGTAGGGGACGTATAAGGGAATTACGGGCGGCGGCGCTGTGCCTACAGCGGACGACAACCCCGAGGCTCGGCGAAGGCGAGGCGTCAGCGCATGGCCAAGGGCTCGCGGGCGGCAAGCCAGCTGGCCGGGAGTCCGGCTTCGCCGGTAATCAAGGCGACGATGCCGCCGGCCATGGCGCAGGTCGTATCGCGGTCGCCAAGCCCAAGGACGGTGCGCCACATCGTCGCCGCATAGTCCTGTGGCTGCTGCGCGACACACCACAGGGCAAACGGCACGGTGTCCCATGACAGGACGCGGCTGCCGTTGCCGAGCGCGCTCACCGCCAGATCGGTCGTGCAGCCCCGCGGCAGGGCGCGGGCCTTCCGCAGCCCCTGCCGCGTCGGTCCGTCCGGCGAGTGTTCGATCGCCAAGTCGAGCAGCTGCCAGCCGAGCTCCGGCCCCCGCGGCAGCGTGCAGGCTCCGGCCGCCGCCACGGCGATGGCGATCGCGCCGGCCTGGGCATCGGGGTGGGCGTGCGTGACTTCGGCGCTCGCCCGCGCCTGCGCCACCACCTCATTGAGGTCGTCGGCGAAGTAGGCGCCCAGGGGCGCGACCCGCATCGCCGCCCCGTTGCCCATCGAGCCCATGCCGGAAAACGCGCGGCCGGCGGCGGTGGCAAACGGGGTGCCTTCGCCGATGGCGCGCAGGATCTCGTGCGCGGTTCCCCCGTAGCCGCGGCGCGGCTCGCGCAGGTAGCGGCGGGCGAAGACCTGCGCCAGCCGCTCTTGCACGATGCGGCCGTTATCCGCCAGGACCTCGACGACGGCGAGCGCCATCTCCGTGTCATCGGTATAGGTCCACGGGGCGGGCGGCAAGGCGCCGGGCAGCTGCAGCGCCGTCAGCAGCACCGCGTTGTCAAAGAAGCACTCACCAAACGCATCGCCCAGGGACAGCCCCGCCAGGGACAGCAGGGTCCGCTGCATCCGTTGATCGTGCCTATGGTCGTGTGCGCGGTCGCCGGTCAGGGAGCTCATGCTCCTTATCATGACCCAAATCCGCCCGGGCCGGGCTTAGGAGGCTGGGCTCGTGGCGAACGCGCCGGGCAGGGAGACCTCCAGAAGCTCCAGATCGGCGGAGCAGCCGGACAGGGCATACGGCGTGGCGGGAGGCAGGACCAGCGCGTCGCCCGCGGCTAGAGCGGAGGACGGAGCGTCGTCCACAGCCAGGGTCAGCGCGCCGGCCAGGATGTACCAGAAGACAAACTCGGCATCCTGGGTGACGCGGCCGGCCGGAGGGGTGCCGCTGAGGCGGGCGACTCCGGCTCCGGCCAGGCCGGCGGTGGCGGCGGCGATGCCGCAGTCACGGTAGGTGAAGCCGGGGAGGCGGAACGGGCGCCAGGCCGCGGTCGCCGCCTGATGGTGGACAAACCGCTGGCCGCCGAAGTCGCGCTCGGGGCGCAGGTGGGCCGTGGGCAGGGCCAGGTCGTGGTCGGCCCAGGTCTCGTGCTCGGCGGGGCAGCCGAGCTCGATGACCTCCAGGCCCGCCGAGCTCTCCAGCACGCGGTGGCGGATGCGCGGCGGCTGCAGCACGCAGTCCCCGGCGTGCATGACGAACGGCGGCCCTTGATCCTCATAGACCAGACGCACAAAGCCGCGGTGGCAGTAGATCATCTGGAAGTGGATCTTGTGGAAGTGCACGTAGTCGGGCACCGGCCCGCCGCCGGGAATCTGTATGTGCGAGGCGATGAAGCGTCCGCCCTGGCGGCCGGGAATGAGATCGCGGTAGCGCATGCCGGCCCGCCCGAGGTGAAACGCGCCGGCGCTCATCCGGCTGAGGACGAAGTGGGGCGCGGGCGGCGGCAGCACAAGCTCGGGCTCGTCTTTGACCAAAACGATGCGGGTGCCGTTGGGCGCGGACAGCTCCAGCTCTCCTTGCGCCACGGTTTCCGGGTTGCGGCAGCGCAAGCGCAGGGTGCCGGCGGGCCCGCGCTCCTCCGCCGAGAGGCGCAGGCGCACCCCGTGCCCCGACAAGACCGCCTCGCGCGGGTCGTCGGCCGGATGGATGGCGTCCACCCGGAAGCCGAGCCGATCGGTGAAAAACTCCAAGCTGCGCTCTAGCGCCGCGGCAGGCAGGACCACCTCCGCCGCGCGGATCGGGCTTTCGTCTTGTTTGCTCATCGCCCGGAAACTATACCTTTTGCGCCGGCCGCGGCTCGCGGGGCATGCGCACCGGCCGAAATTAAGCCGCTCCGCGACGGGAATCGCCGCCTCCGGGAGCCGGACGCTTAGACCAATTAAACCCCTCCGTTAAGGGCACACAAACACCTACGGAG
>CALFML010000478.1 GCA_937879845.1 uncultured Myxococcales bacterium
CGCCGCCCCCCATTTGGGCGGGACGCAGCGCAGCGAGCAGTCCACATAAAACAGGTGGCGATGTGCGGCGCTGCTTGATCGGGATTGAGTCGTTGCCAAGGTCGATTAAAGTAGGGCCATGCTTCCGCTTACACTCACCCAGATCGCGCAGCTCGCCCGCCCTTCGGTCGTGCAGATTCGCGCCGACGACGCCGTAGGATCCGGATTCGTCGTACGCGACGACGGCACCATCGCCACCAACCTCCACCTGGTCTCGGGCGCCAGCGAGGCGGTCATCGTCTTGCCCGACGGCCAAGAAATCGACGACATCGAGGTCTTGGCGGCCGATGCCGATCATGATCTCGTGCTCTTGCGCGGCACCGGGGCCAAGCTGCCGTCTTTGACCCTGGACGACAGCGATGATGTCACCCCGGGCGAGCGGGTCGTGGCGGTCGGCAGCTCGCCGGAGCCCGAAGGGGTGGTGAGCGAAGGTCTGCTCAACGCAGTTCGCGAGATCGCCGAAGGGCTCCATGTCCTGCAGATCTCGGCCGAGCTGACGGACGAGGCCTCCGGCGGCCCCCTGCTCAATGAGCGCGGCCAGGTGATCGGGGTCGCAACCCTGGTCGTCTCGCAAGGCAAAAACCTCAGCTTCGCGATTCCAGCCAACGCCATAAGGCCGCTTCTGGACAACCTGGAAGGGGTGCCGATCGCCGACTTCCCCTGGCCGGGGCGGCGGCGGCGCTCGGTACCGAGCCACGACGCCAGCTTGCTCGAAGGCTGTAAGCCGGCGGAGCTTAACACCATCGTCAAGGCGATAAAGCGGGCGATCTCCATCGGCGCGCCGCTTTATAACGACGGGCACCATGATGCCTGCTTCCGTATCTATCAAGGTACCGCTCTCGATCTCGATCGCCGCTTGACCGGCTGCGTCGGGCCGCGGCGGGCGCTCATGGACGGGGTACGAAAAGCCGAGTCGCTGTCCGACGCCAGCGACCGCGCCTGGGCGATGCGCGACGCATTCGATGGGGTGCTGGCGGCGGTCGAAGAACACGGCTCGCTGCCATCGGCGAGCTCACCGCGGCTGCCGTCGCCGCCCAAGCGGCAGGTGCCGGTGCACCCGACCGGCCTGCTCAGTGACTCCACCTCTGAGGCCGTAGAGCGCATCGATCGCGCGATCTCCTCCGCCATCTCCGTCGGGGCACCGCTTTACAACGAAGGCCAGTTCGAAGCCTGCTTCCGCATTTATGAGACCGCGATCTTTGAGCTGGAGCGCACCCTGCAAGGCAGCCAGGGCGCACGCAAAGCACTGGCCGACGGCCTCGCTGAGGCCGAGCGACGCGAGAGCTTCAGCGACAAAGCCTGGGCGCTGCGCGACGCCTTCGACGGGATGCTCGACGTAATCGCCCGTGGCCGTCTGAACTGACGCGCGTCCTATGCCCCTCTAGCGTTGCACCCCAAACCTTGAGCTAGAGGTCGCCGGCCTTGAGTTTGAAACTTCCCGCCTCGCCATTAGAGCCTTCAGCTTCTCCTTTGAGATATCAGGCCGCTGGCAGAAACGCTCACCAAGTGGCCTGAAACGCCCTGCGTCCCGCCCAGAACTTCGGCTCATCGGTTTGAACTTTCCGATCTCTCGCCTAGAACTTCGGCTCATCGGTCTGAACTTTCCGATCTCTCGCCTAGAACTTCGGCTTATCGGTTTGAACTTTCCGATCTCTCATCTAGAACTTCGGCTCATCGGTTTGAATTTTCAGCCCTTTGGCCTAGAACTTCGGCGCCTCGGTCTGAACTTTCAGACCTCTTGTATTGAGCTTCCATAGTCAATCTTAGAACTTCAGACCTCTTGGCTGAGCTAGCCGGGGACTTTCTGGAAGCTGCCCCGGAGACCGCCAGATACTCCAGATTCAGACTCAGCACCTGCTCAGTGGTGCTGGGTACGGCGATCCAGGTCTTTGTACTTATATATGAAGCGCTGGAGCCCTATCCCCCGAATGACTAGGGCTCTTCCTTCTTTGTCCGTGGCTGGCCAGGGCTGGCGCTGCGCTCCCCCGCCCAGCTGAGGAAGCGTTCGATCAAGTTGCCGACTGTTCGCTTGGAGACCCCGAGTAGCGCCGCCGCTTCTTCGTGGCTCATGCCGTCCAGGTAAACGTAGACGGCGGCGCGGGCCTGCTGCTCATCGGCCTCGGCCAAAAGTCGGCGTAAAAGGACAAGCTCCGCAGCGGCGGGACCCGCTTTCGTCTCCCCTTCGGTGGCGAGCGTGTTCTCCTGCAAGAGCTGCCGCCGCCGCGCGCGATCGCGCATCAGGTTCAAGCAGTAGTGCGTCGTGATCTGATACAGCCAGGTCGTGATCCCGCTGCGGCCCTCGAAGCTGCTGGCGCCGCGCATGACCCGGATAAACACCTCCTGCGTCGCTTCGTCGGCATCCTCCCGCCGACCGAGCAGCCGCAAGGCGCGTCGATACACCATCGGACCGTGCTGACGAAACAGCTCCCCGACCTCTCCTACTTTTAGCGAGGTGCTGTTAGAGGACATTTCCCTTAGCGTGGCATCGATGTTTGGCCTCGGTCAAGCCCGCAAGAGCACTGAGGAAAACGTCTCCGGGGCAACCCTTGCGCCGACGTGGTACCCTGGGGCCGCACTTTTGTGTCGCTCGCTTGGGGGCATGGAGGGGGATGTGAGCGTTACTCACCCTGTCACCGATCCGGCCAAGGACCTGGCCTCGACCGCGGCATCGAGTCCACGCCCAGGGCCCGTAGCAGGCCATATCGCGCCGCCAAGCGCGAGTCTTGCGGCCGCCAACGGGCCCGATCTGGCGACGATGGGGCAGCGCTTTCTGCCAGAAGCGCCGACGAGCCGCATCGTCATAAGGCTGCACGCGCTGCTAAACTTCATCGATCCGCGCTGGAGCCTTGAGCAGCAGCTCGACTGGCTGGAGCAGCTCAGCGACTGGCTGCACCGGCGCGGCTGGCCCCGCGGCAGCCGCCAGACGTCGATGAACCTGCTCATCGACAACGATCCGCGGACGCTGCACCTGCAGCTCCTGGTCAACGTCCTTACCCATGTACCGCCGTGGCGGGCGTCGTTCTCGGCCCTTATGCGCTCGGTGCTCGGGCAAATGCAGGCGACACGGCTGTTCTCCGATATCGGTCTGCCGCAGGAGCCGGGATTCTGGCGTGAGGCCACCGCCCGCATCGGCGAGTCGTTGCTGCCGCGGCCGCCCAGCCCGACGACGCTCTCCGAGCTTCTGGCGCGCATCCTGCCGACGATCGAAGACGCGCAGTGGCTGCTGCGGGTCCCGCGCGAGCTGCTCGATAAGTTCCTGCGCCTTCTGCACGATACCGAGTCCCAGCGCCGCGATGAGTGGGGTAGCCTGCGCACCTCCATCTTGGATGCGGTGACGGTGCTGACCGCGCGCGTGTGTGCGCTTGGGCTGGCCAATGACGTGTGGGAGCGGCTGCCGGAGACGCAGCTGGAAGATCTGCCGTTCCTCCGTCTGCAGCGCGTCTGCGATGCGCTGATCCGTGCCGCGCGCAGCGCCGCGGCGGACGGCGTGCCGGCTTCCGGCGGCGGTCAGGTCACCCAGGCATTTTTAGTCATCAAGGACTGCCAGCAAGCCGTGCAGCAGGTCCTGAGCCACTTGGAGGACTACGGCGTCAGCGTCGATCTGGTCTATCGGCTCGAGCTCATAAACGCCATGCTCGGCCGGCTGGAGGAGCTGCTTAATCTGCTTTATGCGCGGCAGTCCACCGGCCTCGGCCATGAAGGCGCGCACTTCGTCGCGGAGCTCATCCAGGCGCAGGTGCAGCGGCGCAGCGTGCGCGCCCTGTTTCGCACCAGCACGCATCAGCTGGCGCGTAAGATCGTCGAGCGCACCGGCAAAAGCGGCGAAAAATACATCACCGAGACCCCGGCCGAGTGGCGCTCCATGCTGCTTGCCGGCTGCGGCGCCGGCGTCCTCACGGCGGGGACAGCGATTGTAAAGTTCCTGTCGTCGGGTTGGGCGCTGCCGGCGTTTTTCGCCGGGTTCTTCGCGTCGCTCAACTACGCCAGCTTCTTCGTCGTCATCCAGCTGTGCCACTTCACCTTGGCGACCAAGCAGCCCTCGATGACCGCCGCCGCGCTGGCGGCGGCGATCTCCGAGCGCCAGGAGGGAGACCACTTCGAGCGCCTCGTAGCGCTCATCGCCCGCATGACGCGCTCACAGCTGGCCGCGGCGCTCGGCAACATCGGCGCTGTTATCCCGACGGTGCTGCTATTCGACTGGCTCTACCGCTTTCGCACCGGCCACGCCTTTCTCAGCCACCATGATGCCGAGCACACCGTGTCATCCTTGCAGCCGCTGCGGGCGCTGCCATTCGCGGTGCTCACCGGCGTTTACTTGTGGCTATCAAGCATCGCCGCCGGTTGGCTGGAGAACTGGGCCGTATATCACCGCCTTCCCGCCGCCATCGCCGGCAATCGGCGGCTGCGGCGCATCTTTGGCTCCCGCTTCGCCGAGTTTCTGGGCCGCGCGCTGGACCACCATATCTCGGGGATCGGTGGTGTGGTGACGCTGGGGTTCGTACTCGGCATGTCTCCGGTAGTCGGTCAGTTCTTCGGCATTCCCTCTGAGGTCCGCCACGTCACGCTGTCTTCCGGGGCGCTGACGTTCGCTGCGTCCGCCGACCTTGCGGCAAACGGCGTGCATGCGCTTTTGGAGAAGCCGATCTTGCTGGCGTGGGTCGGCATCGTCTTCATCCTCTTTGCCAACTTCGGCGTCAGCTTCCTGTTGGCGCTGCTCGTAGCGCTGCGAGCGCGTGAAGTTCCTCGTCGCGAGCTTCTGGTCCTTCTCCGCACCGTGCTCAGCCGCATTATGCGCTCACCGCTGGAGTTCCTATTCCCGGTGAAGCGGCCGCCGACCCAAAGCTGAACCGCACTGGTTCCACGCGCCGGCAGCTCTGCGGGTTGCGATTGAGCGGCGGCGCAGAGCGTGATACCCAGCACTTCTCACCTGAGGAGTGCCTGCCATGCCTGCACCGCGGTCCCCGGCCAAGAAACCAGCGTCTGCATCTTCTTCATCCGGCGCAGCGGCGTCGGCAGCGGCGGATGGCGCCAAGCGGGGCGCGGCCACGAGCAGTCCGCTGCTGCTGCCACTTGTGCAGGCGCGGGCGGTTTGGCACCGGCGCCAGGGCCTAGCCGCAAAAGCCGCCGGTCCCATTGACGCCGTCCTGGCTGCGACCAGCTGGCCGCGTACGCTGGGCGGCATCGATGTGTACTTGTCCGTGCGCGCCCGGGTCGCCAAGCTCCGGCGCGCCGAGCTGGATGCCGCGGTCGAGCGGCGCGATGTCCAGGTCGTGCCGGCAGTCCGCGGCTGCATCTACCTGGTCCCGCGGCAGCTGGCGCCGCTGTGTCTGCGGGTGGCCGAAGATCAGTGGCGTCCGCGCACCGATCGCGAGATTCAAAAGGCCGGCACCACCTGGGCCGAGATCGAGCAAGTCGCCGCGGCGGCCCGCGCGGCGCTGGCCGGCGGCCCCCTGACTCCCGACGGGCTGCGGCGGGCGATGCCGGCGGGTTCGATCCGCAGCTTGGGCGATGCGGGCAAGAAAGTCGGCATCTCATCCCCGCTGCCGCTGGCGCTGCGGCTACTGGAGTTCTCCGGCCGGATCGAGCGCACGCTGCCCGGCGGCCGGCTGGACAGCGAGCGCTATGAGTGGCGCCTGGCAACCACCGCCGCCGCCGCCGCCGCCACCCAAGCCGTGCCGCCCACCGCCGCGGAGCGCAACGCCCGCCTGGCCGCGATCTTCTTTGCCGGAGCCGCGCCGGCCACGGTCAAAGACTTCGCGGCTTGGGCCGCGCTGTCGCAAAGTGACGCCCAGAAGGCAGTGCAAGAGCTGCCGCTCCGGCCGGTGCAGGTTCCGGAATACTCCGCCCAGGCGCTGGCCTTTGCGGAGGATCTGGAGGAGGTGCCGCCGTCCGCGGAGCTCTCGTTCCTGCCGTTTGAAGACAACTTCCTGACGACGCATGGCGGCCTCGCCTTGCTGACGGACCCGGCGCACCACGGGCAGTCGCTGCCGGTATGGGGCAGCACGCGGACCAGCCCCCTGGCGCGGAGCAAGGAGATCTCGCTCCGGCCGATTCTTGCGGGTCCAAACGTGGTGGGCTTTTGGGAGTACGATCCGGATGCGCGCCGCGTCGTGTATAAGGTGTTCGAAAAATCGACCCCGCCCGCTGCCGTTGCGGTCGCCGCTGAGTCGCTTACCGCGTTCCTCCGCGACGAGCTGCAGCACGGCCGCAGCTTCAGCTTGGACACCGATGACGAGCTGCGAGCCCGCGCTCGGCAGGTTCTGCAGGCAAGCGTCTAGCCCGCCCCCCGAAACGCGGATCGTCTGGGGCTAGGTTCTAAGTGCCGAGCACGAGCTGCCGTGAGAGTTGCAGAAGCTGCCGCTTCGCCGCCAGATCGGCGCGCAGCGGTAGCTGGGCGACGCCGATGAGGCGCCGCATGATCTCGACCCCGGCCAGAGCGGAGACCAGAGGACGGTCGATCGCTGCGTGTCGCTCATAGAGCTGAAGGCAGCTGTGCATGAGCGCCTCCGGCTGGGCGGCAAGATGCAAGTGAGCGAGCAGCACGCTGAGGTCGAACTCGCGCGGTCCGAGAAAACAGAACTCGGGGTCGATGATCCGCGTGCCGGCGGCAGTGGCCAGCCAGCTCCCCGGGAAAAAGTCGCCATGGCACAGGACGCCGTCTGCAGCGTCAAGGTACAGTGCGCTCAGGCGCCGCACTTGCGCGACGTACTCGGCATCGGCGCAGAGCTCCTGCGAGAGCGCCTTTAACCCATCGGTGATGGAATCCAGGTTCAGACCGTTGTGGAGATCCAGGGGGAATCGGAAGATGTGCTCGTGATTGAGGGCCCGCATCGCAGCGTTTCGGAGCAGCGCCCGATCCGCTTCTGGCACCGCCAGCTTGTGCAGGCGTCCCAGGTAGTCCACAAGCTCGTGCAGGACGCTGGCGGAGAGCACATCCCCCGCATACAGGCCGGTGAAGTCGCGGGCGTCCGGAAAGTCCTGCAGCACCAGGACGGAGGCATCCGGATCGAGCCCGAGAAAGCGCGGCATCTGTCCGGCGATCCGCGGCTCCTTCTGGACGACCGCATAGAAGCCGCCTTCGACCTGGGTGCGCGCGGCGGGAGCGGGAATGTGCGGGTACTTTTCGACCCACGGGCGGCCCTGCTTGACTATCAGGCTGCGGGCTCCGGTGTGAACACGCAGGGTCAGGTTCATGTTCCCTTCGCCAGCGCGGCCTACTGCGGCTACCGATTCAGTCGGCAGCAGAAACTGCTGCTGCCGGAGGTAGGCGGAAAGACCTTCCGCATCGCCCGGGTCCAGCCGATAGGCGAGGCTGCCCGCGGCCGGGTTCACGGCTGTCCCGACCCGCGCAGCGCCTTGCCAAACAGCGCCAGCGTCCGCTGCCAGGCATCGTTGGCCGCGTCTTTGTGAAAGGCTTCGGGCCGGGTGTCATTGAAAAAGGCGTGGCCGGCGCCGGGGTAGACCACGACCTCGGTGGGGATGCCGCGGCTGCACTGGCGTTCGGCCAGCGCCTTGGCGTCGGGAACAGAGAAATAGGTCTCGTGCTCGCCGAACAGGATCAGGCCCGGCGCGGAGATCTTGTCCAGATCCGCCGCTCCCTTGGGGGGGAAGCCGTAAAATGCCGCGTAGGCATCGACGCCTGGCTGGGTGGCGGCGATCACCGTCAAGGCGCCGCCCATACAGAACCCGACTACGCCCACCCGGGTGCAGCCTTCCACTTCCCGCAGGTGTCGCACGGCGGCGGCGATCTCCGCGGCCGCGCGGCCCCAGTCCAGGCCCTTCATCAGGTGCGTCGCTTCCTCTGCGTCCACGGTGCTCTTGCCATGATAGAGGTCGGGGGCGAGGGCGACGTAGCCTTGCGCGGCAAAGCGGCCGGCGATGTCCTTGATGTGCGGCACCAGGCCCCACCACTCCTGCAGCACGATGACGCCGGGCTTGCCGGCGGCCGGGCGCATGAGGTATCCGCTCGCCGGCTCGGACGCGGGGGAGGCGGTGAACTGTACGGTGTGGGCTGCGGTCATGGGGACTCCTTTATCAGCGTTCAGCATTGGCAGCGTTGGCGAAGGGTTAGGCGCTCTAGGTCAGCGGTCATTTTACTCGAGTCCGGAGGGCGCCGCGGCGGCTTCTACGCCCGCGCAGCTGTGCAGGGCCTGCCGCAGCGCTTGCGCCAGAAGGGGCAGCTCGCTGTCGTCGACAAGCGCGCGGACGTCACAGAGCACGCGGCCGGCTTCGATGCGGGCTACCACCGCCGGCTCGCCGTGGCGCAGCGCCGCCTCCAGCTTCCGCGCCAGCGCGTCGCCGCGGCCCGTCGCCTCGCCAGCGGGTAATGCGACGGCAAAGCTAGGCAGCGTGCGCAGCGGCATCGCCCCGCCGCCGACCGCGGCCTGGGTGCCGACAACCTCTGCGTCCACTCCGGCGGCCGCGCACAGCTGCTGCAGCTTGTCGGCGCGGGCGCGCAGAACGGCCGGCTCCGCCGTAAGCATGCGGCGCGTCGGGACCTGCGCATCATGCCCGTCGCGGTAAAGCTCCAAGGTCGAAAGCAGCGTCGCCAGCGTAAGCTTGTCCGGCCGGAGCGCGCGCAAAAGCGGATGCTTGCGCAGCCGGCCTATCACCTCCCCCCGTCCCGCCAGGATGCCGGCCTGCGGCCCGCCGAGCAGCTTATCGCCGGAGAATGCGACGACATCGCACCCTGCCGCGACGGCTTCGGAGACCGTCGGCTCGGCGGCCGCGCTGCTGCCTTCCCACTCTCCAAGACCCCCGTGACCCGGCGAGCGGTCGCCGTCCGCCGCCCCATCCGGCAGCCCGAGAAGCGCCCCGGAGCCGAGATCGTAAAGGCACAGGAGGTCTTGCTCATGCGCCAGCTGCGAAAGCTGCGCGACGCTGACTTCGGCGACAAAGCCGACGACGGCGAAGTTGCCGCGGTGGACCTTGAGTAAGGCCCGCGTCTGGGTGTTCACCGCCGCGGCGTAGTCGCCGGGGTGGGTGCGGTTGGTCGTGCCGACCTCGCGCAGGATGGAGCCGGAGGCGCGCATCACATCGGGGACGCGGAAGGAGCCGCCGATCTCGACCAGCTCCCCGCGTGAGACTACGACCTCTCCGCCCGCGCAGAGTCCGGAGAGCATGAGCAGCACGGCAGCCGCGTTGTTGTTTACCACAAGGTGCGCCTCCGCTCCGGTCAGCGGGGACAGCACCGCATCGACCGGATCCTGGC
This sequence comes from uncultured Myxococcales bacterium, assembly GCA_937879845.1. Classification (GTDB taxonomy): domain Bacteria; phylum Myxococcota_A; class Polyangia; order Palsa-1104; family JAEUJZ01; genus CALFML01. The sequence goes on from CALFML010000478.1 coordinate 9,251, forward strand.
GGCTGCCGCGCCGTCCGTGCTCAAGTTGATACTCTAGGTTGCAGTAGCCGGCGCACAGCTCCTGCGCTCTCCTTAGCGCCGCCGGGGCCAGCGGTGCACGCCCAAGGTTTGTATGCAGCACCACGCCGGTGGCATTTATCACCCGGCGCAGCGTCGGCCGCATCAGCGCATCTACGCGCGTCGCAATTCGCTGCGGCTGGACGATCCATCGCCCGTCGTCATCTACTTCTCCCGGGTAGCCGGACTGCACGCGCTGGCGCAGCAGATCGATCTCGGCACGGACGGCGGCGAGCACCGCCCAGCGCGGCGCCGAGCCCTGGAGCGCCGCGACCGCCGGCCCGCGCAGGACCTTATCGACCTGCGGCAGGCGCCGCAGCGCGTCGCTTTCTGACCTGGGCGTGGCCGTGGGCATACGCTCAGAACCCGGATCGTTATCCCGCTTCATGTGGCCGAAGTATACGCCCATGCCGCGCTGCCGACACGCGCGGCGGCGGCATGGCGGAAAAGCTGGACAGCGAGCTAGGGTTCGGCCAGGGTCAGCGTCAGGCCGCAGGTCATCTCCAAGTTGGGGATGCGGTCCTTGAGCTGCTTCAAGTCGGGAACGTAGCTGCCAAAGTCCCAGAGCATAAGCGCGCGCACGGCGCAGCGTAGGGCCTCGCTGTCAGGCGGCGGCGGGCTGTAAGCGGCGGCGGCTTGCTGCTCCCGGCTCCGCTTGTAGTCAAGGACATGCAGATGCGGGCGGACCCGCACCACTTTGCCGTCCGCATCGATGCCGAGATCCCAGCTGCTGCTCAAGCCGACTTCGGCGGGAAGGAGCTTGAGCGCCGGAGCGAAGCAGCTCTTTATCTGCGATCCATGGCGTTCGCGCATCTGGTCCATCTCCACGCCGGAGATGTGGCAAGGCTCACTGTGCGGCGCGGCGCGGGTGGTGCGGTGCGATCGTGCGGAGTGGGGCGCGGGCTGCGTCGGTGCCATCGGAATCGGCGACGTCGGCACGGGAGCAAGCGGTACCGGGGCCGGCGGAGCTATCACAGCGGGGGCGGGCGGTGAAATCGGAGCGCGGACACTGTCATCCACCGGGGTGCGCGGCACGGCCACGCGCATGAACTGCCAACCCGCCAGCAGCGCGCCGAAAAAGCTTAGGAGCACCGCGATCGTTACGGGGGAGATTGCCGGAGTCTCAGCCGGAGTCTGCGGGATCAGCGGCGGCAGCTGCGGTACGGCGACCCCGCAGAAGTCGCACTTGCGCCGTCCCGGAATGGTCTGGCGGAACGGCAGCCAGGCCCCGCAGTTGGGACATTTCTGATTGACCCGCGTCTCCGGCATCAAACCCCCTGCCCAAGCCTATCACGGCGCTGCGCCGGCGGGAGTCGGGACGCTCCCTGGCACCGCTGCTTTCTCGCAATACTGGGCGCTTACAGGACTACCGCAAGCACCCCGCTTACGATCATCGCCGCCGCCCACACTTGATCGAGGTTGATCCAGCTGCGCCGCAGGATCGACAGCCCGAGCTTGTAGTACACGGTCACGGCGATGATCCCGGAGGCCGCCAGCATCGCCAGAGTGTGCACGCCGACCGCGGCGAGATAGCTCGGCCAGCCCTGCGCCAGCGCGCCGACCGCAGCGTGGCACGCCTCGCCATGGCACGGCGCGGCGGCGCCATCGCTGAGCAGGAACACCGGCAAGAGCATCAGCCCCGCCCCGTGGGCCGTGGCCATCAGGAACGACCACAGCGTCAGGTCACGGAAGCCGACGCGCATTCCCACCCAGCGCGGGTGGCGCGGTCGGATAAGCTTGTACAGGCCAAAGCCGACAAGGACTGCCGCCACGGCCCAGCGCAGACCGGCGCCGGGCAGGACGCGCTCCCCGGCGAACAGCAGCGCCACCACCACGCCGATGGAGGCGGCGTGCCCGAGCCCGATGGGCGGCAGCGCCCGCAGCACGGCTCGCCCGCTGCGCTCCTGCAGGCCCAGCGCCACGGCAAACAGCCAGCCCATTCCGGGGTTGGCACCGTGGTACAGGCCGAGCAGCGCCAGGGTCGCCCAGCGAAACAGACCTCCGGTCACGGGAAACAGAACGAGTCGGACGAGGCGTCGCCGCCGGCCAGCCGCACCTGATGGGAGCGCAGCCCGCCGAAGTCGACGAAAAAGTCCGGATCGAGCGTCATGCCGCCGGCGGGATTGATATCGACCTTGGCCATCCAGCCGGTCACCGGGTTCGGCGCAGGATAGAACTGCTCATCCCAGGCGGCATACAGGGAGCTTGTAAAGTAGACGCGGCTGCCATCGCGGCTGATCTCGACCATCTGCGGCGCGCCGGTGAGGGGTCCCGACTTGGGATGAGCGGCGCGCGAGACGATGCCGCCCAGGCGCACCGAGCCGACGTGCTTGGGATTCTCTGGATCGCTGACATCGTACTGGCGCAGCTCGCCGGTGCCCCAGCACGACACGTAAAGGAATTTGTCATCCAGGGACAGATTCAGATCGGTGCACAGCGGCGGTACGGCGCCGAAGCCCTGGAGCAGCGGCGGAAGGAGCTCGGGGCTCGCCGGCTCCGCCGGAATGGTGATGACCTTGCGCACCGCCCACTTCTCGCCGTCGCGGTGCCACAGCCACACCGAAGCGCTGAGATCCTTGACGCTGACCACGCAGCCCATGAAGCCGTAGGCGCGGGTCGGATCGTGCGCCGGACGCAGCTCCAGCGTCATCTGGTGCTCATCGCCCACATCGAGCACCTGGCGGTGCTTGCGGCGGCGCAGATCCCAGACGTGGAGGCGGTGGCCGTACTTTTTGCCGAGCAAAAGCTCCGGGACGACCCCGCCTTCGATCATGTTCGGCGTCCCCCACTCGCTGGACACCAGGGTGTCGTAGCCCAGGTGCCACCAGAAGTCGTAATGCAGATACTGCGGCCCGCGATCGATCTCCCAGCGTCCAAGAACATCCAGGCTGTCGCAGTCTAGGAGAAAGATTCCGCCCGGTCCGTCGCCCGCCGGATTGCCCAGCGCCGAAACGTAGATGCCGTCCGGTCCGCAGTGCAGAGTGTGCGGCCGCGAGTAGCCGGTGCGGCTGGCGATTTCCGCCGCCTCGATGGTCCGGTGCAGGCGCGGCTGCCGCGGGTTGTCCTTCACATCAAAGACGAAGATGCGCGACGATCGCAGGCAAGGTAGGAGCAGGTAGCGGCGCTCGACGTGCGGGTGGGGAGCATAGGGACACAGGGAGGCGCTGCACGCATTCCACCCTGAGTGGTGCATCTCATCGCCGAAAGTGGGCACTTCACTGAGCGAGATGATCTTGCCGTAGGAAGACGACTGCGGATCGAGGTCGATCGTCGCCAGCGCGTCATGGCGGTGGGGACCCGGACGACCTAGCGCAGCGGCGGCATCAAATGCCGTGACGTAGGCGAGCTTCTCTTTTTCGGCCGCCATCGCCATGCGCGGCGACGGATAAAAAGACGGATCAGGACGAAGTCGCATCGATGACTCCTGTTGTGACTTGGGGCCTATTTAAATACATTGCTACTAAGAGCGCCTGCCTAGGTCTGGGCTAAGACAAATTGTGGCTACACGCTAACATGTCGCAGAAAGCCTGTGTGAGCTTTGCCGCGTTCAAAGTGCGCGATGGTCAAGTGCGCGTGGTACGATGGCGCGTGGGGGAATGGATGGCTTGGAGTGAGATTGAAGCTGCTGACGGTCAAGGCCAGCAGTGCCGGTACGAGGGTCGGGGATTCTCCGCTCGCCTTGACTTTGACTGCCACGGCGACCCGCGCAAGGTGGAGATACGGCCGGCTGACGGGGCGGTCTTTGCCGCGTCGGTCATCGAGCACCTCAAACCGTTCGCCGAGCCGGTGCTGGTCGTGCCGGGCCAGCTGGCGATTGTCGATCGCGCCGGCTACTTCCGGCTGTATGTAAGCCCGAGCCGCATCCAGGCGCAGCTGCGCAAAGAAGCGCCGCTCTCTGTCATCGGTGAGCTCCTTACCCAGCTGGAGCAGGCGCAGGCGGGCGTCGGCTGCGCTGACTGTCCGCAGATATGTCAGGCGGAGGCGCTTCACTACGAGGCGGCGGATGGAGCGCTGCAGATCGACAGCCGCCGCTGCACGCGGTGCCTGGACTGCGTCCGCCATCACCTGGACCCGCGGCGCATTCCGCCGTCCAGCTTGACCCCCGATGCGGCGGCCCAAAGGGAGTGCCGATGACCTCCGGGGACGCGGCAAGGTCGGCGGCGACCCAGCGCGCACAAGGGCTTTGGCGGTCGAGGCGATCGCCAGAATGAAGGGCCGCGCCTACCAGCTGCTCGCTGATTTCAAGTCGAACTTACGCGGCGCCGCCGCACCGTTTCTGATGTCGCGTCTTATCCTGCGAGCTCGCATCCTGCCCGACAGCATCACGCCGGAGATGGATGATCCTGCCGTCGAGAAGCGGCTCGATGAGGCGATCCGCGCCCTGCTTGCAGAACGCAATATGGCTCCTTAGTTGAAAGCCGGAAGGATGTAACCGGATGTCCACGACGAACCTGCATATACCGAGCGAACTACGCGAAGATCAGGGTTCCTTTCTGTCGGGTGGCGAGCCGCTGGTCTTTCACTGCCATCACTACAACATCGCGCTTCAGCAGGCGATCGAAGAGTGCTTGCCCGAAGGCTATGTCCGTCTGCTCACCGATGCCGCGACCGAGGTCGTGACGCCGCAGCTGGCGTCGATCTTACGGAGCAACCCTGGCATCAGCACGTTTGCCGATCGCCTGCAGGTGGCGGCCGAGGTCAGTCGAAAGTTGGGATTCGGGGTGGTGCAGCTGCAGGGGGATCTCCAGGGAGGGACGGCGGTCATGCCGCGCTCGCACTACGCCTATGGCTGGCGCAGCAAATACAGCCGCCGCGAGACGCCGACGTGCTGGTTCCATACCGGCTTTGCCGCCGCTGCTTTCGCCGCCGCCGCCGGCCTGCCGGCCGGAAGTTTCGAAGCGGTGGAGACCGACTGCGCAGCCGTCGCGAGCGACCAGTGCGTGTTCAAGATCCACCGCTGTGATCCGCCGCGGCCGCTGCCCGTCTCAGTGGGCCAAGGCAGTACCCCCACGTTCGCCGCGCCGCCGAGCGGTCCCACCGCCAACATCGACTCGCAGGCGATCATCGATGCGGTGCGCAAGCTGCCCATCGAGGGCAACGAAGAAGGACTCATCCCGGTCTTCGGCGTGTACCTTACGCGCCACTACGCCAACTACTACAACCGCGTCTGCTATGAGTTCGAGCGCCTGATCGGCCAGCAGCACCCCGCGCTCGTCGAGCCGGTGCGCATCGCGCTCATCGAAGCCGGCCACCGCTGCGCCTTCAACACCTTCGGCGGCATAGCGCAGTCGGTGGAGTGGGAGGCGCTCATCGAGCCGATGTGCCGCGACAAATCCGACTGGTTCCACGGCATCATCGCCTGCGTCAACGCCTTCGGCTGGGGCTGCTGGCGCACCACCGAGCTTGTGCCGAGCGAGCGCGCCGTGGTCGAAGTCTACGGCAGCTACGAGTCCAACGGCCGCCTCGCCATGTATGGGAAGACCGAGCGCGGCTCGTGCTTCCTGCACATGGGCGGCGTGGCGGGCCTAATGAACCTCTTGTGGGTCGGCGACTTGACCAAGCGGCCCACGCTCGACGCCGCCTATTACACGCAGATCTACAGCCAGCCCGAGTCGTTCGTCTGCGACGAGGTGACTTGCCGCAGCCGCGGCGACGACCACTGCACCTTCGTCGCCACCCGCAAGCGCTTCTGATCCAAGCCTTTTCAGTCTTTATCCGGCCCGTCGCCGGTCTTGCGCTCCACCCGCCGCTCTACGACCTTGCGATGGACGCCCAGGAGCCGGGCGGCGGCGCTCTTGTTGCCGCTGGCCAGCGCCATCGCCTCCCCGACCAGCGCGCTCTCGATGGCGTCGAGCTTGTCGCTCACCGGCAGGCGCAGGATGATGCGCGCCAGCTGGGTCAGGGAAGACGACTCGGCGGCCGGCTCACGCGGGGAGCGCGCGGTGGTGACCGCAGACAGGATGGCGGCCGGCAGGTGTTCGGGATCCAAGACCGGCTCGCTGACGACGGTGGCGGCGTAGTCCATGGCGTTGCGCAGCTCACGCAGGTTGCCCGGCCAGGAGTAGCGCAGGAGCAGATCCATGGCCGCGGGCGCGATCAAAAGCGGCGGGCGTCCGGCGCGCTTGCACGCCTCATCAAGGAAGGTGCGGGCCAGGATCGGCAGCTCGCGCTGGCGGTCGCGCAGCGGCGGCAGGACCAGCACGGCGCTGCTCAGGCGGAAAAATAGATCTTGGCGGAACCGGCCGGCGGCGGACTCCTCCGCCAGCTTGCGGTTGGTCGCCGCGACGATGCGGACATCGACGAGCCGCTCGCGCACCTCGCCCACCCGCATGAGCTTCTTGGTCTCCAAAACGCGCAGCAGCTTGGCCTGCACCGCCGGCGACAGCTCGCCGATTTCGTCGAGAAACACCGTCCCGCCGTGCGCCGCTTCCAAGAGTCCCTGCTTGGCCGCCACCGCGCCGGAGAACGCGCCTTTTTCGTGTCCAAACAGCTCGCTCTCGGCCAGGCTCTCCGGCAGCGCGGCGCAGTTGATGCTCACAAGGCGCTGGGCGGCGCGCCGGGAGCGCGCGTGCAGGGTCTGCGCGGCGATCTCTTTCCCGCTGCCCGTCTCGCCGGTAATGAGCACCGGCAGATCGCTCTGGGCCAGCCGCTCGATAAGCTTGTAGAGGCGCACCATCGCCGGATCGGCCAGGACGACCGTGCGATCTCCCACCGCCAGGGTCTGCGCCGCCGCCGCGGCCTGCCCCACCCGCCCCGGCGCGGCACTGTCCATGGCCGCGCGGGCGCCGCTGAGCAGAGCGTCGGCATCGTAGCCATCACTAGGGCACACCGCCAGCCCCGCCTTGGCCTGGGGCACCGTCTCTGCCACGACTTCGACTAGGCGCGCCGCCGCCGTCTGCGCCCCCACCGCTTCAGAGTCGGGGAGCAGCACGACCAAGTGCTCCGCCCCGCCCCACGCCGCGACATCCACGACCCGCAGCGCGGCGGCCACGGCATCAGCCAGCTGCGAGCGGACCATGACGCTCAGCGGGCCGGTCCAAACCGCGCACAGCGACACCGGGCGATGGCTGTACAGGGCGCGCTCGACCTCCTCTTCCAAGCGGTGGCGCAGCCCGGTGAGATCTTCGGACAACGGCCGCGCGCCCGGCGCTCCGCCGCGGCCCGGCTGATGCCGGTGATGGCTCAGCTGGTAGATGACCGTTACGTCGCACAGCACGATGACGTCACCGGACAATAGGCGCCGCGGCGCCGCGATGCGCTCGCCGTTGACGCGAGTGCCGTTGTGGCTGCCGAGGTCTTCGATGATGACCTGGCCGTTGCCACCGCCGTTGCCGCTGATGATCCGGACGCGGGCGTGCTGGCGCGAGACCGAGGGATCCTGCACCCGCAGCGCGCAGTCGGGCGCCCTGCCGACGATGATCTCGCCGCTGTTGGGCAGCGAGAACATCGCCGAGGAGCCAGACTCGATCACCACCAGGTATCCCGGTGCGAAGGCCTCTCCGGACAGACTACCGGTCGCCGAATGTAGGGTGACGGTGAGCTGGTGCAGCGGGTCGTGGGTCATCGCGTACTATTGTACCGCGTCACCAGGTCCCAGCGCCGCATTCCAGTGCAGCCGAACTTTTGCCGGCCGCTACCTTATGCCCCGGAGCAAGCGCGATGAGAGACGACTTATCCGACGCTGAGTCGCACAATCCGGCGGTCCTCTGAGCCGGAGGAAGTGGAGGTGGGACTTCACTCCCATCTGAGCAAACGTACAGTTCCCGGCGGACTGTTGCGGCTGTTTAAATTCTTAACGTCCCTTGTTTTGATACTTTTCCACACGCCTCCCTTGCTTAGATCTATCTAACTATGCGAACACTTAAGGCTTGCTCTTCGAGAGCATCCAATTGAAAAATCAGTAGACAGGCATGGCAACCAAACACCCCAAAGGACTGTACGTCCTGTTCTTCACAGAGATGTGGGAGCGCTTCGGCTTTTACCTGCTCAGCGCCCTGCTTATCTTCTATCTCACCGAAAAAATGCATTTTGCCGAGGACCGCGCAGCCGGGTGGATGGGCAATTACCTGGCGCTCGTGTACCTCTCGCCGTTTTTCGGGGGACTTTTGGCCGACCGCTACCTTGGCTATCGCCGCGCCGTGCTCCTTGGCGCCGCGCTGCTCAGCGCCGGGTATTTCATGCTGGCGGTCGAGGGGATGGTCGCCCTGTACTGCGCCGTCGGACTTTTGGTTCTGGGCAATGGTCTTTTCAAGCCGAACATCTCCACCCAGGTCGGCAACCTCTACCCGCAGGGCGACTCGCGACGGGACTCGGCGTTTTCGATCTTCTACCTGGGCATCAACATCGGCGCGTTCCTCTCCCCGTTCGTCGGCGAGATCGTCCGCCAGCGCTACGGCTTCCCGGCGGCGTTCGCGGTGGCCGGCGTGGGGATGCTCGCCAGCATGGCCATCTTCGCCGGCTTCCATCACCACATCGCCGTCGCCAATACTCCCTCCAGCCTCTCGGCGGTGCTCGACATCCCGCTGCCCCAAGAATACGAGGATCCGCGCGATCCGCCCGAGGTCGAGCGCAAGCGCATCACCGCGGTTCTCATCATCTGCGGCATCGTCATGCTGTTCTGGATGGCCTTCCAGCAGAACGCCATCACCCTCAGCTTGTGGGCGCGCGACAACACGATCCGGACGTTGATGCTGCCCGGCCTTAGCGCCAAGTCGGCGCCGTACGAGATTCCGCCCGGCTGGTTCCAGGCGGTAAACCCGGTGTTCATCCTCGCCTTGACGCCGATCGTGGTGTGGATGTTCGGCTGGCTGCGCAAGTTCAACCGTGAACCTTCGACGCCGGTAAAGATCGGGCTGGGAATGATCCTGACCGGCCTGTCGTATCTGTTCATGGTCGGCGGCTCGCTCGCCGGCGGCGACAACGGGCGGGTGAGCATGTGGTGGCTCATCGTCTGCTACTTCGTCATCACGATCGCCGAGCTATTCCTATCGCCGATCGGTCTGTCGCTCATCGCCAAGCTGGCGCCGCGGCGCATGACGGCGATGCTCATGGGGGTGTGGTTCATCGCCACTTCGATCGGCAACAAGCTCGCCGGCAAGCTGGCGGAGCTCGTGTGGCCGCGCTGGCCGCACTCGCGGTTCTTCGCACTCTTGGTTGCCTCTTCGCTGCTCGCGGCGGTGCTGCTAAAAACGCAGCTGCGCCGGCTGCGCGAGTCGATGCCGCCCGAAGGTCCGCCGGAGGAAAAGCCGAGCCCTTCGCTGGAGCGCAAAGAGGTACCAAGCCCCCAGGTAGTGACCGCATCGCTGAGCAGCGCCGGATAGTCCGCCTTCCGGCCCCGCAGCTGCCCTCCCCCCTTTCCCATGGCATCCCAACCCGACCGGCTCGCGGCCCCGCGGCGCCTGGTACTGGCCGACGGCAGCGAATACAACGGGCAGGCCCTTGGCGCCTCCTTTGAAGTGGCCGGCGAGGTCGTGTTCCACACCGGCATGGTCGGCTACGTCGAAGCGCTGACCGACCCGTCGTACCGCGGCCAGATTCTGGTGCTGACCTATCCGCTGCAAGGGAACTACGGCGTTCCCACCGCTCCGTATGAGAGCGCCGAGATTCAGGTCCAGGGTCTGGTGATGGCCCGCTACACCGCGGTGCCGAGCCACCCCCTGTCCCAGCGCAGCCTTTCTGACTGGCTGCGCGCCGCCGGAATCCCGGCGATCGTCGGGGTGGATACGCGCGCGGTGACGCTGCGGCTGCGCGAACACGGCACGATGCGTGGTGCGCTGCTCGATGCCGGCACCGATCCGCAGGCGCTGTCCTGCGTCGCGCGCAGCGTGGATATGGAACAGGTCTTGTGGCTGGTCGAGCCGACTGCGCTGCGCGAGTATCCCGGTCCGGGGCCGCGCCTTTTGATTATTGATACGGGGGCTAAGGAGTCGATCCTGCGCGCCCTGCTTTCCCGCGGCGCTCATCTTGTGCGGACCCCGGCCAGCGCGGCGTGGGAGCCGCTGCTCGATGAAGTCGATGGCGTCGTCCTCACCAACGGTCCCGGCGATCCCGGGGCGCTACAGCCCCTGTGCGTCCGGCTGCGCCAGGTGCTGGCGCGCGGGCTGCCGACGCTAGGGATTTGCCTTGGGCATCAGCTCCTGGCCCGCGCGGCGGGGGCGCAGACGTACAAGCTGCCGTACGGCCATCGCTCGCACAACCAGCCGGTGCAGGATCTGACGACCGGCCGCGCGTTTGTGACAAGTCAGAACCACGGCTATGCGGTGCGCGAGAGCTCGCTCCCCAGCGACTTTATGCCGTGGTTTCGCAACCTCAACGACGGCACCAACGAGGGGATCCGCCACCGGACGCAGCCCTTCTGCTCCGTCCAGTTCCATCCCGAGGCCGCCGCCGGTCCCAACGACAGCGCCGGGCTGTTTGATGACTTCCTGCGCATGGTCGCGCAAGTAAAAGGCGGCCGCCGATGAGCGCGGATATGCCGGGGCCGGGCGCCGCGCCGGGGCGACCGCGGCGGGTGGTGGTTCTGGGCTCGGGGGCGCTGCAGATCGGGCAAGCGGGGGAGTTTGACTACTCCGGCTCGCAGGCCCTCAAGGCGCTGCGCGAAGAAGGGATTTATACGGTCGTAATAAATCCCAACATCGCCACGGTGCAGACCGGCGCCGGGCTGGCCGATGCGGTGTACTTCCTGCCGGTCACGGCGGAGTTTGTCGCGCCGGTGCTGGAGCGCGAGCGGGCCGATGCGATCCTGCTCGGCTTCGGCGGCCAGAGCGCCCTCAACTGCGGCCTCGAGCTGCACGACCGCGGCGTGCTCGAACGCCTGGGCGTGCGGGTGCTCGGGACCTCGATCGCCGCGATTCGTCTGTGCGAAGACCGCCAGCTGTTCGCCGATACGCTGCGCGCCGCCGATCTCGCCCTGGCGCGCGGCCGCACGGCGACCACGCTCGACGAAGCGCACACGGTCGCCCGCGATATCGGCTTCCCCTTGGTCGTGCGCGCCGGGTACTCGCTGGGCGGCCGCGGCTCGGCGATCGTGGGCGATGCGGCGGAGCTGACGGCGGCGGTCGAGCGGGCGCTGCACGGCGCCGCGCAGGTGCTGCTCGAAGAGTGTCTGACCGGTTGGAAGGAGCTGGAGTATGAGCTCCTGCGCGACCCCGCCGGCAACGCAGTCGCCGTCTGCGCGATGGAGAACGTCGATCCGATGGGCGTGCACACCGGCGAGTCCATTGTCGTCGCCCCGGCCCAGACCCTCTCGGACGCCGATCATCAGATGCTGCGCGACGCCGGCCTGCGGGCGATCCGGCACCTGGACATCATCGGCGAGTGCAACATCCAGTTCGCGCTCGACCCCCGTGGCACCCAGTTCCGCGTCATCGAAGTAAACCCGCGCCTGTCGCGCTCATCGGCCCTGGCCTCCAAAGCGACCGGCTATCCGCTGGCTTATGTCGCGGCCAAGCTGGCGCTAGGTTACACGCTGCCGCAGCTGCGCAACGCAATCACCGGCACCACGAGCGCCTGTTTCGAGCCGGCGCTCGACTACGTCGTTTGCAAGGTGCCGCGCTGGGATCTGGACAAGTTCGACGGCGCCGACCTGCGCATCGGCACGGAGATGAAATCCGTCGGCGAGGTCATGGCGATCGGTCTGTCGCTGGGCGAAGCGCTGCAGAAGGCGCTGCGCATGATCGAGGTCGGCGCCGACGGCTTTGATCCGGAGCAGGAGCCCCTGCCGGATCTGGCGGCGGCCCGCAGCGCGCTGGCCGTGCCGACTGCGCGCCGAGTGTTTATTTTGGCGCGGGCGCTGGCGCTGGGCATGACGGTGCAAGAGGCGCATGCGCTGACCGCGATCGATCCGCTGTTCCTGAATGCGATGGCCGATCTCGTGGCGCAGCGCCGGGAGATGGCGGCGCGGGGGGGACTTGCGGAGCTAGGCGAAGCGGGCTTGCGCGCCGCCAAGGCGGCGGGATTTTCCGACGCCGCCATTGCTCGCGCGCTGCGCACCACGGCAGATAGGGTGCGGGCGCGGCGGCGCGAGCTCGCGCTGTGGCCGCAGCTGCGCCAGATCGACACGCTCGCCGGAGAGTATCCGACCCGGACCAACTATCTGTATCTGTCGTACCAGGCCGCGTCCGATCCGCAGCCTGCGCCGCCGGAGGGCGCGCCGGCGGATGCCCGGCCGCATCTCCTGGTTCTCGGCTCCGGCTGCTACCGCATCGGCTCCAGCGTTGAGTTTGACGCCAGCTGTGTCGCCGCGGTGGCAGCCGCGCGGGCGCTGGGCCATCCCGTCACCCTGCTCAACTGCAACCCCGAGACCGTGAGCACCGACTACGATCAGTGCGACCGCCTGATCTTCGATGAGGTATCGCTGGAGGTCGTGCTCGACTTGTGGGAGCAGGCGGCGATAAGCGGCGGATTTCTCGGCGTGCTCGGGGCGATGAGCGGCCAGACGCCGAACCGCTTGGCGGGACCGCTCGCGCGGGCCGGGGTGCGGCTGCTCGGGACGCCGGCCGAGTCCATCGATCGGGCGGAGGATCGGGCGCAGTTCTCCGCGCTGTGCGATGAGCTGGGCATCGCCCAGCCGCGCTGGACCGAAGCCGCGGGCGCTTATGCCGCCGGCGAGCTGGAAGCGGTCGTGGCGGAGCTCGGCGGCTTTCCGGTGCTCGCCCGTCCTTCGTATGTCCTTTCGGGCGCGGCGATGCGGGTGGCAAGCTGCGCCCCCGAGCTGGTCCGCGTGATCGACCGCGCTGCCCGCGTCTCGCCCGGCTATCCCGTGGTGATCAGCAAGTTCGAACGCCACGCCCGCGAGCTGGAGTTCGACGGCGTCGCCGCCCACGGTGAAGTATTGCTATGGGCGATAAGCGAACACATCGAAGACGCGGGCGTCCACTCCGGCGATGCGACGTTGGTGCTGCCGCCGCCGGGGCTTACGGCCGCCAGCGTGGAGCGGGTGCGCGGCATCGCGGCGCAGCTCTGCCGCGCCTTGAACGTAACCGGCCCATTCAACATCCAGCTGCTCTTGCGCGACGAGGTGATCAAAGTCATCGAATGCAACCTGCGCGCCTCCCGCAGCTTTCCGCTCGTGTCCAAGGTCCTGGGTGAGGACTTTGTCCGCGCCGCGGCGCGCGTGATGCTAGGGGCGCCGCCGGATCTGGAGGCGGCGCCGCAGCGCGATCCCCTGGCCTTGCCGTATGTCGCGGTCAAGGCGCCGATGTTCTCGTTCCGGCGGATCACCGGGGCCGATCCGATCCTTGGGGTGGAGATGACCTCGACCGGGGAAGCCGGTTGCTTTGGTCGCACCTTGGAAGAAGCGCTGGCCAAGGCGCTGCTGTCGACCGGGTTCCGCTTCCCGCGCCGCGGCGTGCTGCTCTCCCTGGGACCGCCGCATGACAAGCCGCGCTTCATCGCCGAAGCGCGCCGGCTGGCGGAGCTGGGGCTGCGCCTCCATGCGACCGCCGGCACCGCTTCTGAGCTGCGAGCCGCCGGCATCGCCTGCGCGGAAGTCGATAAAGGCGAAGAGGAGAGCGGCTCGCCGGCCCTTTGTCTCTTGCGCCGCGGCGAGGTGGATCTGGTCATTCACCTCCCCCGCTCGTACGATGAAAAGGGCCGACCCGACGGCTTCCGCCTGCGCCGGGCCGCGATCGACGCGGAGATTCCGCTTCTGACCAGCCTCCCGCTGGCGCAGGCCGTGGTGCGGGTGCTCTGCCGCTACCGCCTTCCAGACGCCGCCAGCCTGGCGCGACAGGTCGAGCTCCGTCCCTGGCACGAGTACCTGCAGCAGGCTCGCCCACCCGCCGCATCATCTCTCTAATATAGGGGGCACCTTCCCGTGCCCCCCCGTCCGGCAAAGCCGGCCGGGTCCCCCCCAT
>CALFML010000479.1 GCA_937879845.1 uncultured Myxococcales bacterium
ACGAGATACATTGGCGTGACTGGAGTTCAGACGTGTGCTCTTCCGATCTGGGTCTGCGCGATCTCGCGCCGGCGGAAGTTTGGGGCTCGCCGACCGGGGAGCTCAACGACATCAGCAGCTGGCTGCTGCAGCTTGGCGTAACTGGTCAGTCGCTATAAATCTTCCCGCGTTCGGCGGTTCGTATTCGCGATGACGCTGCTGCCTGTCGCGATCTGACGGCGGGATCGCTTCTGCCGCGCGCGGCGGCGCATATCAGCCGATTCCATCCGGAGACGCTAGCGAGGAGACACGCGCGGCGCGTGCCGGGCCGTAGCGTTGTCTGGGCCGGGCGGACGGACGGCGCGGCGGGCGGGGCCGGCGGCAAGTTTCCGGGCGGGAGCTCCCTAATACAGCTTGAACTGTAAGAGCCGGCCTTCCAGGTTGGCGTTATACAGCACGTGCCGGGCGCTCGGACGAAGCCCGATCTGCCGTCCCAGCGCCAGGTTGGCGGTAAATACGTAGGCGGTGTAGCCGGCAAACCGCCGCTTCAGCGTGTCGCCCAAGCCGCGGTAAAGCTCGACGAGCTGCGCCTCGTCGCCGAGGCGCTCGCCATAGGGCGGGTTGCACACCACGATGCCCGGACCGCCCGGCGGCGGCTCGGCATCGCGCAGGTCGCCGCAGCAAAGGCGGCCATACGTCATGAGCCCGGCCGCTTCCAAGCTGCGCTCCGCCGCCGCCAGCGCCCGGCCATTCAGATCCGCGCCGTACAGAAACGGTTCCGCAACTGGGCGCCGCTGCCCGCGCGCTTCATCGCTGAGCCGCTGCCAAAGAGCCGGATCGAAGTCGCGCCAGGTCATAAACCCGAACCGCCGCGACAAGCCGGGCGCCACCCGCAGCGCCCGCAGGCCGCCCTCGCACAGCAGGGTGCCGCTGCCGCAGCACAGATCGACAAGCGGCGGCATCTCCGGCCCGCCCGGAGCATCCGCCGCCGTGGGTGACGCCGGGTCCGAGCCGATATCAGGGTATCCCGTATGCGCCAGGATCGCCGCGGCCAGCGTCTCTTTGAGCGGCGCCTCGCCCCCGCTGTGGCGGTAGCCGCGGTGGTGCAGCGGCGGATCCGAGCTATCCAGCGATAAGGCGCAGCGCGCCTCGGCCGTGGGTCCGCTGTAGAGCTGGACGTTGATCCGCACCATCGGCTGCTGCACATCCACATCCGGCCGCGCCCCGAAACGCGCGCGGAAGCGATCGCACACCGCGTCTTTGACCCGCAGCGCCGCATACATGCTGTTGTCGATGCCCGGTCCAAGACCCCGCGCACTGACCGCCATCGTCGCCTCGGGCGACAAAAACTCTTCCCAGGCGATCCCGCGCGCGGCTTCGTAGAGCTCATCGGCTCCCGCGTACGCAAAGTCGCCGAGCAGCTGCAGCACGCGCGACGCGCACCGCAGGTGCAGGTTGGCGCGATAGAGCGCGGCCGGCGGACCGGCAAACGACACCTGACCCGAGCCGACCTCGACGCCGGTCACCTCCGGCAGGGCACGCAGCTCGGCGGCGACGAGCGGCTCGATGTTGTAGGCGCACAGCGCCAGGTAGCGCGGCGCAGACAGCGCCAGCGGCTTTTCCCGCGGCTTTTGATGATCCGCCACAAGCGCGCCCGCTCTAGGGCGATCGCCTGGGCGTACGCCTTTGCCGCCCGCTTTTTGCGCGCCGCCGGCTGCGCGCTCATCCCACGCTGGGCGCCGATCCCGCGCTGGCTTTCCGCCCTCAGGCGACCTTGTAAAATGAGCGGTCATCTTCTTCATCTCCGGCCCTCTCCGGCCATCTCCGGCCCTCTCGGGCGCTGCCTCTGGATAGCAGGCGCAGCCTACCACTTGACCCTCATGTCTTGCCGATGTCTTGCCGATGTCTTGCCGATACCTTGTCTGTCCTGCGTCCTAGAATCGGCGTCCGGTCAAACCCGCGCGGGCCGCGTAAACAAACTTTCCTGCGTCCGCGCAAAAATGCCATTCTCCGCTGGCGTTGCGGTTTGTAGAGAGGACTCCGACCATGTCGACAAAACTCACACCAACTCGTCCAGCCAAAGTCCTGGTCTTGGGGCTCGTCTGTGCTGTTTTCGGGCTCTTGCTTGTGGGCGGCGCTCGCTCGGCGCAGGCCGGCAAGTGCCCAAACCTCGTCATCATCCTCGATAAGTCTGGCTCGATGACCGAGTCGCCGTCGGGCGGCAGCGCTCCTCCGGGCGGCAGCAAGTGGGAGCTGGCCAAGGCGGCGCTCAAAGAGCTGCTCAAGTCCTATGACGGCCAGCTGCCCATCGGCCTGGCTTTGTTCGCCAGCGACAGCGGCTGCGGCGCCGCCCGGCTCGACATTCCGCCGGACTACGACACCGCCAGCAAGATCACCATGCTGATCGACTCCAAGCAGCCCGACTCCTCGACCCCCACCTCCGAGGCGATCATCGCCATCTCCAAGGAGCCGGTGCTGCACGATGCGTCGCGGCAGCAGTACGTCCTGCTGCTCACCGATGGCGCGCCCAACTGCGCCAGCGGTGAACCGACGGCGACCGTGAACGCGATCAAAGCGGCGAACATGCAAAGTCCCTCGATCACCACCTTCGTGCTCGGGTTCGGCTCGCTGCCCACAAGTGCCGCCAACGCGATGGACGACATGGCGGTGGCCGGCGGCGCTCCGTCGGTCGGAACCCCGCGCAAGTTCTACACCGCGGAGGATCTGACCACGCTCAAGGCGGCGCTGGAGAAGATCTTCTCCGTGGTCCTGGGCGAAGGCATGGGGCTGTGCGATGACTCCTGCTACGCGCCGGACGTGGGCTGTCCGACGCCCGGCGATGTCTGCATCCGCGGCAAGTGCCAGCAAAGCCCCTGCGCCGGGATCACCTGCGGCCCCGGGCTTTACTGCTACACCGACGGCGTGAGCCCCGGCCGCTGCATCGGCGCGTGCAAGAAAGCCTGCCAGACCGGCTACCGCTGCGAGCAAGGCGTATGCGTCCCCTCCGCCTGCCCGAGCTTCTGCATCGCCGGCTACGTCTGCAACGCCCAGAGCGGCCGCTGCGAAAAAGATCCGCTGTGCCCGGACAACCCGCCGCGCCGTGAGCAGTGCCGCGTCCCGTCGGCCTGCCAGTTCGGGCAGTGCGTCGACGATCCTTGCAAGTTCGTGCGCTGTCCTTCGGGCAGCATCTGCGTGCCGTGGAACGGCAGCTGCAAGTTCGATCCGAGCTCGACGCTGATGCCGGACATGGCATCCTCCGGCGAGGGCATCGACGGGCAGAACCGCCAGGCGGGCTGCGCGATCGGCGGCGCCGCGGCCGGTCCCGGGTTCTGGCTCACAAGCTTGCTCGTCTTCGCCGGCCTGCTTATCGCCCGCCGGCGCATCCGCAGTCACTTCCAGTAGAGCTCCCCCGGCCACTCCCGACCGGGTCCGGCGTCAGTCGGGCTCAGTCGGCGATCGCCAGGATGATCTTGCCCATGTGCGCGCTCTGCTCCATGCGCGCGTGCGCCTGCTCTGCCGCCGCCAACGGGTAGACCTGATCGATGATCGGCCGCAGCTTGCCGGCCGCCACCAGCGCGACCATAGCGCGGAAGTCCTGCTCATTGCCCATCGTCGAGCCGAGCACGTTGATCTGCCGCCAGAACAGCTTGTGGATGTTCAGGTTGGCGACACCCGTGGTCGCGCCGTAGCTGACGATGCGACCTCCCGGCCGCACGAGGTTCATGCACTGCGCCCAGCACTCGCCGCCGGCCCCGTCGATGACGAGGTCGATCGGCGCCTTGCCGCATTTTTGCGTCAGCTGTTCCGCCCAGTCGCCCTCGCGGTAATTGACTCCCAGATCGGCCCCGAGCGTCCGCGCCACCGCCAGCTTCTCATTGCTGCTGGAGGTCACGATGACGCGCGCCCCCAGGTGCTTGGCGAGCATCAGCACCATGGTCGAGACCCCGCCGCCGATGCCGGGCACGAGCACGGTCTCGCCCGGCCGCAGCTGGCCGCGCGTGCACAGAGCGCGGTACGCGGTGATGCCAGCCAGCGGCAGCGATGCGGCCTCGGCCCAGCTCAGATGCGCCGGCTTGGCCACCACGTTCGCGGCGGGCACCACAACTTCGGCGGCATAGGTTCCCGCGTCGGGCATCCCCAGGACCCGGTAGTCTGGACCTTGGGCCTCGGGATTTGCGCCCCAGCCGAGGCTCGGATTTATCACCACGGCCTGCCCGACAAGGTCCGGCTTGACCCCGGACCCGACCGCCGCGACCACGCCCGCCCCGTCGGAGCCGAGGATGCAGGGGAGCCGAATCCCGGCGTACTTGCCCAGGCGAATCCACACATCGCGCCGGTTCAGCGCCGCGGCCTTGAGCGTGACCACGACCTCGCCGGCCTCTGGGTTGAGCCGGGCGATCTCGCGCAGGTTCAGAGTCGGCGGTCCGCCGCTCGGGCTTTTCTCCAAGATGACCGCCGGCATCGTGCCAAAGGCCTGAGTCGCGGAGCTGGCTCTCGACATACGGACCACTCTACTTGATTCCGATGGGTTTTTTCCCGGCGGGCTAAAAGCGCTGGCTGCAGGTCCGGAAGGTCTCCGCGTCCGGGGCGTCGCTAAAGCAGCGCACGATGGCGCGGCGGACCTTGGCGACAAGCTCGTTCTGACACTGCGCCGCAAACGTCTGCGCTGCGCTCTCCTGCTCTTGGTCCGAGCGGAGCGGCGCGCTGCGATTGGTCACGATCATGCCGACCCGCGGCGGCCGCTGCAGCAGCTGGCGGTAGGTCTGCACCGCGGCCGAGCAGTCTGCCGCCTTGAGCTTCTCCGCGGAGGGGACCGGGTTTGACTTGACGTTCGGATCGCTGGCGCAGCCGCCAAGGAGGGCAGCTACGAAAAAATAGATGCTCAGCCGACGACTCCACATCGGCCGGCAGTGTAGCAGAAGGCCGGCCGCCGGCGACTGGCTCGGCTCAGTGGCTCGCCGTGACGGTGAGCTTGTCCGAGCTAACCTTGTCGGCGATGAGAATCCCAGCGAGCAGCGCGACTACACCGCCGGCGATGACCCAGGTGTACCACTTGGTCTTGCCCAAGGCGAGCTTGAAACCGCTTGCGGGCTTCTCCGACGGCTTTGCCGCTTCGGGAGCCGGGCCGGGCGGACGGGCACCGCCTTTGGCCGCCACCGCCGCCGGGGCCGCCGAGGCTGGCGGAGCGGCGATCGTAAGTAGCGCCAAGATCCGACCCGCCTGCGTCGCCGGCGGACCAATGGCCACATCGCTTTTGCCCGAGCTCCACTGCTTCTTGTCCAAATCATAGATCCGGGCCAAAAGCGGCTCTTCGGCGACCGGGATGCCGGCACGCTCCTTAGGTCCGAGCACGATCAAGCGGCGGCTGGCCAGCGCGCTGCTTGGCAGTGGCGCATCGGCGAGCTGCCGCAGCACCGCCGCCTGCTCATCGCTGCCCAGCGGCAGCGCCGCCGCCCGATCGAGGAGCACGCCCGGCCGATCTTCGGGCCGCAGCGATAAAACGAGCTCGGTACCGCTGCCGAGCGGCCGGCGCAGCTTGCGCATACCCGGAAGCTCGATATCCAAGACATCGTAGGCCGGGTTGCCGCCGGCTATCGTAATCGGGGTAACGCCCGCCGGAATCAAGTTGCGCACGACCACCGCGCCCGCGGGATCGGTCTCGATGCGAACCGGGGCCCGCGGCGGACCGAAAGGAACCTGGGCCGTCGCGGTGTAGCGGGCCTGGACCAGCGCCACATCGGAGGGCAGCTGCGCCTGCATGGCGACGAGCGCGGCGCTGGCCTTTTCCGCCCGCGCCCGGTCGTTCAGCCGATCGGCGCAGACCAGCATGAGACCGTACGCTTCGCTCAGGACCGGCCGCGCTTCGGGCAGGCTGACCTCGGCCAGCGTCGCATCGGCCGCGGTGTCGAGCGCGCTCAGGGCTTCGCTGCACTTAAGCTCCAAGATCGCCCGCCGGGCCGCGGCGACGGTGACGGCGGCGTTGTGCAGCGCGCCGCTCGGCGCCGCGGTCAGCTGCTGTTTCGCAAGGGCCTGCGCCAAGGCCGCCGGCATCGACTCTCCCGGCGCCGCCGCCCACAACACGATTCCCAGCGAGCGCACCGGCGGCGCCGCGACCGAAGGCACAGCCGGCGGCGGCGCGGCCGCCGGAGCGACCGCCGCGGGGGCGCTGGCTGACGGTGTTCCGCCTTGCACGGTTGCCGGCGCGGCCGCGGCTGCAGCAGGCGCGCTCTGCGGCTCCGCCGCCGCCGCGGTTGTCCACAAGCCGACTACACAGGCACTCAGAACGGCCGCAGAAAGCAGGCGGCGCCGCGGCCCCTTACCGGTGTTCGGCTGAGCGCATCCGCCGTCGCCGCGACCCGCGCCGGTCCGGCGCTTATCTATTGGCGCTTGCGCCATCGGAGTGACAAGGGAGGTAACAGCCCGCGAGTGCAGGGACCGCATCGCGGCCAGTCGAGGAAGCGGCAGCCAGGTGCGCATATCGTGTCGCATCCTACTCTGCCGCCAGTCCGGTGCCAGCCGAATTTATCCGCAGCCTCGAAGCGACTCGCTCAGAGCCGGGTTTGCCATAGCCGCGGCGGACCGGAACGACAGGAGCGCGCCCGAGCGCGCCCGAGCGCGCTGGATGCTCTTCTGGATCGTTTGGTTAATTTATAGATGGGCCGCCTGCTTGGTCTTGCCCCCGCTGTTAGGATGCCCGCATGCAGCGCCTGCGCTTTGTCACATTGAACCTGTGGGCCCAAAACGGCCCCTGGCCGGCCCGCGCCGCGGCGGTGCGCGCCGAGCTTTTAGCCCAGGCCCCCGATATCGTCGGGCTGCAAGAGGTTCTCGGCTTTGCCGGCGGCAAAAACCAGCTCGATGAGCTGTGCGCGCCGCTGCCCGCCGAGCTTTACCCGCACCGCGCGCACGGACCCGCGTGCTCGCTTGCCGATGCGCGGTCCGGTGCGCGGTCCTTGGGCAACGCCCTGCTATCGCGCTTCCCGATCCTCGCTCAGCACAACATTGCCCTTCCTAACCCACGCCGCCGCGAGACGCGGGCGCTCCTGTGCGCCCTCATCGCCGCGCCCACCGGCCAGCTGCCGGTGTTTGTCACGCACCTTGACTGGCAGCTCGACGGCTCGCACGCGCGCTGCCTGCAGGTGCGCTTCATCGCCGACCACATCGATGCGCAGCTCGACCTGTGGGCCGCAGCCGCACGTGTGCAGCCGGACACCGTGGTGCTGCCGCCCATCTTGGCCGGAGATTTCAACGCCGAGCCGCAAAGCGATGAGATCCGCTTCCTCACCGGCCACCACGCGCTCGCCGGACCCGATGGCCAGCCGCCGCGCGGCGTCTACTTCAGCGACTGCTACGCCCGCGGTCCGGTCGCCGCAGAGCCGGACTGCGGCGATGGCCCAGGCGCTCCGGGTGCCACGTTCGCCCGCCGGAACCGGTTCGCGACCCTGGCCCGCGAGCCCGACCGCCGCCTCGACTACATCTTCGCCGCGCTCCCCGACTCGTGCGGCCGCGTCGAGCCGCTCCGCGCCTGGCGCTGCTTCTGCTCCCCCTACCGACCCGAGGCGACCGCCGCGAGCCGCGCCGCCGACCCCGCGCTCAGCCAAGCGGGAATAGCCAAGAGCAGCGGCGCCCCGGCAGGCGATGACGCGGTCGAAGCCGTCTGGCCCTCTGATCATTACGGGGTCGCAGTCGATTTTGCGATTTAGTCCGGCGGCCGGCCGTCGCCTCGGCGCCGGTCTATTTTCCTCGGGCGTCCTCGGGAACTTGCAAGCCGATCGCGGTAGGTTAAGATGCCGCCACTCACCATGCACGAATCGGGGCAAGGCTCCTCTACCCAGACGACCTATTCCGTCCGCGACCCCAACTCTACAAGCGTCCTTGACGATGTACCCGAGTTCACCCGGCAGCGTCCGGGCGGCATCTTCGTCGTCATCAGCGGTCCGGACCGCGGCGAACAGGCGGTGCTGAGCGGTGACTCGATCACCGTCGGCTCGGCGCCGAGCTGCGAGCTGGTGCTGTCCGACCGCACGGTCTCCCGGCGCCATGTGACGGCGTCGCTGGAGCAGGGCCAGGTGATCGTGCGCGATCTCAGCTCCACCAACGGCAGCTACACCCACGGCTCGCGGTTCAAGGAGATCGCCATCGGCTACGGCGCTGAGCTCAAGCTCGGCAAGACCGTGCTCAAGTTCCTGCCCCAGGAAGAGATCGTCGAGCCGCAGGAGAGCAACGAGGAAAACTTCGGCCAGCTCCTCGGCTGCGACGGCAAGATGCGGCGGCTGTTCGGACTTTTACGCGACATCGCGCCGAGCGACACCACCGTCCTCATCGAAGGCGAGACCGGCACCGGCAAGGAGCTCATCGCCGAAGAGATCCACCGCCACTCGCGCCGCGCCGCCGGCCCGTTCGTCGTCTTTGACTGCGGCGCGGTGCCGCGCGAGCTCATCGAGTCCACCTTGTTCGGCCACGTCAAAGGCGCCTTCACCGGCGCCATCGCCGACCGCAAGGGGGCCTTCGCCGACGCGCATGGCGGCACCATCTTCCTCGATGAGATCGGGGAGCTGGCGCTCGATCTGCAGCCGGCGCTGCTCCGCGCGCTCGACAAGCGGGCGGTGCGCCGCGTCGGCGGCAACGCCTATGAGCAGGTGGACGTGCGGGTCATCGCCGCCACCAACCGCGATCTGCGCGAAGAGGTCGCCCGCAAGACCTTCCGCGAGGATCTCTTTTACCGGCTCGCGGTCATCCGCGTTCATCTGCCCGCCTTGCGCGAGCGCGGCCGCGACATCGACGTGCTCACCGAGCACTTCATCCGCCAGTTCTCCCCCGGCCGCGGCCTGCAGCTGCCGCCGTCGGAGCTGCAGCGGCTGCGCAGCTACGCCTGGCCGGGCAACGTGCGCGAGCTGCGCAACGTCATCGAGCGCGCCTGCGTGCTGTCCAAGGGCCAGTCGCTCAACGTCGAAGACGCGCTCGGCGATGAGATTCAGGCGCCGCTGTCGATCGGCTTCCGAATGGGCCTGCCGTTCAAGGAAGCCAAGGGCCAGCTCGTCGAGCAGTTCGAGCGCGAGTACATCGTCGATCTGATGAAGCGCCACCGCATGAACCTGTCCGCCGCGGCGCGCGAGGCGCAGATCGACCGCAAGCACCTGCGTGAGCTTTTGCGCAAGTACGGCCTCGACACCCGCGTCGAGCTGCCCGACGGCCACTGAGCGTCTGCGGTACGGGGGGAATCGCGATGCCCCGTCCTGTAGGAGGGTCGAGCGTGCCCCGCTAAGCTAGCAGGCTGGGGCAAAACGTAGCGAGCGGCCCGAGTTCGGTCCGAGCGCGCGGAGCAGCCGCGTGGCTGCCTGCACGGTCAGACGCGAAATCGGGTCGCGGAGTAGTTTTGCCATCTGCTAGCGGCCGGGATGGCGCTGGGCAGAGAGTCGGGCGGCGGCGGTCCGGACATAGCCGTCCGGATCGGCGGCGGCTTGCGCCAGCGCCTGATCGGAGAGCAGGGGCAAGAGGGCCGGCCGCGTCGCCGCATCGAGAATCGCCAAGCGCACCCAGCGCTCTTTGTGCCGCAGCAGCGGATCCAAGAGCGGCGTCGGCGCCGGGCCGAGCGCGGTGCTCGGCAGCGCCGCCAGAGCCGCCGCCGCCGCCGGGACCGCCTCGCCCGGCACGGTGTTTTGCGCCGCCGCCGCCAACAGCTCCTGCAGCACCGCGCCGACCTCGCGCTCCAGCTCCTTTTGGCCGCCCAGCGCCCCAAGCACTTGGAGCGCCATGGCGAGCACCGGCGGCGAGGCAACCCAGGTATCGCTGCGGCCGCCGGCGACCGGCGGCTTGAGCCGCGGCTTGAGCTCGGCCAGCACGCCGCGCCCGACTTCGGCCAGCAGCGCCTCGGTCTGCGGTCCCGGCGGCAGCTGAGCGGTAAGCGGACCAAGGCCGAGCATGCCGATTGCTTTGTCGTTGTCTTTCTGCCCGGCGCGGCCGACAAGAAGATCGCTCAGCGTGCGCGCGGCGATGTCGTGCGGCTCGCGCAGCGCTTCGACCACGGCTTGGGCGCACGCCTGCGGCATCGCCAGCCAGGCTGGTGCGGCGACCGCGGCGGGCGGCGTCATGATGACGGCATCGGCCAAGAGCTGACCGACGTCGATCCCATCGACCCCGCGACGCTCGGCGGGAATCTCGGCCGCGGTTCGGGGCGGCGCACCGGCCCCCGCTGCGCTGCTGCCGCCGGCGGCAATGGCGCGCAGCGCGGCGACCGCGGCCTGACGAATCGGCTCGCGCTTGACGAACACCGCCCGCAGCAGCGGTCCGACGGCAGCCGGATCGCCCAGCGTCCCCAGGGCCCACGCCGCTTGGCGCTGCGCTTCATCGTTGCCCTCACGCAGGATCTCCACGAGCTGCGGCACCGTGCTGCGGTCGCGGCTCTGGCCCAGCGCGTGGACGCAGGCCGCCGGGGCCAGCTCGTCCAGCTCTTCCGGCCGCGCCCGCCGGCGCTCGATCACGCCGAGCAGCTGCATCCGCGCGCGCGGCAAAAGCCCGTGCGCATCCGCGGCCAGCCCCACGCCCAGACACCCGAGCGCCCGTACCTGCGGGCTGCTGTCCGAAAGCGCGAGCTCGAACGCCATCGTCTCGCCGTGTTCGAGCTTGCGGGCCAGGCGCAGGAGGCCGTACAGGGCGGCCAGGCGCAGGTGCTTCTCGCGGCTCTGCGCCAGCTGGACCAGCACCTTGCTGCTGCGCGGATCCTGCAAACGCGAAGCGGCGAGCAGCGCGTCCACCCGCAGATCGATGTCCGAAGGCCGCGTGCTGGCCGCGGCGCCTAGGACGATCCGTCCATCCTGCGCCGCCGCCTGGGCCGCCGGCGCGCCGACCACCAGATTGAGCAGCGCCGGCGCGGCGCTCGGGTTGCGAAGCTCACCGAGCAGCGTGATCGCTACCCGCTGTTCCGCCGCATCGCCGTCCACCAGGGTCTCGGTGAGCGGCTTGAGGCCGCTCTGCCCGAGGTGCCCGAGCTCGCTCTGCGCCGCCGCGTCGCCGGCCCGGCTCTGGGCGATGAGCGGCGTCGCGTAGCGCTCGTACAGGGACAGGAGCAGCTTGCGATACACGGGCTTAGGCAGCGACACGAACGCCAGCGGCGTCAGCTCGCGTACGAGCTCGCCGAGCGTCCCCAGATACTCCTGCAGATCGATCGCCTTGCGCCCCGCCTCCAGCACCAGCTCTTCCTGGGGCGCGCGGCGGACGACCTCACGATAGATGGTCGCCGCGGGGGCGAGCTCGCCGCGCTGCAGGTGCAGGCGGGCGAGCGCCATGTGGGCGCGGAAGAGCCGGCTGTCGAGCTCGATCGCCCGCCTGTACGCCGCCATCGCCCGCGCCACGTCGTCCTTGCGCTCTAGGAGCTCGCCGAGCTTGAGCTCCCCCTGCGCATCGGCCACCGCCTCCTGGGCGTAGCGGATGGCTTCCTCGTCGTGATAGCTCTGCATCGACAGCTCGGCGAGCTGGGCGTAAAGCTCGCGGCGCCGCTCCGGCAAAAGCGCCGCGGCCTGCTTGAGGGCGGCGATCGCCTCGCTGAGCTTGTGCTGATGGCGGTACACCGGCACGAGCGCGAGCAGCACCTCCGCCAGCATCGGCCCATCGGTGAAACGGCCGCGCAGCTGGGTCAGGACCTCCTCCACCTCGGCGAGCTTTTCGACCTTCAGGCTCACCTCGGCCAGGAGCAGCCCCAGGGCGAGCAGATCGGCCGGGCTCAGCGCCTCCGCCGCGACCTGATTCATCTGCGCCTGGAACCGCCGCTGCCAGGTGAAGTAGGCGGGCAGCAGGTGGGTCTCTTTGCGGATCAGGTTGGCCAGGTGGGTGCGCGCCTCCAGCCGCAAAAGGCGCTCGGCCGGGGTCTTGGCGGCGAAGTAGATCTGCTCCCACAGCGACAGCGCCTCGCGCGGGCGGTTGAGGCGCTCGCTGGCCTGGGCGAGTCCGCGGCGCAGCTGCAGGTTGCTGGGCTCCGCCTTGACCGCCTTCTGGTACAGCTCCAGCGCCTGCGGCATCAGGTTGTGCTCGGCATACACGTCGGCGAGCCGCGCCTGCCCGAGCGCGCGGTTGGGGTGCAAGGTAAGCAGCCGCCGCCAGACCTCGTCGGCCCGCTCCTTGCGGCCGCGCGCCCAGTACAGCTCGCCGAGGTTTACGACGTAGCTCTCCTCGCGCGGATCCAGACGGACGAGCAGCTCCGATTCGGAAAGCGCCAGGTCCGACTCGCCCCAGCGCTGGTACAGGTCGGCCAGGGCGCTGTGCAGCGAAGGGTCGCCGGCAAAGCGCGCCGCCGCCCGCTTGAGCGTCTGCAGCGCGCGCGGACGCTGGCCGCTGCGCTCCAGCCGCTCCGCCAGCTCCAGATAGGCCCGCGAGTCGCCGGGGGCCTGGGCGATGAGCTGCTCATACTCCGCCAGCACCTCGGCGCTGATGCCGCTGCGTTCGAGGATGGCGATGAGCCGGCGGCGGACATCGATGCTGTGCGGGTCGCGCCGCAGGGCCGCCCGGTAGGACGCCATCGCGTTCACCGTATCCCCGAGCTCGTCGTACAAGCGGCCGAGCAGCTCCCAATCGGCAAAGCTCCGCCCGGCCGCCGGCGCGTCGGCTTCGAACTGCTTGAGGAACTGCGCCAGCTCATCGCGCTTGCGGTACACGGCGATGAGATGCTCGTACAGCTCGCGGCGCAAGAAGTGCTGCGCCGGCAGCGCCGAAAGGCCGCGCCGGTAGGCAGCGATCGCCCGGTCCCGGTCGATCGGCTGGCCAAAGGTCTCCTGCATGAACCAGCCCGACATGGTCTCGAAGATCGCCTGGATCTCCGGCGGCAGGGACAGCGTGCGGAACCGCGTGAAGAACTTGGCGATCGTCACGCTGAAGCTGCCCCACCACGCCTCGGCGGGCCGCTCGGTATGGATGACGCGCGCATCGGGGAAGGCGATGGCCGTCTTGTCCCAGACATGCGCGCCCGGCCAATCGACCTGGGCCAGGTAGCCCGCGAAGACCTGGCTCCAGTCGACCTGCCCGCCGGCGGCGACGGCTTGCCAGTACCCGGGCTGGTCCGGGTTGCGCATCACCTCGACCATGTGATGGCACGGACCGAAGCCGAGCTGCTCCAGCGCCATCTTCGTCGACATCGTGCCCGTGCGGCCGAACCCCGAGCCGATGATCTTGAGCGACATGATTTTTCCCCTGCCCTGATGCTCCGAGCATGGACCGGGTCGCTGGGTTCCAAAAGCGGCAATCCCGCCTTGCGGCGCCGCTCGCGGCCCCGGCCGGGAACGGCGCCGGCACGGGGAGCCGCGCTTGCTCAGGCGGCGAGGTCGCCGAGCAGGGAGGCGCCGTCCTCGGCGGCACCGATGCCGCGGCGCAGATGGGCGAACAGCTCGCGACCGATGCCGTGGTCGTTGCCCGAGAGATCGCTGGTCGCGAGCGCGCGGCCGGCCCATTCGGCGGGATCGACCAGCGCTTCCAGCGTGCCCGCCTCGGCATCGAGCCGCACTGGGTCGCCGTCGCGCAGCTTGCCGAGCGGACCGCCGGCCGTGGCCTCGGGCGTGAGATGGATCGCCGCCGGCACCTTGCCCGAGGCACCCGACATGCGCCCGTCGGTCAGAAGGGCGATACGGAAGCCCCGGTCCTGCAGGACGCCGAGTGCCGGCGTCAGCTTGTGCAGCTCGGGCATGCCGTTGGCCTTGGGGCCCTGGAAGCGGATCACGGCGACGAAATCGCGCTCCAGCTCGCCGCGCTTGAACGCCTCGACCATCTCGTTCTGGTCGTGGAACACGAGCGCCGGCGCCTCGATCAGGTGGCGGTCGGCCTTGACCGCCGAGATCTTCATCACCGCCCGGCCGAGATTGCCCTCGAGCAGCTTGAGCCCGCCATTGGCGCTGAACGGCTTGCTTGCCGGTGCCACCACGTTGGCATCCAGGCTCGCCTCCGCCCCGCGCCGCCAGACGAGCTGGCCCGCCTCGTCGAGGAACGGCTCCTCGCGGTAGCGCGCGAGGCCGCCCTCGCCCGCCACGGTGCGCACATCCTCGTGCAGCAGGCCGGCATCGAGCAGCTGGCCGATCAGGAAGGCCATGCCGCCCGCGGCGTGGAACTGGTTCACGTCGGCCATGCCGTTGGGGTAGATGCGGCACAGAAGCGGCACCACCTCGGACAGCTCGGCGAAATCGTCCCAGCGCAGGTCGAATCCGGCGGCGCGCGCCATGGCGACCAGATGCAGCGTGTGGTTGGTCGAGCCGCCGGTGGCGTGCAGGCCGACCACGCCGTTGACCACCGCCCGCTCGTCGACCATCTCGCCCACCGGCGTGTACTGGTTGCCCATGGCGGTGATCTCGGTGATCCGCCTCGCGGCGCCGGCCGTCAGCGCGTCGCGCAGGGGCGTATTCGGGTTGACGAACGAGGCGCCGGGCAGATGCAGCCCCATGATCTCCATCAGCATCTGGTTGGTGTTGGCGGTGCCGTAGAAGGTACAGGTACCGGGGCCGTGGTAGGAGGCGCTCTCGGCCTCCAGCAGCTCCTTCCGGCCGACCTTGCCCTCGGCGTAGAGCTGGCGGATCCGCGACTTCTCGTCGTTGGCCATGCCGGTGGTCATCGGTCCGCCGGGCACGAAGATCGCCGGCAGGTGGCCGAAGCTCAGGGCCGCCATCACCAGTCCGGGCACGATCTTGTCGCACACGCCAAGATAGAGGGCGCCGTCGAACATGTCGTGGCTGAGGGCCACGGCGGTGGCCAGCGCGATGACGTCGCGACTGAACAGGGACAGCTCCATCCCGGCCTGGCCCTGGGTGACGCCGTCGCACATGGCCGGAACCCCGCCGGCGAACTGGGCCACGCCGCCGGCCTCGCGCACCGCCTGCTTGATCAGGGCCGGAAAGCGCTCCAGCGGCTGGTGGGCGGAGAGCATGTCGTTGTAGGCCGAGATGATCGCGATGTTGCTCTTGGCGACGCCGCCCAGCGCCTCCTTGTCGTCCGTGTCGCAGGCGGCGAAGCCATGGGCGAGATTGCCGCAGGACAGATGCTCGCGCCGTGGCCGCCGCTCGCCGTAGGCGCGGACCTGATCGAGATAGCGCGCCCGAGTGTCGTGCGAGCGGCGGGCGATGCGCTCGGTGACCTCGCCGATCCGTGACTGCAGCTGTGTCATCAAAATGGCTCCTCTCGGCCTCAGGCGATGTCTTCGTGCCAGGCGCGGCCGTCACGGGCCACCAGCGCCGTGGCGTCGGACGGGCCCCAGCTGCCGGCGGGATAGGGCCGGGGCAGCACACCCTCGCTCTTCCAGCCGTCCAGGATCGGGTCGATCCAGCGCCAAGCGGCGGCCACCTCGTCCTTGCGCATGAACAGGGTCGGATTGCCGCGCACCACATCCATCAGCAATCGCTCGTAGGCATCGCGGTAGCCCACGGTCAGGCCCTCGGCATAGCTCAGGTTCAACGGCTCGTTCTTGAACCGCAGGCCGCCCGGGCCTGGGTCCTTGCTCATCAGGTAGAGCTTCATGCCCTCGTCGGGCTGCAGCCGCAGCACCAGACGGTTGGCGACGAGGTGGCGGCTGGCCTCGTTGAAGATCGAGTAGGGCACGTTGCGATACTGGATGATGATTTCCGACGCCCGCGCCGCCATCCGCTTGCCGGTGCGCAGGTAGAAAGGCACGCCCGCCCAGCGCCAGCTCTGCACCTCGGCCTTGACCACGACGAAGGTCTCGGTGTCGCTGCGCTCGCCCAGCTCCTCGTGGTAGCCGGGCACGGCCTGACCATCGACGGCGCCGGCGCGATACTGGCCGCGGACGGTCACGGCCGCGACCTCGCGCGCCGTGATGGGTTTCAGCGCCCGGAGCACCTTCAACTTCTCGTCGCGGACTGCGTCGGCGTCGAAGGCCGCAGGCGGCTCCATGGCGACCAGGCACAGCAGCTGCAGGATATGGTTCTGCACCATGTCGCGCAGGGCGCCGGACTTGTCGTAGTAGCCGACCCGCTCACCGACCCCCAGGTTTTCGGCCACCGTGATCTGCACGTGGTCGATGGCGGTGGCGTTCCATAACGGCTCGAAGAGGAAGTTCGCGAAGCGCAGCGTGATCAGGTTCTGGACCGTTTCCTTGCCCAGATAATGGTCGATCCGGTAGGTCTGCTCCTCGGCGAATACCTCGCCCACCGCGTCGTTGATCGCCTGCGCCGAGGCGAGATCGCGCCCGAGCGGCTTCTCCAGCACGACCCGCGTCAGCGGCGTCACCAGATCGGCCGCGGCCAGGTTGCGGCAGATCGGCCCGAACAGGTCCGGGGACGTGGCCAGGTAGCAGACCCGAACCCGGCCCGGCGCTTGTTCCAGCTTGCCGGCCAGCTCTCGCCAGCCCTCGCTGCCTGTGGCATCGATGTGAACGTAGTCGAGTCGTGTCAGGTAGCGCTGCAGGACCTGCGGGTCGAGTTCGTCGCCGACGAACGTCGCCAGCGCACCCTCGACCTGAGCCAGATAGGCTTCCCGCGTCAGCTCGGAGCGAGCGGCCCCGATGATGCGGGTCTCCGGCCCGAGCTGCCCGTCGCTGTCGCGGTGGTAGAGGCCCGGCAGCAGCTTGCGCATGGCAAGATCGCCGGTACCGCCGAAGACGACCAGATCGAACGGCCCCACCGCGATGAATTGCGCCATCATCGGCTATCCTCAACAGATGCAAGGGGAAAATGGATCTCTGCGACCTCGGTGCGGCGCACGCCCAGCGCCTGCGCCAAGAGCTTCAGCCGGTCGCCGACGACCTCGCTGTCCGGGACCCGCGCTGCGTGGCCGACCTCGAGCCGAACCTGGTCGACCCCGATCCGCAGCCGCGCGTCGTCCAGGATCTCCGGCACGCCGCCCGATAGCCGGAAGCCCAGGAGGATGGCCCGGCCCAGGATTTGGGCGCGACGGCGGCCGCTCGCGGGCAAGAGCCCAATCGCGGGCTCGAGCCAGCGGTCGTCGGGCTTGCCGACATAGCGGGCATGGATCGTCGCTGCGATGAACACGCGCTCGACATGGTCAATGCCGATGAACGGGAACTGCAGCAGGCGGCGGAAGCTCTCCTCGGCGCGGACGTCCGGGTGGTCGCGCCAGGCGAGGTCGGAGAGGGCGCAAACGGCAACCCGCAGCCTGGTGTCGGCGGCGGTCTCGCCAGGGAACAGGCTGTCGGTCCAGCGCACCAGCGCCGGCGCAAAACGCGGCACACGCGCCGTCGGCAAGCCCGCCAGTTGCGCGCCCTCGACCAGCGGATCGAGATAGCGTTCCGCCTCGGAGAGCTGCGCGTAGAGCCAACCCTCACGCAGGCCCAGGGCCGAGAACACCACCCGTTCCGGCACCAGCCGCTTCAGCACCCGGTCCAGGACCAGGGCCGCCGCCGGCAGGGTGCGCGCGCGCCGCGACGACACGCCCGGCAGGGCTGCAATCTTCGCTGGAGGCAGTTGCCAGACCTTCTTGGCGAAGGCACGCGCCGTCTTGGTGTCAAGTGTGTAGCCGTGCACCACCTGCACCGGTGCCCCGGCCGCCGCCATCTGCGCCTTGGCGAACGACCGCCAGCCACCGCCCACGGCATAGAACACGGGCTCGGTCAGCGCCGGCGGCAGGCCCCGCTGCAGCTGCGCATCGACCTCGCGCTTGGCGACTGCAGCACCCTGCGCCAGCAGCGCCTCGACCGGCAGGGCGCCCAGCGGCAGGCTGACCCAGCGCTCGCCCACTCGGTCGTCCAGTGCCTCGGCCACCTCGAGGCTGCCGCCGCCCATGTCGCCAACCAGCCCCAGTGGCCGAAAGAAGCCCGAGATCACGCCAAGGGTAGCGAACCGCGCCTCCTCCTCGCCGCTGAGGATTCGGACGGCGACGCCGGCCTCGGATGCCATCGCTGCCACCAGATCCGCCCCGTTCGACGCCCGGCGGATGGCTTCGGTGGCGGTGGCGTCGAGCCGGGCCACCCCCATGGCCTCGGCGATGGCGCGAAACCGTCGCACCGCCTCGACCGTGCGCCGGAAGCCGTCGGCGGCGATCGCACCGGTCTGGGCCAGGCCGTCGCCGAGCCGGCATAGCGATTTCTCGTTGAAGCGCGGCAAGAGGGCGCGGCCAAGCTCGTCATAGA
Source organism: uncultured Myxococcales bacterium (assembly GCA_937879845.1). Lineage (GTDB taxonomy): Bacteria > Myxococcota_A > Polyangia > Palsa-1104 > JAEUJZ01 > CALFML01. The sequence continues at coordinate 18,047 of CALFML010000479.1, forward strand.
CCACGAGCCGGACCGAGTTGGAGCCGATGTCGATCATGCCGTACGGCTGTCGATCGACCCACGTCGCCCGCTCGACGTTGAGTTCCGGCGGACACGCTGCCAGCGGCGTCATGCCACGTGCGCTGCGTGGGCCCAGGCTACTTCTCATGTGATTACCGTGGGCCGCTCGCGGCCGGTACGCTCGGTGATCTCGGCGAGGTCGCCGGCGATCTCGATCAGGTCGGTCAGGGCCGCCTGCGTGTCCTGCCCATGCTTGGCGGGATCGGCCTCGAAGCGCTCGATATAGACCCGCAAGGTGGCCCCGGCGGTGCCGGTGCCTGACAGGCGGTAGACGATCCGCGAGCCGTCCTTGAACAGGATGCGCACACCCTGGGCGGCGCTGACCGAGCCGTCGACCGGGTCGGTGTAGGCGAAGTCGTCGGCGGCCGCGACCTCGAAGGCGCCCAGTTTGGTGCCGGGGAGGGACGCGAGCTGGCCGCGCAGATGGGTCATCAAACCATTGGCGCCGGCCGCCTCGACCTCCTCGAAGTCGTGCCGCGAATAGTAGTTGCGGCCATAGCTGCGCCAGTGCTCCTGGACGATCGCCAGCGCCGGCTGGCGCCGGGCCGCCAGCACGTTGAGCCACAGCAGCACGGCCCACAGCCCGTCCTTCTCGCGCACATGGTCCGAGCCCGTGCCGGCGCTCTCCTCGCCGCAGATCGTGGCCATGCCGGCATCCAGGAGGTTGCCGAAGAACTTCCAGCCGGTGGGGGTCTCGAAGCAAGGCACGCCCAGCGCCTGTGCCACCCGGTCGGCGGCACCGCTGGTCGGCATCGAGCGGGCGATGCCCTTGAGGCCGCTGCGGTAGCCCGGCGCCAGATGCGCGTTGGCGGCGAGCATGGCCAGGCTGTCCGACGGCGTGATGAAGATGCCGCGGCCGATGATCAGGTTGCGGTCGCCGTCGCCGTCCGAGGCGGCGCCGAAGTCGGGCGCCGCCTTCGACATCATCAGGTCGTAGAGCTCCTTGGCGTGGACGAGGTTGGGGTCGGGATGGTGGCCGCCGAAATCGGGCATGGGCGTGCCGTTGACCACGGTACCCGCGGGCGCGCCCAGGGTATCCTCGAGGATCGCCCGCGCGTAGGGGCCGGTGATGGCGTGCATCGCATCGAAGCGCATCGTGAACCCGCCGGCGAACAGCGCCCGGAGTGCTTCGAAGTCGAACAGGCTCTCCATCAGCTCCTGGTAATCGCTGACCGGATCGATGACCTCCAGTTCCATCTCGCCCACGGCCTGGGTGCCGACCGCGTCGAGATCGAGGTCGGGCACGTCGAGGATCCGGTACTCACGAATGGTCTGGGTATTCTTGAAGATCGCGTCGGTGACCTTCTCCGGAGCTGGGCCACCATTGCCGATATTGTACTTGATGCCGAAATCGCCGTCCGGGCCGCCCGGATTGTGCGAGGCCGACAGGATGATGCCGCCGAAGGTCTTGTGCTTGCGGATCACGCAGGAGGCGGCTGGCGTCGACAGCAGCCCGCCCTGGCCCACGAGCACGCGGCCGAAGCCGTTGGCCGCGGCCATCTTGATGACGGTCTGGATGACCTCGCGATTGTAGAAGCGCCCGTCCCCGCCCACGACCAGGGTCTTGCCGGCGAAGCCCTCGAGGCTGTCGAAGATCGCCTGGACGAAGTTCTCGACATAGTTGGGCTGCTGGAAGACCGGCACCTTCTTGCGCAGGCCGGAGGTGCCCGGCTTCTGGTCGCCAAAGGGCGTGGTGGCGACGGTGCGGATCGGCATGGCGGCGGTCCCGGCTGCGGTGATGGCGTGTCCGCGGCTGACGAGCAGGCCGCGATAGAGGTCGTGATAGTGCTGGGCGGGGCGGCGCCAGGACACGGTCCGCGTCATGGCGCGGGTCTGCAGCCGCTGCCAGGCCACGGGCCGTGCCTTGAGAGCAGCGGCGCGGGTCAGCGCGAAGCCGAGCCCGTCCGCGGTGACCGGCCCGAACACGAATCCGGTGGCGACGCCGTCGTCCAGCGCGGCCTCGTTGGCGTCGATCACCGTGTCGGCGAGGCCGCCGACCCGAGCCACGATCGGGATCGTGCCGTAGCGCAGGCCGTAGAGCTGGGTCAGGCCGCAGGGCTCGAACCGGGATGGCACGACGATGGCGTCGGCGCCGCCCTGGACCAGGTGCGACAGCTTCTCGTCATAGCCGAAGAAGCAGCCGACACGGCCGGGATGGGCGGCGGCGGCGGCGGCAAAGCCGGCCTCGAGCGCATGCTCGCCGGAGCCGAGCAGCGCCAGCTGGCCGCCGTGATGGAGCAAGGTCGGCAGGGACTGGAGGAGGAGGTCCAGGCCCTTCTGGCCGGTGAGCCGACTCACCACCGTGCACAGCAGGCCGGAGGGGTCGGGGTCGAGCCCGAAGCGCGCCTGCACCGCCGCGCGATTGAGTGCCCGGTCGCCGAGATCACGAGCATGATACTGGGCCGGCAGATCGGGGTCGGCCGCGGGATCCCAGATCCGGTCGTCGATGCCGTTGACGATCCCGACCAGATCGTCGGCCCGCGATTGCAGCAGGCCGTGCAGGCCCATGCCCTCGGCCTCGGTCTGGATCTCTTGGGCGTAGGTCGGGCTGACCGTGGTCAGGCGGTCCGAATAATAGAGGCCGGCCTTGAGGAAGCCGACACGCCCCCAGGATTCGTAGCCTTCGAATTGGAACCCGGCCGGCGACAGGCCGAGCTCGCCGATGCAGGACGGGTCGAACAGGCCCTGGAAGGCCAGGTTGTGCACGGTCAGCACCGTGGCCGGACGGCCTTCCGGCGCCTGCTCGAGATAGGCCGCGACCAACCCCGCCTGCCAGTCATGCGCATGCACCAGGTCCGGTCGCCAGCTGTCCAGGCGGCCGGTGCCGATCTCGGCGGCGATTCGGCTGAGCAGCCCGAAGCGGCGGTAATTATCCTGCCAGTCGCGCCCGTCGGGGCCCAGATAGGGATTGCCCGGCCGGGCGTAGAGATGGGGTGCGTCCAGGATCAGCAGGTCCTGGGCTGCGGCACTGCGGGCGGCCAGCAATCGGGCGGGGCCACCGAAGGCCTCACCCAGCTCCAGCACCTCCTCAGCGCCTTCGAGCTTGGCCAGGACGGCAGGATAGCCCGGCAGCAGGGTGCGCACGGCGATGCCCAGCGGCGCCAGGGCGCCGGGCAGGGCCCCTGCCACGTCCGCGAGCCCGCCGGTCTTGATCAGTGGGTAGAGTTCGGACGCGACCGACAGCACACGCATGGCAAGTCAGGCTTTCAGCTGGTCGATCATCGGCTGCGTGATCAGGCAGATGCCCTTGCCCGTCCGCCGGAAGCGCTTGCCGTCGAGTTCCGGGTCCTCACCGACCACGAGCCCTTCGGGGATCTGCACGCCGCGGTCGATGACGACGTTCTTCAGCCGGGCGGAGCGGGCGATATCGACGTAGGGCTGGACGACCGCGCCCTCCAGGGAGGCGTAGGAGTGAACCTTCACGCCGGTGAACAGCAGCGAGTCCCGGATCCCGGCACCGGAGACGATACAGCCGCCGGAGACGAGGGAGTTCACCGCCGCACCACGGCGATCCTCCTTGTCGTGCACGAATTTGGCCGGCGGGGTGATCTCGGCATAGGTCCAGATCGGCCAGTTGCGGTCGTAGAGGTCCAGCGCCGGGATGAAGCTGGTGAGGTCGATATTGGCTTCCCAATAGGCATCGATGGTGCCGGCGTCGCGCCAGTAGGCCTCGGCCTCGGTGTCGGACTTGACGCAGGAGCTGGCGAAGCGGTGGGCCACGGCCTTGCCGTGCTCCACGAGCCAGGGAACGATGTTGTGACCGAAATCGTGGGCCGAGTTCGGGTCGGCGGCATCTCGGCGCAGCTGGTCGAACAGAAGGTTGGTATTGAAGACGTAGATCCCCATGCTGGCCAGTGCCATCTCTGGGTTGCCGGGAATGCCCGGCGGGTCCTTGGGCTTCTCCAGGAACGAGACGATGCGGTCGTCCGCGTCCACGTGCATGACGCCGAAGCCCGTGGCCTCCATGCGCGGCACCTCGAGGCAGCCAATGGTCACGTCGGCCCCAGAATCGACGTGCTGCTGCAGCATCAAGCTGTAGTCCATCTTGTAGACATGGTCGCCAGCCAGGATGACCATGAATTCGGGTCCGTAGGACTCGATGATGTCGATGTTCTGGTACACGGCGTCGGCCGTGCCTTCGTACCACTGGTTCTCCGAAACGCGCTGGCTCGCCGGCAGGATATCGAAGCTCTCGTTGCGCTCCGGGCGCAGGAAATTCCAGCCCCGCTGCAAATGCCGGATCAGGCTGTGCGCCTTGTACTGAGTCGCGACACCGATCCGCCTGATGCCCGAATTGATGGCATTGGAGAGCGCGAAATCGATGATCCGGGCCTTGCCGCCGAAATAGACTGCGGGCTTGGCGCGACGGTCGGTCAGTTCGTACAGCCTCGAGCCGCGTCCTCCGGCCAGCACATAGGCCATGGCGCTGCGCGCGAGGGCGCCGGGGCGATGGATCGTCGACATTCTTATGCCTCCCTTGGGTCGTGCCGGTGCTCAGCCCTCACCGACGAAGAACAGTGTCGCCAACGGCGGCAACGTCACCGTGGCCGAGCAGGGCTGCCCGTGCCAGGGTTCGGGCGTCGCTTCGACGCCGCCGAGATTGCCCATGCCCGAGCCGCCATAGAGCTCGCCATCGGTGTTCAGCGCTTCACGCCAGCGGCCGGGTACGGGAAGCCCGATCCGGTAGTCCGGGCGGGGCACCGGGGTGAGGTTGCTCACCACCAGCACCGACGGCACGCCGGGGTTGCCATGGCGCATCCAGGCGAACACGGACTGGGCGGCATCGTTGGCCTCGACCCACGAAAAGCCGCTGCCGTCGCAGTCATGCTGATGCAGTGCCGGCAGCTCGCGATAGACCCGGTTCAGATCCTTGACCAGCAACTGGACGCCCTTGTGCCAGCCGACCTCGAGCAGGTGCCAGTCGAGCCCCTGCTGGTAGTTCCACTCGGCGCCTTGCGCGAACTCCTGCCCCATGAACAGCAGCTTCTTGCCGGGGTGGCCCCACATGAAGCCGTAATAGGCGCGCAAGTTGGCGAACTTCTGCCAGGTGTCGCCCGGCATCCGG
>CALFML010000480.1 GCA_937879845.1 uncultured Myxococcales bacterium
CCCGATCCTTACCGGGCTGCTCACGATCCGGTGATATGACCACATTGTCCGGCTTAAGATCGCGATGAATGATTCCCTTATCATGCGCCGCGGCCAGCGCGGAGGCGATTTGCCGGGTCACCCGCAGCGCATGATAGACGGAGAACTTGCCTTCCTGCTTGAGCAGCGCCCGCAGCGACTTGCCTTTGAGAAACTCCATCACCAGGAACGTCGTGCCGTCGGGGAGCCGGCCGTACTCGAAGACATCGACGATGCCGGGGTGGTCGACGATGGCGGCCGCGCGGGCCTCATTGAGGAAGCGGATGGCGACCTGCTGATCCTGCGAAAACTGCGGATGCAGGACCTTGATGGCGACGTGGCGGCCAATGTCTTGATGCACCGCTTCGAACACCGCGCCCATACCGCCCTCGCCGAGCTTCTGCACGATGCGGTAGTTGCCGATTGGCTGGCCTTGGTCGAGCATGATCGTATTATCCGTTCCTTGGGCCCGATTTGCTAGCCGCGGCGGCTAATTCGGGCCCAAGGATTATGGCGGGGGCCGGCGGATTTAGACCCGCTCAGAACTGCAGCGTGAGCCCGACCTTGAGATTGGCCCCGGCGGCGACGCAGCGAGCGCGGTTGGCTTCGTCGATACCGATGTTGGCGCCAAACCCTTTGTAGATGCGGCCGGCGAGCTCCAAGCCGTAGGCGGTGTAGGTAACGCCGTTGCCAAGACCGGTGGCGCAGGTGTTGGCCGCTTGGACGCTGCTGGCGAACGACTCGATGCCGGCGAGGCGGATGATGAACCAGAAGCGTTCGATGAAGCGCCAGGGAAACTTGGTGCCAAGCTCCGCCTTGTAGGTGAAATCGTCGGCGAACTCGCTGAAGGTCAGGCTGCCGTTGAGCGCGCGCGAGTGGCCGGTGGTGCGGAACCAGTAGCCGACCTCGGCGACCAGATAGTGCTCCAGCGGCCAGCGGCGCTTTTTGCCGAACGAGTAACCGAAGGACAGACGCAGCTCGAAGTCCGCTTCGCCGTCGCCGGTCGGCAGAGAGCGGGCGATGAGCTCCGCCTCCGCATCGGCTCCCACGCCTGCTGTGGGCGACGGATCGCCAATCGGCACGCCGGCGAGGAAGGCCGCGGTCAAGCGGATCGGCTGGGTGACGATGCCGGTCCAGAACCCCATGCGCAGGTCGCCGACGCCATAGGTCGCGCCTTGACCAATCAGGCGGCTGTAGCGCAGGATCTGCTGCTCCACGGTGAGCGTCAGCCAGCGGGAGATGAGCCCGACTTCGCCATAGAGCTGGATGGCGTTCTGCTCGTAGGTCGCCCCAAGGGGCTGTATGGAGAAGTTCGGCCCGAAGATCGTATTTGAGGCGATGCGGCCGTACGACGTGCTGAAGAAGGCGTGCCCCTGATCGCGGGTCCACGGCCCGGCGGCGGCGACGGCTGGTAAGAGTAGGAGGGTCAGCCCCAAAAGGGGCCCGATAAGGTGTCGCCGCAGGTTCATGGCACGTCCGTAAGTGTCGCCTTTGCTACTTCGACTCGGAAAGGCTGACAGTAAACAAACACGTTGCGCCGCCCGACGTCAGCGCCTGGCGGCACCACGTAGGTCTGGGCGCCGCTGGTGGAGCGCAGGGTGCCTAAGCTTATGTCGGTCTGGGTGTCGATGCCGCCGCCCATGCTATCGCGGGAGGTGAGAAACACCGCGGGACCCGGCACGCCGCTGCAGGTGAAATTGGGGGCGAAGCGGACCTCTACCGCGCTGGCCGTGCGGTAGAGCATGCCGTCGCCGGCTCCAGCGTGTCCGGCGCGGCCCATAAACGATCCTTGAGATAGCAGCTTGTCCGCCGGGGTCGCCAGATCCGCGCCGATCAGATCGACGCCGGCCAGATCGACGGGCGGCATGGCGGCGTCGTAGGGCGCTTGTCCTAGCGGGCTCGCGCCGCTGCGTTGATCCAGAAAGCGGGCTTCACAACCTAAAAGAAGAGGAAAAATAATAATCCATTTATTCATGCCCTGATTGTCGCACACTCACGGCGGCTGCGAGCAAGAGAAAACCTCGGCAAGTGTGTGCCACGGTGACTGTGGGGGAGGCCTGGGGCCTTTGTAGGCCTTTGGCGCCTTCGCCCTTCCCCATGTAGGCCCGTGCCGCTTCGTGTCGCTCCGTGCCGCTTCGTATCGCTTCGTGCCGCTTCTTACCGCTCCGGACCGTCGGGCGCTGCCGTTTTGCATGGTGCCCTAAGACGGTAGTTCTGCGATACTTCGGGCGGCTGCGCAGCATGCTGACTCCGATCGAAGAGCTTCCGGCGGTGACGCTGACGGAAACACGGGCCCAAGGCCCAGGCGTCGTCGATCTGTGGTGTTTTTTCTATGAGGGGCTGGACGATCGGGCGCTCCTCGACGCCTATTCGGCGCTCATGACCCAAGAGGAGCGCGCGCGGCATGATCGGTTTTATTTCGCCCGCGACCGCCTGCTGTTTCTCGCTACGCGCGCGCTCGTGCGGACCGTCTTGTCAAACTATGCTCCGCTTGCTCCGGGGGCATGGCGTTTCGCTGAAGGCGAGCGCGGAAAACCCTACATAGCAAATGATCTTCCGTCCGCGGCGATCCACTTCAACCTGACCAACACGCCGGGTCTCGTGGTGTGCGCGGTGAGTCTTGTCCATCCGGCGTTGGGGGTGGATGCAGAGTATCTGCACCGGGTCGGTGAGACCTTGAGCATCGCCGAGCACCACTTCTCCCCATCCGAGGTGAGAGCTCTGCGCGCCTTGCCGCCGAACCGGCAGCGCGAGCGGTTCTTCTCATACTGGACGCTCAAGGAGAGCTACATCAAAGCGCGCGGACTCGGGCTGGCCATTCCGCTGGAGCAGTTTTCCTTTTTCCTTGAGGAAGGGCAGGGCGAGCGGGAACGGGAGTCCCATATTGGCGGCCCTTCCGTGCGCATCGAGTTTGATCCGCGGCTTGGCGATGATCCGTCGCGCTGGCGCTTTGCTCTGCTGCGCGGCGGCGCGAACCACTTGATCGCCGTCGGCGCTGACACCGGCGGCGCGGCGCTGCAGGTGCGCGCCGTGCGCTACCTCCCCCTGCGCGGCATCGTGCCTTGGCATAGTGCAATCGCCTCTCCTACAGGTTTCGGGCGCTCATGAAGCTGTGGGCGATAAGCGATCTGCACGTCGGCTACACGGAGAACCGCCGTGTCGTGGAAGAGCTGGCGGCGCATCCGGACGACTGGTTGGTCCTGGGCGGCGACCTTGGGGAGTCGGCGCAAGACTTGCGGTTTGTCCTGCAGACGCTAAAGCCGCGCTTTGCCCGCCTTGTGTGGGTGCCGGGCAACCATGAGCTCTGGACGACCGACGACCTCGATCTGCGCGGCGACACGATGGCGCTCCAGCGCCTCAAGGAGGCCGCGGAGAAGGCGAAGCACGAGCTGTCGTCCTCCATCGAGACCGAGATCAACCTCCCGTTCATCGCGACGGGAGCCGACGGATCGCCGCTCCACCTCATCAAGACGATGACGCGCAAGGAGCTGGAGCTCATGGTCAGCGACCTCATCGAGCGCACCCTCGAGCCGTGCCGCAAGGCCCTCGACGACGCGAAGCTCGGGGTCGCCGACATCAACAGCGTGGTCCTCGTCGGCGGCATGACCCGCATGCCGGCCGTGCAGAAGGCGGTGAAGGAGTTCTTCGGCAAGGAGCCGAACAAGGGCGTGAACCC
>CALFML010000481.1 GCA_937879845.1 uncultured Myxococcales bacterium
CGTGACCGCAGGACGCATCAACGAGATCGTCGAGCCCGAGGCCGTGACCCTCTCGCGCCGGGTGGTGTCCGCGGACGGCGTGAGCACCGTCGAGGTCTCCGTCGACCCGACCGCGCTCGGAGGAGGCGCCGTGCGCATCGAGCGAACGGGCGGCGGCGCGTGGGTGGGCGACAGCGCGGTCGACGGCGCTCGCACCCGTCGCGTGCTGTGCGCGCCCTCGCAGCCGGGCGAGGCGCCCTCGGCCGCGAGCACTGGGTCTTTGCGTGCTACTGCCTTGATTTCGGCGAGCGCTTCTTTGATGCGCTGGATCGGCGTGTCTGATCGCCAGCCGAAGGCGTGACGGCGAAAACGGGAGGTGAACTGCCACTTGTGCGTGGTCATGATCGATCGGCCTTGAACTACCGAACGGGGTACTGGCCGTTGCGGATGAACCGATCGAAGGTGTCTTCTTCGGATTCTTCATCGCCATGCCAAGGGCGCTGCCACTCTGCATCGGGCATCAGCAGCAGCGTCAAGGTGTAGTCGTACTGCCCGGCCACCCGTGTCATTTCGGTGATGGGCATGCTCTGTGGCTCGCGGTAAAACCAAACCTGCGCACGGGTGGTTTGCTCCTGGTTTGACAGCCATGCGTTGTTGCTATGCGCCAAAGCCTCTGGTGGGAGTTCGATCGTGTTTTTCCGGGTCGGGAAGTACGCCCCGGATTTCACAGCAGCCAGGTTCGACTTTGCCCACAGCATGTGGTCATCGCGGCTGGCGATGAGGATGTTGCGGCGGGTCTTGCGGTCGGTGGTGATGGCGAGGTAGAACTCTTCGGAGCCGCCGGTGGAACGCTTGGCGATGGGCGCGGCCTGGGCGCGTTCCACGACGAGCTCAGCGCAGAGCTCGACCCCACGGACCGGCCCCTTGTCGCGGAGATCGAGAACGCCGCGCATCCGCCGCTGGCGATCGCGGTGAAGCTGAGCGCCGGCATCAAGGGCGCACGCGACACCGGCGTCGTGACCGATTACCAGCAGCTCGCGCTCGATCAGAACGTCCAGCTCCTTGTGGACTGCATCGGCGCCTGCGAGCGCATCCACCGCACCCCGCTGCCGTTCGCCTATGTCGTCCACCTGCGGCGCGCGCTCATCCTGTACTGCTACAGCCTGCCGTTTGTCCTGCTGCCGGTCTTCGGCTGGGCGACCATCGCCGTGACCGCGCTCCTGAGCTACGTGCTGCTCGGCATCGAGGAGATCGGAGTGGAGATCTGCGATCCCTTCGGGACCGATGACAACGATCTGCCCCTTGAGCGGCTGTGCGCGACGATCGCCGGAGATCTGCGCGCGCTCCTTCCGGCGCCGGCGCCACTATCGACTTGAGTCCTCGGGAGCGACCCGAAGCCACCACGGAGCCCGTTATGATCGACAAGTTTCTGCATGGCCACAAGAACTTCCTGCAAAAGTACTGCCAGAAGGAGCGGCGATACCTGGAGGACCTGGCGCAGCACGGACAGAGTCCGGGGGCGCTGTATATCGGCTGCTCGGACTCACGCGTCGTGCCGGAGCTCCTCACCCAGGCGGCGCCGGGTGAGCTGTTCGTCGTGCGCAACGTCGCCAACCTGGTGCCGCCGCTCGTCCACGCCGATGCCAGCGTCGGCGCGGCGCTGGAGTACGCGGTGGTGCACCTGCGCGTTCCCCATATCATCGTCTGCGGCCACTACGGCTGCGGCGGGGTGCGGGCGGCGCTCGGGGGCCTTGAGGGGCTGGGTCCGGATGAGGTGTCGCTGCAGGAGTGGCTGCAGCAGGTGACCCCGGTGGCGGCAAGCGCCCGGCAGCGCGGCCTGACCGCGGAGGAAGAGCTGCGCTGGGCGGTGGAGGAGAACGTGCTCGTGCAGCTCGACAACCTGGTGACGTTCCCAGCGCTCAAGCGGCGCCTGGATGAAGGCGAGCTGACGCTGCACGGCTGGATCTACGACATGGGACAGCTCAGCCTGCGAATCTACGACGCGAACGAAGACCGCTTCCGCAACTTCGCCCGGCCGGAGGAAGGGCAATCGAGCGCCCAGTGATCGGCGGTACAGTGTGACCGATGGCGAAATCTCCGGCGCGCATCGCTGCATTGGTCTCCAGCATCGAGGCATCCACGCCCAGGGTCCTGCCGCAGACCCGACCCGCTGCGCCAAGCCAGCACCCAGTCGCACACGCGCTGATGCATCGACAGCTCCAGCCGGCGCCGGGTACGTGAGATCGTGGAGTGACCGCGCATACTCGATGGAGACAACTCGTCGCTCTGTTTTCGCGGATCGGCCTGGACGGGGCTCTACAGAGCTTGTCGCTCGCGGACGAAAATCGACCGCACAGGGGAGCTCCGTGCCTGACACCTGCCACTTCATACTCGTTCCGCAATCGTTCCCACAGGGAGTAGACAGGGGTCGTAAGCGATGGGGAACGGATCAGTTGATGTTAAGCCGGTTGAGGCTCATGGCTCGGGGCAACCGGTCCAATCGATCCGCTGGGGCGCGAGCGCCTCGGCACTTGATGGCGACTCCAGCGGACGGATTGGCCTCATATCGGCCCGAGCGATGAGGCGATGCGGCAAGGGCAGCTCGCAGGGCCGGTCAAGGCCGGTGGACTGAAATCATCACAAGTCGTGGTAACTTGTGCGAAATGAGTGAAGACGCATCGGCCGCGCCGCCTCCGGCTGGCCTGTCATCCGGGTTCAGCTATCGGCCGCGTCAGCACTGGATTCGCCGCTCACCAGGCCGGCTGCTGCTGTCCATCGTGCTGGGAGTGCTGGGATTTTTACTCGCTACGTACTTGGTCCCGCTGCGGGTGACGTGGCGCATTCGCGCCGTGGTGGGGTGGGACATCGGCGCCTTGACGCTGACCATCCTCGCCTGGCGCATCATCGTCCGATCGGGAGCCAAGGCCACCCCGGCGCATGCGGCGCCAGAGGACCTCGGCGGCACCTTGGTCTGGCTGCTGGCGCTCGCCTCCAGCCTGTTCAGTCTGTTCGCCGCCACGTTCGTCCTCAAAGAGGTGCGGGCCATGGCGTATCCCGCGTCCTCGGTATGGACCGCGCTGACGCTCCTGGCGATTGCGCTATCGTGGACCCTGACCCATACCTCGTACACGATGCGGTACGCGCACCTGTATTACCGCCGCGGCAGCTCCGGCGGTCTGGAGTTCCCCGGCGGCCGGCCGCCGTGCGACTTCGACTTCGCGTACTTCGCGTTCACGCTGGGAATGTGCTTTCAGGTCTCGGACGTCGCGATCTCCGCGTCGCATATCCGGCGCGCGGTGCTCCTCCACGCGCTCCTGTCGTTCGTCTACAACACGACAATCTTGGCGCTGGCGCTGAACCTGGTGGTCGGACTGGTCGGCTAGGGCGGGCGGTTACTTGGTGCCGCTCTGGAACGTGCTGACGATGAGGCCGCGATCGTCGCCGGTCGAGTAAGCCTGGCACTTGGGCGGCTGCACGTATGTAGGCGTCTTGCTCTTATCGCCGGATTTCACGCAGCCGGGGAACGGAATCTCGGGATGCCGCCTCTGGCTCAGGCAGAGCGCGCCGGTCTGAGTCCACCGCGCCTCCATCTGCCACTTCTCTTCCTGCAGCTGAACCGGCGGAGAGAGGTAGTCGAAGATGTCGAGGATGGTGCCGTTTACGGTATGCGCCGTCCCATCGCCGCAGTAGTCCGCGCGAATCATCCGCGTGCAAGCCTGGTGATATTCCTTGAGCGATACGTCATTGCAGTCGCGGTGCCTGCCGTAGCCGTTGCAGACCGAGCCGGTGGCCCACGGCCGGTAGCCGAGAATGACGCACTTGCCGATGGCTCCCTCCGCGCACGCCGGGGTCACTGCTTTCGCGTCGTCTATGCGCGCCCCAGTGGTCTCGTTCCAGTAAGCGCCCTTGACCAAGGTGAGCGGCGAAGGCTGTCCGGAATAATCACTGCACAGACTCTGCCAAGAGTTGCTGTTGTCCGCCTTATACGAGACTTGATACAGCCAGATGTCGTTAAAATTGTTGCTGGTATCCTGCACGACGTTGTCGATGCGCATCGTATAAGTCTGACCGAGCACGCTGCCCTGCGCCGGAACGCTGATTTTGGCCGTCATTCCAATCAGATCGCGCCCCGTGAGGGTCTTATTGGTGCCGGGCAGTTTGAGGCTAATCTTGCTGTTAGTCAGGCTGAGCCCATCTAACGCCGTGCCGTTGATGGAGATGCCGTTGATGGAAATGCCGTTGATCGAAATACCATTGATGGAGATTCCGTTGATCGAAATACCATTGATGGAGATTCCGTTGATCGAAATTCCGTTGATCGAAATTCCGTTGATCGAAATTCCGTTGAGAGTGGGCGAGTTGGTCGAAATCTCGGCGCGGTATTGGGCGAGCGGCTCGTTGTTGTCTTGATCCGAGAGACAGGATGTACTCAGGGTGCTGGCAAGGGCGAGGACGCCGAACCGTCTGAAAAACGACATGGCCACCTCCAAATAATCGTATGCTGCTCTATCGTGGTTCATCCGAACACCAACCCCACCCGGAGCGATAGTCCTGTACCACGTCTAGATTGTAAATGAGTTCCCTTTGTGGATCTATTGTTTTTGGTACTTCTTATAACCATCTGAATTAGAATGAATTTTTTCGAAATTGCATCAATTCTCAATAGCCGCAAAAAAATTAAGCATTCCGATATGCTTACGAATTAATCCTTGGATTTCCATGGTTTATCGATGGGAAGCTTTGCGCGCAAATCTGGACGCGCCGCAGAGGACGCACCTGACCGCTGTTTTTACCTTAGGAATCCGATGGTAGGAATCTTAAGGGGCAGGGGCGCGGGCGCAGAGCCGAAAACCGAGCGCCGGATCGCGCATGTCCGGGCCGACGATGCTGCGGTTTGCGCTGTGCGCGGTGACGGTGCTGTAGAAAAATCCGCCGCTGCGCAGGACCGACTCGCTGGGATCGAGGGAGGAGGTCACCCACTCAAATACGTTTCCGGCCATATCGTCCAGACCGAACGGACTGCGGGAATTTGGATGGCTGCCGATTTCATCGGGACCGGCGAGCTTGGAGTCGCGGCCATGGCTCTCGTCCAGGTTGGCTTCTGAGCCATCGAGCTCATAGCCATGGGGGTACCCGCGATCGTCGGCCCCGCGGGCGGCGCGCTCCCATTCATGATCATTGCAAAGCCTGGCGCCGGGAACACGTCCCGTACGATCCAGCCAGGTCGCGTAGGCGACCACATCATCGCGTGAGACTCCGGATGCCGGAGTCCGCAGCCAGTCTTGGGAGACGCTGGACTTGCGGCCGCTGTAGATGAGCCGCTCGCCGCTGCGTACTGTATAGGAAGCGGCGATGGGCTGTAGGCTCAGCTGCCAGCTGCCATCGCCCAGCATCTTGAGCCCGACCGAGCCTGACATTCCGCCGCGGGCCGCGTGCTCCGTGCGGCGCGTCCGCTCTTCGGGCGTCAGCGCTTCCAAAAAGGCAATCCACTCCGCGAACGTAGTCTCATGCCGGGCGATCAGGTACGAAGGCGTCGTCACCTCGTGCAGCGGGACCGTGGTGAGAAAGCTCTTGCGTACGAGCTCATCGCCGGTGGTGCCGAAGTAGAACCGCCCCGCCGGAATGTAGACGAAGTTGGCCGGGACGGCGGCCGCCGCGGGCATTTCGATGTTTTGGCGAAACTGCTCCCCGCGCTGGAGCACCACGGGGTAGCGGATCTCGGTGCGGTTCGGCGCGGAGAGGATCAAAAGGTACGAGCCTGGAGGCAGCGTTACTTGCTGCAGCGGAGTGGTGCCAATTGTCTGCTCGGCAGTCAGTATCAAGCGGCGGCGCCGATGCGGGTCTTCCTGGTAGCGGCTGGCTTTGACGGTAGCGCCAGGCGGGTTGGTGGTCAGGTGCAAAGTGGCGGGAGCGTTCCACTGAAGCCGCCGCTTTCCGTCGATATCGTAAAGCTCCATGCGGGCCTTGAGGTCGCGCAGCTTGCCGACGGCATGATCTCTCTCTGCCACCAGGGCGCGGTCATAAAGGACGTCGCGCAGCTGTTGGCGGACGAACTCACGGCTGCCATCCAGGGTGAGCGCGGTCTCGAATTCCTGACTCGCGTGCCCGAACAGATCGTCCAGGTCCTGCGACAGCAGGAGAACTTTTTCCCATATCGCCTCGCCGTCATCCTTGTGCTGACTGTCGAAGGCGGCGAAGGACTTCTGGCGCAGCTGTTCGATCTCCGTGTTCAGGCGCTGCGCTTGCGCCCGGAGCTGCTGTCCTTCATAAAGATGCGACTCGACGCGGTGCGATAGCTCGCGGCTGAGCTTAATCCGATAGCCGCCATACAGGGCGACGAGCAGGCTGGGAATGATGATCGCCAGGGCGCGGCGGAGCTGCAGGTCGCGCCAGTGCTTGCGCCGGGACGCCGCAAGGAAGTCCGCTTCGCGCGGGGTGATGTCGGCGTCTTCCAGAAGCTCGGAGTCGGAGATCTGGAGCTTGCTCCACAGCGCCTCGCGGGTCTTGCCGAGCCGCGCCCACTCGGTGGCGGCGGTGGCGAGGCGCTGCTTGGCGGCGCGGCGCTCGGCGTGGTCTTCCAGCCACTTGCGCAGCGACTCCCAGCCTTTGAGCAGCGCCTCGTGCGCGACCTCGTATGAGGCTCCTTCGCCGGTGTCGCGGGCGACCAGCAAGCGCGCCTTGACCAGCGCCTCCAGCGCCTGCCGCGCCGCCGGAGTGCGCGGCAGCTCCTCATCGCTCTTGCGGGCGCGGGTGCCTTCCATCGTAACGAGCGCCATCAGGATGCGCCGCGCCTCTTTGCGCTGATCCGCCGGCAGCGCGAGCATGACCTGATCGGCATGCCGGGCCAGCGCTCCGGAGACGCCGCCGATGGCGTCGAGCGCGGACTTGGTGATCGAGTCACCTTTGCGCGCTTCCCACAGCTCGGTCAGAGCGAACTGCAGCAGCGGCAGTCCGCCGTCGGTCTTGGCGGTGGACTCCACCAAGGTGTCGACCAGCTCCTGCGATTCGAAGCTCACGCCTTTTATCTGCGCCGGGCCGACAATCGCCTCTTGGATCTTGTCGGGAGTCAGCGGCCGCAGGATGTAAAGGGCCCGCACCAGCTCGTCTCCCAGTCCGCCGACCGCCGCGACGCGCGCCAGGAAGTCGCTGCGCACCGTCATCAGCATGCGCACCGATGGGATGCGCGAGCACAGGTGCCCGAGCGCTTCTCCGACGATCCGCGACTGCGCCGGCTCAGCGATGGTGACGATTTCTTCCAGCTGATCGATAAAGAGCAGCAGCCCGCGCGCATCGCCCAGGCTGCGATGCAGGGTGCGGGCCAGGGTCGCCGGATCGCGGCTGAGCTGCGCCATGAGCTCACTCTCCGCGAGCGCGACATGCGGCGCCAGTTCCGCGCACAGGGCCGACAGGGGCGCGCGCCCCGGAACCATCGCGATCGTGCTCCACTGCCGTCCTTTGCCCAGCGCTCCATCGCTGACCATCGGCAGCACGCCGGCGCGGCAGAGCGAAGACTTGCCGACGCCGGAGTCGGCGGCGACAAGGACCAGAGGCTCGGTGCGCAGGCGCTCGGTGATGGTGCCGATCTCGGAGCGGCGGCCGAAGAACAGCCCGCGGTGCTCGGCTTCGAAGGCGAGCAGGCCGCGATAGGGGTTGCCCTCCGGGAGCGACTCCCCGGATTCCTTGGGGCGCACGTGCTCCAGGGCTTCGCGCAGCTCATCGCCCGAGCCGAACCGCAATGAGGGATCGCGCCGGAGGCAGCGGTCAACGATGGCCGCCAGCCGGGCATCCACGGTGGGCGCGACGGTGAGCAGCGGCGGGGCATCCTGCTCATTGACGACCTTGGCCAGGTCGGAGAGCTGCACGTCGGCAAAAGGCGGCACGCCATGGAGCAGCTCGTAAAGGAGCGCGCCCATCGAGTAGATGTCCGCCCGCCGCGTGCCCGGTTCGCCGCGCCAGATTTCGGGGGCCATATAAAGCGGCGTGCCGGCGATCCGGCTCCGCTCGCTGGTCGGCGGCAGCCCCCAGTCCTGCGCGGCAAACTGGGCGGAGTCGAGGGCGGTGGGACGCTCATGGGCACGGCTGCTTTGGGCCAGCTCGCCGCCCGAGGCGCTGTCTTGACTTGCCAGCTGGCTCGGGGCCTGCCACAGCGGCCGCGGTCGGCTGCCACTCAGGTCGCTGCCGCCGCTGCTAAAGCTCGAGATGAGCGCGGCGTGCTGCTCGGAGACCCGGCTCGACTCCGCCATCTCGCCTTCGGCCGGGTCGCGATACAGCTGGTTCAGATCCGGGCTGACCGAGACCGCCAGCTCGCTCGTGACCTCCGCCCCCGGGTCGAATTCGGGATCCTGGCTGCTGTCGCCATCGCTGTCGGCGATCACATTGAGCGGCGGCGGATCGACGCGCGTGGGAATGTCGCTCTCGCTGTTGCGCTCGATCTGCGCGATGCCGCGGGCGAGATTGGCCGCCATTGGGCTGGACATCAGCTTCTTGGCCTGCTCGCGAGTAAACTCGATCGTCGCCGCCATCGCCTTGGGCGCGGTATTGCTGGGGCTCGCCAGCGCCAACGCCGAGGTCGCACTCGGCACGTTGCCGTAGCCCAGATCGAGCAGCCGAGCCAGGCCGAAATCGAGCAGCTTTACCTCGCCATCGTTGGAGACGATTACGTTGCCAGGCTTGATGTCCGCTTGGCGGATTCCCGTCGCTGACGACCCTGTCAAATCCCCCGTGGGAACGATTGCGGAACGACTCCGGAGCTAGTCAGTTTGCTGAGCTGCCGCCTTTCTGGATTTCGGCCCTCAGGGCCAAAAGGCTGTCCAGGCTGCGACGTTGACTGGCGGGTCTGGGTGGGAGCTTGCCGCGACCAGAAGAACGGACGGCTGAGGTTAGGTCTCCTTGTCCTACTCTCCACGGCTTTTACCAATAAAAAGTGGACGCATGGAGGGGATAGGTCCGGTGCGCGGGTGCTTGACACCCGTCCGCCATCATGGTTGCCTCAGGAACATGTCATACACTCATAGTTCTACCCTTAGGCAGATGATGGCTGCCATGGCGGCACTCGCCTTGTTTCCTGCCGCGGCGCAGGCTGACCCATCGGGAAAATCGACCCGTTACTGGGATTGTTGCAAACCATCCGGCGCTTGGTCGGGGAAGGCCTCAGTAAGCAAACCAGTAAATTCCTGCGCCGCCAATGGAGTAACGGTCGTCGGCAGTGGGGTTCAAAGTGGTTGCAATAGCGGCACCGCGTCCAACTCCGCGTTCACGTGCAATAACCAGCAACCGTGGTCGGTGAACTCAACATTATCGTATGGATACGCCGCAGCGGCGATCGCGGGATCATCGGAAAGCGGTTGGCTCTGCGCTTGTTACAAATTGACGTTCAATAGCGGAACCGTTTCAGGCAAGCAGATGGTTGTCCAGGTGACCAATACGGGAGGAGATTTGAGCTCTAACCAGTTCGATCTGCTCATTCCTGGCGGTGGTGAGGGGATCTTCACCCAAGGCTGTACAGCGCAGTGGGGTGTGGCCGCACCCGGTTGGGGCGCCCAATACGGAGGGATCAGCAGTGACGCGCAGTGCTCCACACTGCCGTCGGCATTGCAGGCCGGTTGCCACTGGCGATTCCAATGGTTTGCCAATGCCAATAATCCCAGTTTTACCTTCCATCGGGTAAAATGTCCCGCGGCAATCACTGCGAACACGGGTTGCATACGCGCCGATGACAGTTCGCAGCCTACTAACTAGCCGGATTAGTTAGGGGCTTGAGTTCGCTAGCTCGGCCAAGTGTAAAAAAAGACGTTCAAATTCAGGCTGTTTTCGTCCGCTGGTAGCCCTGCAGAGACGAGAGCAGACCGCACCCGCGGCGAGATCGGAACCCGCTGGCCGGCAACGCGGTTCAATCGCACCGGCCAGGGCCGGGACACGCGGCGCGAAGCGGGCCA